>PNMC01000025.1 GCA_013823365.1 Parvibaculum sp. | reverse complement strand
GGTTCCGCCGGGTCGCGTCCGGCTTGATGATCGAGAAGGTCCGTTCGAGGGCCATGCTCAGCTTTCCCAAATTGTGCAGGTGGAAGATTTGGCGCGGGTTATAGCGGGGCTTGGTGACGCGGGCAACCGCGAGTGCTAAAAGCCCGCTCACCATGCTTCATATCAACGATCTCACCTTCCGCATGGAGGGACGCCTCCTCCTCGACCGGGTCACCGCGGCTATTCCGCCGGGACAGCGGACGGGCTTTGTCGGCCGCAACGGGACGGGCAAATCCACCCTGCTCAAGCTCATCACGGGCGAATACGGGCCGGAAAGCGGGGGCATTTCCTATCCGAAGAGCTGGCGGATCGGCATGGTCCGGCAGGAGGTGCTGGCCGGGCCGACCTCGCTGATCGATACGGTGCTGGCGGCCGATACAGAGCGGGCCTCGCTGATGGCCGAGGCCGAGACGGCGACGGACCCGAACCGGATCGCCGATATCCATACGCGGCTTGCCGATATGGGCGCCCATGCGGCCCCTGCCCGGGCGGCCACCATTCTCTCCGGCCTCGGCTTCGACGAGGAAGCGCAGGCGCGGCCCTGCTCGGACTTCTCGGGCGGCTGGCGGATGCGCGTGGCGCTGGCGGGCGTGCTCTTTTCCGAGCCGGACCTGCTGCTGCTCGACGAACCGACAAACTATCTCGATCTCGAAGGCACGATCTGGCTCGAGGACTATCTGAGGAACTATCCCTATACCGTCCTCATCGTCAGCCATGACCGCGACCTGTTGAACAATGTCGCGCAGAACATCCTGCATCTCGAAAACCAGAAGCTCACTTTCTATACCGGTAATTACGACCGCTTCGACCGGACGCGGCGCGAGAAGCTGATGCTTCAGCTTTCGATGAAGAAGAAGCATGACGATGCGCGCCGCCACATGGAAAGCTTCATCGAGCGCTTCAAGGCCAAGGCCTCCAAGGCGCGGCAGGCGCAGAGCCGCATGAAGGCGCTGGCGAAGATGCAGCCCATCGCCGATGTGCTGGAAGAGCGCGTGCTGCCCTTCCACTTCCCGGTACCGGAAAAGCCGCTCGCCTCGCCCATTATCCGGCTCGAGCATGCAAGCGTCGGCTATGCGCCGGACAAACCGGTTCTGAGCAATCTCGACCTGCGCATCGACCAGGACGACCGCATCGCGCTGCTCGGCGCGAACGGCAATGGCAAGTCGACATTCGCGAAGCTCTTGTGCGACCGGCTGCGCGTGACGGCCGGACATAAATATGCGTCGAAGAAACTGCGCATCGCCTATTTCGCGCAGCACCAGCTCGACGAACTCAATATGGGCGAGACGCCTTACGAGCATTTCCGCGAGCTGATGCCCGATGCGACGATCGCGCAGGTGCGTGCACGCGCGGGCTTTTACGGCTTCGGCGCGGACAAGGCGGATACGAAGGTCGAAAAACTTTCGGGCGGCGAGAAGGCGCGGCTCCTCTTTGCCATCGCGACATTCGACAAGCCGCACATGATCATCCTCGACGAACCGACGAACCATCTGGACGTCGACAGCCGCGAGGCTCTCGTCATGGCGATTAACGAATATGACGGCGCCTTCATTCTGATTTCGCATGACCGGCATCTTGTCGAGACCTGTGCCGACCGGTTGTGGCTTGTCGCGGACGGTTCGGTCGCGCCTTATGAGGGCGATCTCAACGATTACCGCAAGTGGCTGCTCGATCCGGCGCGGCGCGTGAAGCCGCTTGTCGCGGAAGATGGCGAGGAGATCGTCGCCGAAGCGCCGCGCGTTCAGGTGGACAAGCGCGAGGCGCGCCGCCTTGCAGCGCAGAAGCGCGAGCAGATCGCACCGCTGAAGAAAAAGGCGCAGGAAGCCGAAAAGGAAATCGCCCGGCTTCAACAGGTCGTCGCAGCGCTCGATGCGAAGCTTGCCGAACCGCAGGTTGCCGGCGACCCTGCCGCCATGGCCGCGACCGCGAAGGAGCGCGCCGACACATTGAAGGCGCTTGCCGCGGCCGAGGACAAATGGCTCGAAGCAAGCGCCGCCTATGAGGCCGCAGCGGCGGACTAGTCCGCCGCGAGCGTGAAGCCTTCCGTCAGTTTTCCTGCCTCGACAAGCTGTCCGACGATCTCGCCGTCATGCCCGGGCACGATGGCGATGTCGGGCTCGGCCTCGCTCAAGGCATGGAGCGCGGCGAGCTGGCCGAATACCGCCTTGCGGTCCTCGTTCAGGAAGAACTGCGTGACGAGGCGGGCGCGCTGGCGCTGGGTGAGGATGTTCCGGTACTGCCAGGCGACATCGCCGACAAAGAGATATTCGGCATAGTTCTTCAACTGGACATAGACCATCTGGCTGCCCGGCGTATGGCCGGGCGCGGCGATGAGCGCGACGCCCGGTGCGATCACCGTGAAACCCTCATAAGCCAGGGGCTCGAAGCCGTCGAGCACGCCTTCCTCGAAGCGGGCGGGCAGGCTCCGCGCCGGTTCCGAGAGTTGCCTCTCCGTGAGCTGCGCGTTCGGCAGGATCGCGGCGAGGTTCGGATGCACGGTGAGGCCGCCGATATGGTCCATATGCTCATGGGTGATGACGATGAGGGAGGCTTCCTCCATCGCCCTGTTCATCCGCGCATAGGCTTCCTCGTCGAAGGCGACGAGATTGTCTCCGCCGAGTTCGGCATCGAGCGCGGTGTCGATAATGATGCTCTTATCGGGATAGACGAGCCGGAAGCTGTAGACCGGCATTTCGCGCTGCGACCAGCCATCGCCCGCGACGATCGCGGTTGCCGGGAAGCTGAAAGCGGCGACACGCTCCAGCTCGATGCGCTCCGGCCGGTCACCCGGTGTGGAGCCAATGGCGCGCCTGACGTCGCGGATGTCGAAAGCATATTCCGCATCGGACGGCATGGAGCTTTCGACGACGAACCAGTAATAGGCCGCGCCCGCTACTGCGAACAGGACGGCAAAGACGCCGAGCGTCAGTTTCAGCCATTTCGGCATTTATCCCCTCCCCCATGGAACCGGTCCATCATGCGCCATGCGATACGGAACAATCAATCCGGCAGGGAAGAGCAGCGGTAAAATCCGTGTGTGCGGCCTATGTCAGCAGACCGAGGCCGCGCGCCGCATCGAGAGAATTCGCCAGCGCAGAGCGCCACTGCGGCTCGGGCACGCCGGAGCACCACCAGATAACGGGACTGACGAGACTGTACAGGACCCCCAGCCGGTAGCGCTCAAGGAAAGCAGCCTCACCGATGGGCGAACCGCAAGCCGCCATCCGGCCGAGATAGACGTCCGTCATCTCCTGCTCCCACTCCCTGCGCAGGTTTGGCGGAAGATTCAATGCAAGTGCATGCGCCAGATCGATCTCCCCGAATGCGACCATCGGCATGCCCCAGTCGATGAGACAGGCGCGCGGCTCCGGAGAAAAGAGCGCGTTTGCAAAATGCGCATCCCCGTGAACGATCACATCGGCTTGATCTCCCGCCTGCGCGATCCGGTGTTCGAGGTCGTGCAACCCGGCCAGAAAGCGCTCGACCTCGCGATCCACTTGTCCATGAATCGCGGAGATGAACGGTTCCAGCACCAGCTGAAAGAAACCGAGCCTCTGCTGGATCGTACCGGCGGGAAGACCGGCCGCGATATCCGTCCACTTGCTCTGGCTCGCCGAACCGCGCCCCGTCAGTCCATGCAGGGTTGCGAGCGCTTCCACGAAGCACCGGCACTCCGCGCGGGTGGGCGCGGGGCTGGAGGCCGGGCGATGCGACCCCGACAAGTCCTCCATGACCAGGCTGCCGGTCCGGTCCCCATCGACAATCAGCAAGCACCCGGGAACGAGGCCAGGTGGCAAGAGCGGCGCGACATGGCGGTAGAATTGCCGTTCCCTGCCGGCCAGACCGGCGACATCCGCCGCACCGGACTTCTTGAGGATCACACTCGTGGAGAGCGAGTGCAATCGAACCCGGTAGACCTCGGAGTGCGCGAGCGTCTGCAGCGGTTCGATGCGGATATCCTCAAGGGAAAGGTCTCCAAACCCGTCTATCGATTTCAGGTGGGTGAAGGTTTCTTCGATCATGGCCCCCTCCGGAAGCAAGGACTTCAGCCGCGGCGGGGCGGCAAGACCGGGCGCCGCCGCCCCGCGCCGCCCGACCCGAGGGGCGCGGACACTCTATGCCTTCTTCTCCCACTTGCCCCGTTCGTCCTGCTGCCAATAGGTCGCGTCATGGCCGTCCGCCTTGAGCCGCTTCCAGTGCTCGCGCGCGGCACCGAGCGCCGCCTCGTCGCGGCCGTCGAACATGAGAACGCAGCGCTCATAGGGCTCAAGATCGCCGGGCGCCGCGCCATCGACGAGAAAGAGGACGTTGGCGCCGTTCGGATTTTCCTCCTCGACCGTCAGGAAGACCGGCTCGAGTTCGGCAGGTCCATCGCTTTTCGTGCCATGCGGCAGGAAGCTGTCGTCGCTATAGGTCCAGAGAAGGGAGTTGATCGCCTCCAGCCGCTCGGGGCCGCCGGCGCGCACGATCGCGCGCCAGCCGCGCTCAAGCGACCTTTCGAGAAGCTGCGGCAGCACCTTTTCTATCGGTACATGCTGCAGGTGATAGAACAGGACTTCCGTCACCCCTTGCCTTCACTTTTCGTAGTGGTCGGCGACGAGCCTGTTGAGCAGGCGCACGCCCCAGCCGGAGCCCCAGCTCTGGTTGGTCGCGGTCTGCGGCGAGGCCATGGCGGTGCCCGCAATGTCGAGATGCGCCCAGGGGAGCTTGTTCACGAAACGCTGCAGGAATTGCGCTGCCGTGATCGAGCCGCCATCGCGGCCGCCGACATTCTTCATGTCGGCAAAGCGCGAGTCGATCATCTTGTCATAGGCGCTGCCCATGGGCATGCGCCAGACCTTCTCGCCTTCTGCCTCGCCTACTTCGGCAAGTTGTTTGGAAAGCTTGTCGTCATTCGAGAAGAGGCCCGCATATTCCTTGCCAAGCGCGATCATGATCGCGCCGGTCAGGGTGGCGAGGTCGATCATGAATTTCGGTTTGAAGCGGTCCTGCGTGTACCAGAGCGCATCGGCAAGCACGAGGCGGCCTTCGGCGTCGGTGTTGATGATCTCGATGGTCTGGCCGGACATGGAGGTGACGATATCGCCGGGGCGCTGCGCCTTGCCATCCGGCATGTTCTCGACGAGGCCGATAACGCCGATCGCGTTCACCTTCGCCTTGCGGGCGGCGAGCGTGTGCATGAGGCCGGTGACGCAAGCCGCACCGCCCATATCGCCCTTCATGTCCTCCATGCCGGCGCCGGGCTTCAGCGAAATGCCGCCCGTGTCGAAGCAGACACCCTTGCCGACAAAGGCAACCGGCTTTTCGCCCTGCTTGCCGCCCATCCAGCGCATGACGACGAGCTGGCTTTCATGCTGGCTGCCATAGCCGACGCCGAGCAGCGAGCCCATGCCGAGTTTCTTCATCGCCGTCTCGCCCAGCACCTCGACCTTCACGCCGAGCTTGGAAAGCGCCCGGGCGCGCTTGGCGAACTCGCCGGGGAAAAGGACGTTCGGCGGCTCGTTGACGAGATCGCGGGCAAGCGCCATGCCGTCGGCGACCTTCGAAAGGGTTCCATAGTCCTTGCGCGCAGCCGTGGCGGCGCGCGTCATGACGGTGACGGATTTCAGGGCAACCTTCTTGTCGTCGTCCTTCTTCGTCTTGTACTTGTCGAAACGGTAGGACCGGAGCCTTGCGCCGAAGGCCACGCGGGCCGCCGCTTCCGCCGCGGTCAGTTTCGCGCCGGAGATACCGTCGAGCACGATGGAGAGCGAAGCGTCCTTGGTTTTCTCGATGCGTCCGACCAACTCGCCGCCGGCCTTTTCAAGGCCCGCCGCGGAGACGTCTGCCGATTTACCAAGGCCCGCGAGCAGCACCCGCCCTGCGCTTGCCCCCTGGGGGCCCACAAGTTCGAGCACCGAGCCCGCCTTGCCCGTGAAGCCCGCCGCCTTCATCGCCCGCTTGAGGGCGCCGCCAAGCTTGTCGTCGAGATCGGCAGCCACGCCGCGCAGCGTCGCCCCTTCGGTGACCAGCACCGCCAGCGCACCTGGCTTGGCAAGCGAGATTTCGGCGAAAGCGATATTCATTTCAGGGCCTTTCCTGTTTGTTTCCGGCGCGGGAACCGGGGCTTCGATCCCCGGAGGGAAGCGGTGGGGCACCGGCGCCCAGCCTTTCCCCGCGTGGCAAAATGGGATAACCATTGGCCGCAGCGCCTCGGGAATCCGTCGCGTATCCTAACCCAATCGGCGTCAGGGGAAAGCCGCCGATCCAGCAGGCCGCCCCGGGCAGGCCAATGGCCGCAGAGAAAGACGGGCCGGCCCATCGAGCGGGCCTCCGTCCGCAGCGGCGAGGAAACCGAGTTTATGCCGACGAGCCTGTCGAGATACCTCTTTCTGCAAACGCTCGCCCCGTTTCTCGTCGCAAGCTTCGTGCTGACCGGCATCATCTGGCTGACCCAGGCCTTGCGGATGCTCGACGTGCTGATCACCCAGGGTCAGACGCTGCTGACCTTTTTCCAGCTGACCGCGCTTGCCCTGCCCAGCACGCTGATCGTGGTTTTGCCGGTCTCCCTGTTCTGCGCGGTGCTCTATGCGTTGCACAAGCTGATCGGCGACAGCGAAATCGTGGTGATGTTTTCGGCCGGGATCAGCCGGGCGCGGCTTGCCCTGCCGATCGTCGCTCTCTCCGTACTGACATCGCTCCTCATTCTTTCCTTCTCGATCTATGTGGCCCCGTCCGGCATGCGCGAACTCCGCAGCCGCCTCTATGAGATAAGAGGCGACGTCGCGACGGCGATGATCCGGGAAGGCACCTTCAGCAATCCGGCACCCGGCCTCACCGTCTATGTGCGAGAGCGCGACAATGACGGGACGACCCGCGGCATTCTCGTGCATGACGGGCGCAACCTGCAGGAGCCGATCACCTATATGGCGGAAACGGGCAGCCTGATCGACAGGGGCGACGGGCTGCTCTTCGTCATGTTCAACGGCAGCATCCAGCGCGTGTCCCGTCAGGGCGAGGCGACGAGCCCGGCGACGGTCCTCTATTTCGACAAGTACACCTACGACCTGTCGCAATATATGCAGGACAGGCCGCCGCTGACCTATGAAAGCCGTGAGCGCTATCTGCACGAACTCCTCGATCCGGCGCCGGACGACGAATATGCGCAGAGGAACCGGAAGAAGTTCTTTGCCGACGCCCATGAGCGGATCGTCGAAGGCTTCTATCCCGTCGCGCTGACCCTGATCGCGCTTGCCGCGCTTCTGCCCGCGCCCTTCAGCCGCCGCGGCTATGCCTCGCGCCTCGCGATTGCAGCCGCGCTCGCGCTCGGCCTGCGGATCGCGGGCTTCGCCATTGCCAATGCAGCGGTACAGGATCTGCGTATCGTTCCGCTCATGTATATGCTTCCGGCGGCGGCATCCGCGATTTCCATCGCCTTCATCTCAGGCGTCCGTTTCGATCGCTGGTGGCTCGCCGCCAAACGAACGGCTCTCGGCCTTGCCGGGCGTGGGGGGCTCGCGCAATGAACCTTTCCTGGACCCTGTCGCGCTATCTCGCCAGACAGTTCCTCGGTGTGGTGCTCGTCACTTTCGGCGTCTTCATCGCGCTGATCTACATCATCGAACTGGTCGAGCTGCTGCGCCGGGGCGGAGGCAAACCGGGCGTGACATTCGACCTCCTCGCGCTGATGGCGCTTATGGAGGTGCCGCGCAACGGCAGCCGGACGCTGCCCTTTGCCGTACTCTTCGGCGGCATGGCGGCGTTCCTCCGGCTGAGCCGCGCCAACGAGCTTGTGGTTGCGCGCGCCGCCGGAATCTCGGTCTGGCAGTTCATCGCGCCGGCGCTTGCGGTCGCCTTCGTCGTGGGTGCCTTCGTCGTCACGGTCTATAACCCCGTGGCGGCAACCCTCACCGCGCGCTATGGACAGCTTGAAACGCGCTACCTCGAGCAGCGGACAAGTTTCGTCACCGTATCGGCCAACGGGCTCTGGTTGCGCCAGGCGGACCCCAACGGTCAATCCGTCATCCATGCGCAGAGGCTCGACGGCACGGGCTTCTCGCTGCGGGGCGTCACGATCTATCTCTATGGCGAGGGGAACGACTTCCTCGGCCGCATCGATGCGGCAACCGCCGATCTCCATCCGGGGTATTGGGATCTGGAGGATGTCTGGGTGTCCATGGCCGACGACCAGCCCCGGCGCTTCGAGACATACCGGCAGGAAACCTCGCTGACCGAAAGGCAGATCGAGGAAAGCTTCGCCCGCGAGGAAACGATCTCCTTCTGGGAACTGCCCCACTTCATCGCGACGGCGGAAGCCGCCGGCTTTTCCGCCCGGCGGTACCACATCTATTTTCACCAGATTCTGGCGACGCCCGCCCTGCTCTGCACCATGGTGCTGGTTGCGGCCGTCTTTTCCATGCGCGTGACCCGCATGGGCGGGACGCTGACCATGGTGATCGGAGGGATCGCCGCCGGATTCCTCGTCTATTTTCTCGGGAATCTGTCAATCGCGCTGGGACTTTCCGGCATCCTCCCGGCCCCGCTGGCCGCCTGGGCCCCCTCCGTGGTGGTCATGCTTTTAGGCCTTGCGGTTCTCTTTCACCTCGAAGACGGTTAGAAATCGGTCTTCCGCCTGCCGGGGCAGGCGATTCTCGCGTTCAGCCGGGGGGCAATCGAAGGTGGTCCAAGGGGTCATGAGGGGTTCAGGGGGCAAGATGCGGCGCGTGATACCGGCGGCCGCTGCCGCATTTGCGGTGCTCCTCGCCCTTCCGGCAGCCGCCCAGGACGCACCGCCCAGGCAGGCCGCCTTTCCCCAATCCGGCGAAGTGCTGATGCAGGCAGACGAGCTTGCCTATGACCGCGAGACCGGCATCGTCACGGCCTCGGGCAATGTAGAACTTGCCTATGGCGAGCGGGTGCTGCTTGCCGACCGGGTGACCTATGACGAGAAGACCGGCGTCGTGAAGGCAGACGGAAACGTATCCCTGCTCGATCCGCAGGGCGACGTCGCCTTTGCCGATCAGGTCGTTCTCCGCAACGAAATGCGAGACGGCGTGATCGATACGCTGCGCGTGCTGCTTTCCGACAATTCGCGGATGGCGGGATCGAGCGTCGTGCGCAGCGGCGGGAACATGACCACGCTTCATCGCGGCGTCTACAGCGCCTGCGATATTTGCGAGGAAAAAGGACAGACGAAGCCGCTATGGCAGATCAAGGCGTTCCGCGTCATCCATAACCAGCAGGAACAGCGGATCATCTATGAGGACGCGTTCATCGAGTTCTTCGGCGTGCCCGTCCTTTATATTCCCTATTTCTCGCAGCCCGACCCGACGGTGAAGCGGCAGTCGGGTTTCCTGACCCCGAAGATTTCCAGTTCGACGGAACTCGGTCAGCAGGTCGAAATTCCCTATTACTGGGCCATCAGCCCCGACAAGGACGTGACGCTCATTCCGCGTTTCACGACGCAGGAGGGAATTGTCTATCAGGGCGAATACCGGCAGCGACTGGAGAGCGGCGAATACAAGATGTTCGCGACCGGCACCTGGCCGGAAACGCGAACCCCGGGCACGCCCGCCGACGACAGTTTCCGCGGGAGCCTTTTCGGCGACGGACGTTTCCGGATCGACGAGAACTGGAGCTGGGGCTTCCGCACCGAACTTGCGACCGACGACACATATTTGAGGAAATACGGCCTGTCGGATGCCACCGACCTCATCAACAACCTCAACGCCACCTATGCCGAGGGGCGGAACAGCTTCACGGCCGATGCCTATTACTTCCAGGGGCTGCTATCGACCGACGATTCCGATACGACGCCCTGGGTCGCGCCGGTCCTCCAGTACAACTACTCCTATCCGGAACAGATATTCGGCGGCCGGATCGGCCTGTCCGCCAACGCCATGATGCTGGAGCGCGAGGTCGGCGCCAAGTCCCGCCGCGTTTCGACCACGGTCCATTGGGACCGGCGCAACACGACGAAGGACGGGTTTGTCCTGCGCTACTTCGCAAGCCTGCGCGGCGACGTCTATTCGGTCGAGGATGTGCCGAACCCCGCCCTGCCCGGGACGGATTTCGAGAGCAACACGATCGCCCGCGGCCTGCCCACGGCGGGCGTCGAATGGAGTTATCCGCTGATCCGGGCGGACGGCGGGACGCGGCATGTGGTCGAACCGATCGCCCAGCTCATCTATTCGCCGAATGTCGGCAATACGGTGGAGATCCCGAACGAGGATTCGCTCAGCTTCGAATTCGACGACACCAACCTGTTTTCGGAGGACCGGTTCACGGGACTCGATCAATGGGAAACGGGCGCGCGGGCAAATGTCGGCGTCCGCTACTTGATGTTCACCGCCGGCGGCGGACAGGCAAGCGCCCTGATCGGCCAGAGCTTCCGCTTCGACGACAATACGAGCCTGGCGCCCGCGACAGGGCTGCGGGACGAATCGTCCGACTATGTGGGCCGGATTATGGTGTCGCCGAACAAGGATTACCTGGCCGTCTACCGCTTCCGGCTGGACGATGAGGACTACAAGGTTCGCCGGAACGAAGTGACGCTGATGGGCCGCGAGGGGCCGGTGATCGCGGAACTGGGCTATGCCTATTTCGCGGCCGACCAAACCCTGACCTTCCAGTCTCGCGAGGAAGTCTATGCCGGCAGCGTGGTCAGGCTCGACGATTACTGGCGAGTCTTCGGGCAAGTCCGGCGGGATCTTGCCAACGACCGCTCGGTGTCGAACCGCATCGGCTTCGGCTATGAGGACGAGTGCATCAATGTGTCGCTGGGTTATACGCAGTCCTTCTATCGGGACCGCGACCTCGAGCCGGACCGGAGCATCGTGCTGCAGCTCACCCTGAAAACGCTTGGTTCCACCAGCGCCACGGGGTCGTTCGATTCCAATTGATCCGGGCGGAATGCCTCGCCCTAACCTCCCGAAAAGAGCGGATTTTCACCGTTTTTCATCGGTTGATCGGCCTCATGTTTCAAGTATTCTGTCGACGCGATGGCGCCGGCAAGCGGAGGGCTCTTCGCCCCCACAAGAAAGACGCGATGACCCTTAAAATCATGTTCGGAAATTCCGCCCATTTCGCCCTGCCCGCCCTGAAGCGCGCTACCCGGTTCTCCCGTCTGCTTCCGCTGGCTGCGTTTGCGGCTGCGCTGACGATCCTCCCCTTGCAGGGGGCGGAAGCTCAAGGGAACGCGGCTGCGCCGAATGTGACCATGACATCCGACACGCAGGGCATTGCGGCGGTCGTCAACGACCGTGTGATCTCTTCCTACGATCTCGACCAGCGCGTGAAACTCGTGCTCTTGAGTTCGGGTATTCCCAATACGCCGGAAAACATCTCGCGCATCCGCGGTCAGGTTCTTCGTTCGCTTGTCGACGAATATCTGAAGGCGCAGGAAGCGCAGCGGCTCAACATTTCGGTTTCGCAGGAAGAAGTGGACGAGGCTTTCCAGCGCATTGCCCGCCGCTCCAACATGACGCCGGACCAGATAGCGGACTTCCTGAAGACAGGCGGCGTCTCGCGGCAGACGCTCGAGCAGCAGATCCGGATCGATCTTGCCTGGAACAGGGTGGTGCAGCAGCAGTTCGGTCCCTTCGTTTCGGTCGGCGATAACGAGGTCAACGAGGTCATGCGGCGGCTTGAGGAAGAAGCCGGCGAGCCCCGCTATCTCGTCTCGGAGATTTTCATCTCCTTCGACAATCCCGGCCATGCCGACGAAATTGCCGCGGGCACGCAACGCCTGGTGGAACAGATCCGGCAAGGCGCACCTTTCGAAGCGGTTGCCCGCCAGTTCAGCCAGTCGGCCTCGGCTGCCAATGGCGGCGATATCGGCTGGGTGCATGCGAGCCAGTTGCCGGACAGCGTGGCCGAAGTGGTGACGCAGATGCAGCCCGACATGGTGTCCGATCCCATCCGTACGCTGAGCGGCTTCTACATTGTCGCATTGAAGGCGATGCAGACCGGCACCGGCGCCGACCCGATGCGCGATCAGTATGAACTGATGCAGGTTGTCCTGCCGCTCGCGCCGGACGCGGATGCGCAGGCCGTCAATCGTCGTGCACGCGAGGTCAACGAGTTCCGCGACAGCATCTCTTCCTGCGATCAGGCGCAACAGCAGATCAGGAAATATGTGAGCGGCACAGCCGGCCCGCGCCAGCAGGTCATTGCCGGACAGCTTGAGCCGCGCCTCCGCCAGGCGCTTGCCGGCGTTCCGGTGGGCAAGGCGACCGAGCCCATCCGGAGCGAACAGGGCGTCGAAATGATCGTCATCTGCGGCCACCGCGCGGCTGAAGGCGAGATGCCGACGCGCGAGCAGATCGACAATTCGCTTTACGAGCAACAGCTCTCGATGATGGGCCGCCGGCATCTGCGCGATCTGCGCCGTGACGCCGTCGTCGTCTATCGCTAGGCCCGCGCCGCCGGCCGGCGCCGGAGAGACGGTGTAGAACATGACAGCGCATGACGCCTTGCCTCTGGCGCTGACCATGGGCGAGCCTGCGGGCATCGGCCCGGAAATCACGCTCAAGGCATGGACGATGGCGGCCTCGGCCGTCCTTCCGCCTTTTCTTGCCGTGGGAGACCCTGGGCTTTACCGCGATACGGCGCGGCGTTTGGGCATTGATGCGCCCATCGCCGAAATCGGCGCGCCCGAAGAGGCCCTGTCCCGTTTCTCCGCCGCCCTGCCCGTGCTGGCCCTACCTCTGGCTGCGCCGGCCGAACCCGGCCAGCTCGCGCCTGCCAATGCCGCAGCGGTGATGCGCGCGATCGATCTCGCGGCAGGACTTGCGCTCGAAGGCAAGGTAGCCGGTGTCGTCACCAACCCGATCCACAAGCGGGCGCTCTACGATGCGGGGCTGCGCGTTCCGGGACATACGGAACATCTGGCGGCGCTTTGCGGCGGCATGACGCCCCTGATGATGCTCTCCTGCCCCGGGCTTCGCGTGGTGCCTGTGACGGTGCATCTTTCGCTTGGCGAAGCGGTGGCCGCGCTGACGACAGAGGCGATCATCGAGCAGGGAACGATCCTCGCCGCGGCGCTCATGCGCGATTTCGGCATCGAGGAACCGCGCATCGCCGTGGCCGCGCTCAACCCGCATGCGAGCGAGGAAGGCCGGCTCGGCCGCGAGGAGATCGAGGTGATCGGCCCGGCCATCGAGAGGCTCAGGGCGGCCTGTCCGCGGGCACGCTTCATCGGCCCGCGTCCCGCCGACACGCTGTTCCATGCCGCCGCCCGGCGAGGCTATGACGCGGCACTCTGCATGTATCACGACCAGGCGCTGATACCGCTCAAGACCATCGATTTCGAGAACGGGGTCAACACGACGCTCGGCCTGCCCATTGTCCGCACCTCGCCCGATCACGGCACGGCCCTCGACATTGCGGGGCAAGGCGTCGCGCATCCGGGAAGCCTCGTCGCGGCAATCCATATGGCAAGCGAGATTGCCGCCTGCCGGGCGCGCGCATGAGCGGCGATCCATCCGGCCTGCCGCCGCTACGCGAAGTGATCGCGAAACACGGGCTCTCGGCGCAGAAATCGCTCGGCCAGAACTTCCTGCTCGATCTCAATCTCACCGGGCGCATAGCGCGGGCGGCAGGCTCTCTCGACGACCACGATGTGCTGGAAGTCGGGCCCGGCCCCGGCGGCCTCACGCGGGCGCTCCTCGACAATGGCGCGCGGCGCGTGGTCGCCATCGAACGCGACCGGCGCTGCATCGCCGCGCTTCAGGAGATTTCGGCGGCCTATCCGGGCCGGCTCGAGATCGTGGAGGCGGATGCGCTGAAGACGGATATGCGCAGCCTCGTGAATGCGCCTGCGCGCATCGTCGCGAACCTGCCCTATAACATCGCGACGCCG
Source organism: Parvibaculum sp. (assembly GCA_013823365.1). GTDB lineage: Bacteria > Pseudomonadota > Alphaproteobacteria > Parvibaculales > Parvibaculaceae > Parvibaculum. Next base: position 10,375 of record PNMC01000025.1, on the reverse strand, counting down.
CTGCTTGTCGGCTGGCTGCAGGCCGATCCATGGCCGCCCTGGTATGCAAGCCTCACGCTCATGTTCCAGCGGGAGGTGGCGGAGCGCATCGTCGCCCTGCCCGGCAGCAAGGCCTATGGCCGGCTCGGCGTGCTGGCACAATGGCGGACCAAGCCGCGCATCCTGTTCGACGTCGACCGCCGCGCTTTCACGCCGCCGCCATCCGTCACCTCGTCCATCGTCGAGCTGATCCCGCGGGAAACCCCGCTTGCGGAAGCGCCGATCGACGCTCTGGAGCGCGTCGTGGCGGCGGCTTTCGGACAGCGGCGGAAGATGCTGCGCGCGGCGCTCAAGTCTCTCGGGCGCGGCGACCCTTCGCCGATGATCGAGGCGGCCGGCATCGACCCGACGCAGCGAGCCGAAGAACTGAGCGTCGAGGCGTTCTGCGCGCTGGCGCGGCATTTTGCCGGCGGAAGCTGATCGCCCCGAGGTTGTGGCGGGGCCCGCCCCGTGCGAGATTGGCACCAACGAAACCGATAAAAACCGACCCGGAGGCAGTCTCATGAAATCCGAAGCCATCGTCGAATACGGCCAGCCGCTGCAGATCGTCGAGAGCGAGACGCCGCAGCCCCAGGGCTCGGAAGTGCTGCTCAAGGTGACCCATTGCGGCGTGTGCCACTCGGACGTGCATATTCACGACGGCCATTTCGACATGGGCGGCGGCAACAAGCTCGATGTGCGCGGCGGGCGGAAGCTGCCCTTCACGCTCGGCCATGAGATCGAGGGTGAGGTGGTGGCCGTGGGCCCCGAGGCGACGGATGTCAGCATCGGCCAGCGCTTCGTCGCTTACCCCTGGATCGGCTGCGGCGAGTGCCCGACCTGCAAGCGCGGCGACGAGCATCTTTGCAACAAGCCGCGGAATCTCGGCATCCAGGTGTCGGGCGGCTATGCGACGCATGTGCTGGTGCCGCATCCGCGCTATCTGCTCGACTACAAGGGCGTGCCGGAGGGCTTGGCCGCGACCTATATGTGCTCGGGCCTTACCGCCTACAGCGCGATGAAGAAGCTCGGCGAGATCAGCCCGGAAGAACGGGTGATGGTGGTGGGGCTTGGCGGCGTGGGCATGATGGGCCTGCAGTTCGCCAAGGCGCTTTTCCCCTCGGCGCCGCTCGGCGCGGATGTGGACGAGAACAAGCTGCAATCGGCGCGCGGCGCGGGCGCGCATGAGGTCTATAACCCGAAAGACCCGGAAGCGATCAAGAAGGTGCTCGCCGATACGAATGGCGGCGTGCCGGCGGCGGTCGATTTCGTGGGCTCGGAAGCCTCGCTCAAATTCGCGACCAGCATCGTCCGCAAGGGCGGCCAGGTGGTGGTGGTCGGGCTCTTCGGCGGCGGCTTCTCCATGCCGATCCCGCTTTTCCCGATGCGCGCCATTTCCATCGGCGGCTCCTATGTGGGCTCGCTGGAGGAGACGAAGGAGATGATGGAGCTTGTGAAGGCGGGCAAGATCGACCCGATTCCCGTCAGCGAGCGCCCGCTCGGCCAGGGCTCCAAATCGCTCGACGATCTGCGCCATGGCGGCGTTATCGGCCGCGTGGTGCTGAGGCCTTAGGGGAGACGAGCAAGCACGGACTACGACTGTCAGCTTTGCCCAGAGATCCTGGGCAAGCGAGAGCGTTCCCGATCAAAGCGAAACCTTGCATCATTTTTCGTGCGCGATGTCAGGTGGATGCCCTGGATAACGGAATGCGGTGTGAAGGGCTCAACGAATTTGTGGCGTTCCTTATCCCAGAGTGGCTCTGCGAGGTGACACATCCAGTTGCAGCTAGCTGGTAGCGGGACATGCGGCAAGCCGTCTTGGAATAACATCTTAATCAGATAACCTTGTGCAATTCCGCCGGTAAAACGCCCTGACCCGATTGCTTTTCCATATCCGACTTGCCATTCCTTCCAGTGAGGCGCATCGGAGGACAGGGCGAATAGGCCTCCGTTCATATAGGGGAAATGGATGAGCTTGCGCGCAAGACGCCAGCCGACGGCTATCCGCATTCTATCCAAACGCCATTTCAAGACCCCCGCTGGGTCAGGAACGCGATAGCAGCGGTCCAATTCCGGTACAACAGCCATTGCGCCGGTGCTCGCCGCTTCGCTTAACCAAGCGAGCCCATCCGATTCCTGGAACCAGATGTCGGCATCGCTCCAGATATAAACATCATATCCAGGAAATTGCTCCGGCAGGGTGAGCTTCCCGATTGTGGTCATAATTGCGGGATTCACGCGTATATGGCGTCGCGCGATCTCCACGCCCCTTTCGGGGACCCTCACCTGCACCCCTCTGTCACGCAGCGCATGAGCCTGATCATCGGACAAACCGAAATCGAGGACCCCGACATCATATAAATGCGTAACCCCGATCAGATGCAGTGAATCCAGAAGATCGACAAGAAACGGATAGAAGCTCTTATCTGCTCCCGAAACCAAAATTTGTCTCACTCGTCTTCCCCTCCACCGTCCACACTGCCTCTTCCTCGTCTCCCAAAAACTCCTAGAAAGATTGCTTGATTTTTTTCAAGACGCGCAACGGTCCGGAATTTGAACGATGTCGTCCCACGAGGACTGCATCATCGCTCTCGATCATATCTCTCAGCCGGGATTTTAGCTCGACATCCGCTGTGTACTTGGTGTCGATTTCGATCATCCGATCGAGCTTTTCCCGGTCGGGCAAACGCCCGATCTCCGAGCACAGGCCTTCGATCAGACTTCGCGGCTCCTGGTTCACGGTCTGATCCGACACCTTGATGGGTGCAATTCCGCTCCGTGCAAAAAAGCGATCAAATCCTTCGTTTCCTTCCGAAATGACAGCATTCGCCTTTCTGAGAGCTTTTCGCATTTTCTCGCAATCGCAGTGGACGGGCGCGTTACCCTCCTCGAAGCCGTATCGTTTCGTGAGAAGCGCACAAGCGAGCGATGCTGTCTGCGCTGCTACATCAAATCTTTCGATGTGAATGACAAGAGCGTTGCGGAATACTTCATTCCGCGTCGAGCGAGCAAGACTCAGCATGTGCTGGTATTGAATATTCGCGGAAAAAATACCATTGACGCTTCGCCGGGCCATGAGGAAGTTCAAGTAAGCACTGTCATCTGCAGCTGCGCCGAGCCTCGGGAAGATTTTTTTTCTCACCCGCCTCCGCTCAAGTCCCCGTCGCCGCATCAATATTTCACGGTTGTGAGCATTCCAATATTCCATTGGAATGCCAACTCCCGCTGCAAGCATGAGGCGCGACAGCCTTGTGCTTGATGTGCGCGGTGTGCCGCAAACGAGAATCTTGCAGCCAACCTGACGCACCGCCACCGCATCATACGCCTCTTCAACCAAATCCTTTGGCGCCGGTCTTTCCAGACCGGGCCACACAGATGCCAATCTGTCTGCCTTCATCAACCTGGATGCTCACCTACTATACTGACAACACTATCTTCCACTTTTACGCCGTAGAGCCCCAGGCGAAGCGATGGCGCCATACAGCACCCGTCACTCAGTGAGAATTTGACGGCACATCCTGGGCAATACACCTTTTCTCCGTCGCTGCATCCATCCATCAAACTGACGCCCAGATGGGGGCACTCTGAATCAAATGCATTCCAATTCTTTTCGTCGGAGCGGACGACGATGATCGAGGCGTTTTCAAACTTCAGCAGCACCTTTTCGCCAAAAGGAAACCGGCTCACGGGGCCGCATGGGACTGCAGCGCCTGGCTCAATCCGCGCGGCAACTTCGATGGGCTTGTGAGGCATCGGCTCATCGAACTCGTTGTGATCCTTTGCCGGATCCATGAAATTCTGCGTACGCTCAAAATGGATGATTTCGTCGAATTTTCCGGCCTCGATATTGGTGGACGACTGCCAGTACTCGCGCGCATAAAAGCAATGCCGCGAAAAAGTCGGACGTTCCGGGTTAATCCGTAGCGACACTGCAACACGTGTTTTTTTGCTTACATTAAGATGAGTGCCGTGAAGTATTTCGGGATTAAAAACCAGCAATTCGCCACGAGCCAACTGCATCGTCTTGGGTTCGCTCAGCGGATATCCAGAGTGAAGATACAGCGAACGCGGATCAGGCTGCGGCTTGTGTCCCCAATAACCAGGATAGAACACCATAGAGTTCTCGGGGATCGTTTTTTCCACCGCCCACCACAAGTTGATTCCATCACGGGAATGTCCGGTCCACGTGTCCTGATGCGGCCCGTGGGCCCAGGCCGCTGGCGGAAGGTTACGCTGATACCCTTTGGGATCGTAAACCGGGTCTTCTCGCTTGTTCGCTACAAAGTGGCTGCGCGCTCCCTTTGACATGCGACCGATGCCAGGGTTTTCCGTATTCATCGACGCGAGTTTGGCAATCTCGTAGGGATAGTTGACGCGCAAAATTGCATAATCGTCGACATAAAATTCACCGGCAAGACCGAGCGATTCCCGAGCGAACCGGCAAACCGTATCAAACAGGTTGCGACGGTATCGCTCCATTACATAGTTGCGCAGATCGCCGATTTTCTCCGCAGGCATGACCTCATGCATCTGCGTCAGGCTGTGTTCCTCCAGATAGCTCCTGGCATCCGGAGAGACGACCTCCGAAATCCCTTCCAGAACAAGTTCATAAATACGATCCGACGTCTCCTTAAGGAACCCAGCGGCAGGAAATGTCGCGTAAGTTCCGTTCCTCAAAATAGATGACGCCAGTGAGCCAGTTGTGTACCCCATTGTCTTCGTCCGCTGCTTATCTGTTGATTAAGACTATCTGTTCAACTCGTCACCCGAACTAACCGATCTCTTCGGCGAATGCACTTAGCGCGCTTTGTATCCGCCCACGGAACATATCTATCGTTCCTGCCTGACGCCGAAGCATCTCATCATATTGATCTATCTGGGTCAGCTTCTCGCTGAGCGCGGAACGAAACTCCCCTTCTCGAATGATGTTTACCGACCAATCGTCAATACCCAGCGTCTCAAGCAAAGCTTCGGCTCTGCGATCATACGTGAGCGCTATCGAAGGAGTTCCCATCGAAACGCATGGCAGGAACGAGTGAAGCCGGAAGGATACATTGATCTTGCAGTATTTCAGTACCGTCAGAAACTCCTGCACGCCTTCGACATAGAGATGGTCAATCTCGTCGAATGCCTCAGCGAAACGCAAATCAGCATAGTCGTGGCAGAGCAGTTTGATGTCCTGATAACCATGGTCACGCAAGATGCCCCATACAGTCTTGATGTCTTCGTACACACGATACTGCAGGCTGGGATGCACGCTCATTCTGTCGGGATTTCGGATTGAAATCAGGACAGTGTCACTAACGCTATATCGCGGCGGCACGTAGTTCTTCGCCACATCCTTACAGAAGAGCGTTGGACAGGTTACCACCTCTACATTCTCGACTCCGAGCGAGCCCAAATGATCTGCGGTAAGCTGATCCCGGACAAACGTCCGGGTGGCAACACTGCTGAGAAGCCTGATCGTCTCGTCAGGCAGGCAATCCGTTCTCCGGCTGGTGCCGCCGTTCTTGTTGTAAACGTCACCCCAGGAAACACCAAACACAAGAAGAGGTACGCGAAGGGCCTTCAATGCGTTTGCATCTACCGCCAGGTCGCCGTTTTCGTAGAGATTCCCGGCGCCGAGGATGACCCCGTCAGCCATATTGTTGATATCGTAAATACTTCGCGAGGTGAGACCGAACGGCCTGCCATCTCCGCGCTTGTTGGACGGCAATCCGACAAGATTCACTGGCCTGCCCGCCGAAAGCGCGAGTACGTCCTTGAGACAAAAATCAATTACCTCATTGCCAATGTTTTCCGTTTGCGGGCGGACGTTGAAAATTGTAGTGCCGTGATCTGAATTCATTTTCATTCTTCTGTTTGGAATAGGGAACAATCTATCGGGTCTGTCAGCCTTTTAACTTCAGCCCGCCGCACTAGAGGAGTTCCTGATCTACTCATCCGGGGTTCTACCCTACAAAAAAAGTACACCGCTGCAGATTAAAGGTCGAGGTCCAGTCGGGATGTTCATAAAGTATTTGACTGCTCCACAAGTCCGAAATCGTACGGCACAATAAACGTCCCAGAGCAGCGCCGAAGAACATCCAGCAAAATTGTGATTTTTCAGACTAGTTGGCAGCCGATCCCCCCGAGGCCCTAGAGCGCTTCGCGCAGCTGCTTCACGAAGTTCGACAGGCCCGTGAGGCGGCGGCGTTTCAGCCGTTCCGCGCGCAGGATCGCCTGAAGTTCGGCGAACGCCTTGTCGATATCCTCGTTGATGATGATGTACTCATATTCCTGATAATGGCTGATCTCGTCCGATGCTTTCGCCATGCGCGCAGCAACGACATCGGCCGGGTCCTGCGCCCGCCTCTCGAGCCGTTTCTCGAGGTCCTGCGCCGAAGGCGGCAGGATGAAGACCTTGACGAGATCCTCCGGCGCGGTTTCATCGAGCTGCTGCGTGCCCTGCCAGTCGATGTCGAAGAGCACATCATGCCCGCGCGCCAGCGCCTCCTCGACCGGCTTTCTCGGCGTGCCGTAGTAATTGCCGAAGACCTTGGCATGCTCGAGGAACTCGCCCTTGTTGCGCATGATGCCGAAATCTTCCGTACTCAGAAAGAAATAGTCCTTCCCGTGCACTTCGCCCGGGCGGGGCTTGCGCGTGGTGGCGGAGACGGACATGTCGATCTCGTCATCGCTGTCGAGCAGGCGGCGCGAGAGCGTCGTCTTGCCTGCGCCCGAGGGCGAGGAAAGCACCAGCATGAGGCCGCGTCTGTGAATTTCGATTCCGCTCATGCCACGCTCATTCCACGTTCTGAACCTGTTCGCGGAACTGGTCGATCACCGCTTTCAGCTCGAGGCCGATGCGCGTGAGGCTGACATCGGCCGCCTTGGAGCAGAGCGTGTTCGCCTCCCGGTTGAATTCCTGGGTGAGGAAATCGAGGCGCCGCCCGACAGGCTCATCCGATGCGAGCAGTTCACGCGCCTGCGCGACATGCGCGATAAGCCGGTCGAGCTCTTCGCGGATATCGGCCTTGGTCGCGAGGATGGCGGCTTCCTGCGCCAGCCGGTCTTCGGAAAGGGCGGGCGAAGCGCCGAGCAATTCGGCGACCTGGGCGGCGATCCGCGCCTTGAGCGCTTCCGGCGTCGCCGCCGGCGATGCCGCGGCATCCGCGGTCAGCTTCTCGACGAGGCCGATCTGTCCGCTCAGGACGGTTCCGAGCTTTGCGCCCTCCTCCGCCCTCGCGCGGGCAAGCGCCGAAACGGCCTCGGCAAAGGATGCCACCAAGGCTTCGTCGAGAGCGGCGCGCTCCTCCTCCGTTTCCTCGACATCCTCGGCATTTTCAAGAACGCCCTTGAGGGCGAGAATGCCCTCGGGCCGCGGCGGCGCGGTTTCCATGGTGCGGCGCAATTCGGCGACCGCTTCGACCACGGTGCGCAGGGCATCGCGATTGACGCGGAGGGGCGATGCTTCGGCGCTGCGTTCCATCGTCAGGGTGATCTGGCAATTGCCCCGGCGCAGTTGACGCGCGAGCTCGGCGCGCAGGCGGGCATCCAGCCGGTCGAGGCCGAATGGCAGGCGGAAGCGGGCATCCAGCCCCTTGCCGTTGACGCTCCGCAGCTCCCAGTGCCAGCGGGCGGCACCTGAGGCCCCCTCCACGCGGGCAAAGCCTGTCATGCTGTTGAGCGGCATCGAAACTCCCCTGAATCACCCACCTGCCGCGCGACTATAGCAGCACGGGCCAGCCGTTTCGCCCATCTCAGGGCACCGTGGCGCGCTGCCGGCGCTCGATTTCGCGCCATTCGCGTACGCGCGCCTGATGCTCGCTCAAGGTGCGGGAAAAGGCATGGCCGCCGGTGCCGTCCGCCACGAAATAATATTCGCCGGTTTCGGGAGGGTTGAGCACCGCCTCGATGGAGGCCCGGCCCGGATTGCAGATCGGCGTCGGGGGCAGCCCGTCGATCTGATAGGTGTTGTAGGGCGTCACGCGGTCGAGCTCGCTGCGGCGGATCGGCCGGCCGAGCGAGCCCTTGCCGCCGACAAGCCCATAGATGATGGTCGGATCGGACTGGAGGCGCATGGGAACCCGGAGCCGGTTCACGAAGACGGCGGCGACGCGCGGACGCTCGGCGGGCACGCCGGTTTCCTTTTCCACGATGGAGGCAAGGATGATCGCCTCCTCACGCGTCTTGAAGGGGAGATTGCCCGCACGCTTTTCCCAGAGTTCGTCCATGACCCGCGTTGCGGCGGCCTGCATGTTTGCGACGATTTCGGCCCGCGTCATGCCGCGTGTGAAACTGTAGGTTTCGGGCAGGAGCGAGCCTTCGGGCGGCGTCTCCGGCATATCGCCGATGAGCACGGGATGCGCTTCGACCAGCAGCATCGCCTGCTCGCTCGTCAGCCCTTCGGGCACGGTGAGGCGATGGAGAATCGAGCGGCCCTCCCGCAGGATGCCCATGATCGCGGCCATGCTCGCATGGGCGGGGATCTCGTATTCGCCGGCTTTCAGCGAACGTTCGGCGCGGTGAAGCCGGACCCCGGCGAGAAAGACATAGGCATTCGAGATGACGCCCTCATTTTCGAGCCGTGCCGCGATGGCGCGCACACTCATGCCCTGTTCGAGCAAGACAATTTCCGCCTCTGTATGGGGGCCATCGGTTTCGAAAAGATATTTGCCGTAGAGAAAGGCACCGCCTGCGGCGATGACTGCACCAAGCGGCAGGGCAATGAAAGCGGCAAGGAGGAAACGGACAAGTCGGCTTCGGCGCCGCCCTGTCCCGCTTTGCGGAAGGTCACTGCCGGCGGCGTCGGCTTCCGGCGCCTGCGGTGTGTTCTCCTCGTCCGTCAACCATCGACCTTTTTCACGATCAGCGACGCGTTCGTGCCGCCGAAGCCGAAGGAATTGCTGAGCGCGAAATTAACTTCCTTGTCGCGCGCCTTGAGCGGCACGAGATCGATCGGCGTTTCAACCTCGGGATTGTCGAGATTGAGCGTCGGCGGAAGCTTGCTGTCGCGGATCGCGAGCATGCAGAAGATCGCTTCGACCGCGCCGGCCGCGCCGAGGAGATGGCCGATCGAGGACTTGGTCGAGGACATCGAGACTTTCTCGGCGGCATTGCCGAGCATGCGCGTGACGGCGCCAAGCTCGATCGTGTCGGCCATGGTCGAGGTGCCATGTGCGTTCACATAGTCGAGATCCGAGGCCGAAATGCCCGCGCGCTTCAAGGCGGCCTGCATGGAACGGAAGCCGCCATTGCCGTCTTCCGGCGGCGCGGTGATGTGATAGGCATCGCCCGAGAGGCCGTAGCCGACGACTTCGGCATAGATTTTCGCGCCACGGGCCTTGGCGTGCTCATATTCCTCAAGCACGACGATGCCGGCGCCTTCACCCATCACGAATCCGTCGCGGTCCTTGTCATAGGGACGCGAGGCCTTTTCAGGCGTGTCGTTCCAGTTGGTCGAGAGCGCGCGGCAAGCGGCGAAGCCCGCAATGCCGATGCGCGAAATGGCGGATTCGGCGCCACCGGCCACCATGACATCGGCATCGTCCAGCGCAATGAGACGCGCCGCATCGCCGATGGCGTGTGCGCCCGTCGAGCAGGCGGTGACGACGGAGTGGTTCGGACCTTTCAGGCCATGCTCGATCGAGACATAGCCCGAGGCGAGATTGATAAGCCGGCCGGTGATGAAGAAGGGGCTGACGCGGCGCGGGCCCTTTTCCTGAAGGATCAGCGCCGTCTCGGCGATGCCTTCAAGGCCGCCGATGCCGGAGCCGATCAGCGTGCCGGTGCGGCATTGCTCGTCTTCGGTCGAAGGATGCCAGCCGGCATCGTCCAGCGCCTGCTTGGCGGCCGCGACCGCGAAGACGATGAAATCGTCGACGCGCTTCGACTCCTTGGGGTCCATCCAGTCGTCCGGATTGAACGCCCCCTCGCCTTCGCGCGGAACGGGCATGGCGATCTTGCAGGGAAGATCGGAGACGTCGAACTTCTCGATTTTCCGGGCGCCGGATTCGCCGTTGAGAATCCGCTTCCAGGTGGTTTCGACACCGCAACCAAGCGGCGACACCATACCCATGCCCGTGACGACGACCCGTCTCATGCCGATGCTCACTCCCACCTCGAACCGGAACCCGGCTGGAATTCCGGAAAGTCCTCAAGAGACAGGAGGCCGGAGAGATTCATCCCTCCGGCCCCGCTACGAATGTCAGAAGATCAGGACTTGGCGTTCGCTTTGACGAACTCGATCGCGTCCTTCACCGTGAGAATCTTCTCGGCCGCATCGTCCGGGATTTCCACGCCGAATTCTTCTTCGAACGCCATCACCAGCTCGACGTTGTCGAGGCTGTCGGCGCCCAGGTCATCGATGAAGCTT
>PNMC01000024.1 GCA_013823365.1 Parvibaculum sp. | reverse complement strand
TGGCAAGAGGACCGACCCCATGCCCCGCCTGCTTTCGCATGGCCGCATCTGGGCCGCGATCGACGCGCTGGCCGCGCGCCACGGCATGACGGCCTCCGCGCTCGCGCGGGCGGCAGGGCTCGACCCCACGACCTTCAACAAGTCGAAGCGGGTGACGGCGGAGGGGCGGCTGCGCTGGCCGAATACGGAAAGCCTGTCCCGCATTCTCGAAGCGACGGGCACGGACCCGGAAGAATTTCTCGCGGGCGAGGGCCAGCCCCGCACCAACCGCGTCCCGCTGATCGGCTTTGCGCAGGCGGGCGGCGGCGGCTATTTCGACGATGCGGGCTTTCCGATCGGCGGCGGCTGGGAAGAAACGGCCTTTCCCGAGATCAAGGACGAGCATGCCTATGCGCTGGAAGTCACCGGCGACAGCATGGAACCTTTCTATCGCGAAGGTGACATCATCGTCGTCTCACCGGCCGCGGAAGTGCGGCGCGGCGACCGCGTGGTGGTGAAGACGGTTGGGGGCGAGGTCATGGCGAAGGTGCTCATGCGGCGCACGCGCGAGCGCGTCGAGCTTCACTCCTTCAACCCGGCGCATGATCCGCGCGTGCTGAAGCCGCAGGAGATACTCTGGATGGCGCGGATCATCTGGGCGAGCCAGTAACCCGCCTCACTCCTTCGAGATATCCTCGCCCGCCAGCACGCGGCGGATGAGTTCACGCGTATTGCCGATGCCGTATAGCGCAGCGAAGGAGCCGAAACGAGGCCCACGCTCCTGGCCGAGCAGGACCTGATAGATCATCTGGAAGAAGGCGACGGAGACGCCCGGCCCGCCTTCCGGGCTCTTTTTCGTATGGTCCTGGTAGCGTTCGATGCCGCGCGCGACGTCAAGAGCGGCATTCTGGATCGTCTCGCCATCCGCATCGGCCGGCAGCGCGCCGAGCTTGTCCGACAAGGCCTGCAATGCGGGGGCTTCCACCTGGTCCGGCGCACGAAACACCTTGGCGGGCTTCACAAAGTCTTCGAAATACCGGATCGCGTAACCAGCCAGCCGGTCGAGCTCCGGATGGTTTTCGGGCGTCACCCCCGGCACATGGCGCGAGATGAAGCCCCAGAGCACGGCCTTGTCATGCGCATGCGAGGCGCTGACGAGATTGAGCAGCAGCGCGAAGGAGACCGGCAGCTCGATCACGGGCGGGTTGCCGTCATGAATATGCCAGACCGGATTGCCGAGACGCTCCTTCCAGTCCTGCCGCGGATAGGCGGCGAGGTGCTGGTAATATTCGTCGACGGCGCGCGGGATCACGTCGAAATAGAGCTTCTTCGCCTGGCGCGGGCGCTGGAACATATAAAGGGCAAGGCTTTCGGTCGGCGCGTAGGTCAGCCATTCATCGATAGTGAGGCCGTTGCCCTTCGACTTCGAAATCTTCTCGCCCTTCTCATCGAGGAAAAGTTCGTAGACGAAATGTTCCGGCGGCTGGCCGCCCAGCGCCTGGCAGATACGGTCATAGACGCTCATGTTCGGCCCGTGATCCTTGCCGAACATCTCGAAATCGACGCCGAGCGCTGCCCAACGGGCGCCGAAATCGGGCTTCCATTGCAGCTTCACATGCCCGCCGGTCACGGGGAGCGTGGTTTCCTCGCCGTCCTCGTCATCGAAGGTGATGGTCGCGTCGGCGGCATTCACCTTCTTCATCGGCACATAGAGGACGCGGCCGGTCTTGGGCGAGATCGGCAAGAAGGGCGAATAGGTCGCGCGCCGTTCCGGCCCGAGCGTCGGCAGCATGATTGCCATGATGGCGTCGTAGCGTTCGGCGACGCGCTTCAGAATCATGTCGAATCGTCCGGACTTGTAGTAATCCGTCGCGCTCGCAAACTCGTACTCAAAGCCGAAGGTATCGAGGAACCGCCGGAGCATCGCATTGTTGTGGTGGCCGAAGCTCTCATAGTCGCCGCCAAAAGGGTTCGGCACCGAGGTCAGGGGCTTATGCAGATAGGGCTCAAGGAAGGCGCGATCCGGCACGTTGTCGGGAATCTTCCGCATACCATCCATATCGTCGGAGAAGCAGAGGAGCCGTGTCTTCACGCCAGGCATGAGGATTTCGAAGGCCCGTCGCACCATGGTGGTGCGCGCCACTTCGCCGAACGTGCCGATATGGGGCAGGCCCGACGGTCCGTACCCGGTCTCGAAAAGCACTACGGGGTTCGCGTCGCCGCGGCTCTCGACCCGGGCCACTATTTTCCGTGCTTCCTCGAAGGGCCAGGCCTTGCTGACCCGGGCGGCGTCAAGAAGTTCGGACGGGGCTATGGCGGCAATGTCGGCGGACATCTAATCTACCCGGCAATAAGGATTTAAGGCTTTGTCAAGCGCGCGGACCCTATGCTTTGGTCTCCCCCCAGTCAATGCGGCCGAGGCGCCGCTGGCCGGGCCCGGATGCCTGGAGGGCTGTCCGGCTCGTCCCGGGAAGGCCATGAAGCAATCATGTGGCATCACGCCCGGAGCATAAGACAGTGACAGAGCCGAACACGGCAGATCTTGAGGACTCCGCGGCACCAGCCGGGGGCGCCCCCGTGCCCCCGCTCGGTTCCATGCGGCGCCAATGGCCCATCGAAACGAGAATCGACGCCGAACATGTGAAGCTCCTGTTCTCGCTTGGCGAAGCGAGCCGCTGGACCGTGTTCGGTGCCATCGTCATTGTGGGTCTCGCCTTCTACGAAACCGCGCCCATCTGGTCGATCCCCGCCGTCGCCGCGATCCAGCTTGTCGCCCAGTTCGCCTTCGACCGTGTGCGCGCCGGTTTTCGCGCCGATCCCGAGGCGGTTCCCAATGCGATGAAATGGGCGCACCGCTATGCGCTCGTCACGCTGATGAGCGGCGCGACATGGGGCGTCGGCACGCTGCTCTGGGTGCCGGGCTCTTCCTTCGCGCACGAGATTTTCTACATGCTGGTGCTGATGGCACTGGTGATGGGAACCGCGGTTTCGCGCGCGAATTATCCACCCGCCATTATCTATTATACGCTCTCCTCCTGCCTTCCCCTCACCGTCATCCTGCTGCTGCGGGCGGAGCCGCTTTCCATCGCGATCGTGCTGCTGTCGGCCATGTTCTTCGCGACCATCGCCGGCTGGACGAGACGCATCAACCGGGGCTACCACGAAGCTTTCCGCCTGCGCTTCGAGAATGCCGACCTCCTCGAGCGCATGAACCGTGCCCATGCCGCAAGCGAACAGCGGCGCCGCGATGCGGAAGTCTCCGAAACGCGTGCCAAGGCGGCAATGCAGGCAAAACAGGAATTCCTCAACATCATCAGCCATGAGGTCCGCGCGCCGCTCGACGGACTGCGCAACATGGCGATGTACCTCGCAGACGAAGCGGTCAACGATACGCAACTCAAGATCGCCGCCTCCGTCGAGGAAACGAGCCAGCTCCTGCGCCGCCTCATCGACGACATGATCGACTTTTCCGAAATCGAGGCGCGCTCTCTCGAGCTCAAGCCGCGCAGTTTCGATCCGACCGAACTCGCAGCCAGTATCGTGCGGCTCACGCGCCATCAGGCGGTCGCGCGCGGGCTCTCGCTCGAACTCGACAAGAGCATGGATCTGCCCCCCAGCATGATCGCCGATCCGGACCGCGTGAAGCAGGTGCTCGCGAACCTCGTCGGCAACGCGATAAAATTCACCTATCAGGGCGGAGTCGTGGTGCGCGTATCGGCGCTGAAAACGCCGGAGGACGAAACCGTCTTCCGCTTTTCCGTCACCGACACAGGTCCGGGCCTTACCCCGGATGCCCGCAAGCGAATCTTCGATGCCTTTACGCAGGGAGCCGATGCGCGCGATTTCCGCTTCTCCGGCAAGGCGGCAGGCGCGGGCCTCGGCCTGCCGATTTCGGAGCGGCTGGTGCGGATGATGGGCGGCCATCTCGGCGTCGACAGCACGCCCGGCCAGGGCAGCACCTTCTGGTTCCTGCTGCCGGCCGAACCCGGAGGGGCCGCCGGCTACTTCGCCGAGATGCAGAATGGCGAGACGCCGGAGCGCGCGGAAGAGCCCGAACGCCTGATCGATCTCGATCATCTCTACGAGCTCGAGCAGCGGATCGGCGGACAGAACATAACCGATCATCTGGTCGCGGGGCTCGAGCGCGTGCTTGCCATCCACCGCGAGGTCGAGAAGGCGCGCACCCTGCGCGACGGCGAGGCGCTCGCGGCCCATGCCCGCGAGCTGCGGCTGGCCGCCAGCGATATCGGCCTCTCCGCCGTCGCCCTCGTCGCGGGCGACATCGACGCGGCGCTCGAACAAGGCGAAGCCGACGCCGCCATGCACAGCGTGCCCCGGCTGCAGCAGAAGATCACCGCGACCTGGCGGGCACTTGCCAAGGCTTATCCAAGCCTCGCGAGCTGAACGGGCCTGCTGCGATAGGCTTCGGGCGCGGCATCGCTATACTGCGCCGCGATGTCCGAGCCTCCTTTCCACGATTCGCGGGCGATGCCCGACGCGATGCTGCCCGATGCGGTGGCGCTCGTGCCCGCACGGGGAGCGCGCGGCGGCGCCGTGACCGTTTCGCCGGAAGGCGAAATCGAGGAGCTTTCGCCCGAAGAGGCTCTCAAGCTGATCGAGCGTGAGCCGGTGATGCTTGTCCATGCGGGCTTCACCGCGCGCCGCGTCGCCCGCGGACGGCCCTTCCGGGAACCCGGACCTCACGTCTTCGACCTGCTCGAACTCTTTGCCTTTGTGCGGCCGGCCCAGCCCTGCCTGCCGACCGCCGAGGGCCTTGCCCTGGCGCTAGGCCTTGAGCCCGGAGAAACACCCGAAGATCAGGCCCTGATGCTGCGCGAGGCGGCAGGGGCCCTGCTCAATGAGCTCCACGACCCGCGCTTTCCCGATCGCGCCTCTGCCGCCCGCACGGCCTGGCGCATGGCGGAAGGCGGCTGGGCCTGGGGGCCCGGCGTCGTGGCCGCCCTGCGCGATGCATTGCAAGGGTCTGCGGTCAGGGATGGCCGGCTCCCCGCCTCACGCGGCTTCGATATATGGAACGAGCTTCCCGAATGGGAAGAGCGCGCCCCACGGCCGCCTGCGGGCTCGCTCGCCGTCAGCGCGGCGGAGGCGCAGGCCCGGCTCGCCGAACTCGCGGGCGACGATGCCGAGGCGCGGCCGGGCCAGGTCGCCTTTGCGGGCATTGCAAGCGACGCCTTTGCGCCGCGCGAGCGCGCGGGAGAGCCTCATGTCGTGCTCGCGGAGGCCGGCACCGGCATCGGCAAGACGATCGGCTATGTCGCGCCTGCAAGTCTCTGGGCGGAGCGCAACAAGGGCACGGTCTGGATTTCCACTTATACGAAGAACCTGCAGCGTCAGCTCGACCAGGAACTCGCACGCCTCTACCCCGACCCCCAGGAGAAGACCGAGAAGGCTGTGATCCGCAAGGGACGGGAGAATTATCTCTGCCTGCTCAATTTCGCCGAACTGGCGGATCGCGCCGCGCTGGGGGGCAATGCCGCCGCTATCGGCCTTGTCGCGCGCTGGGCAAAGGTAAGCCGAGACGGCGACATGGTGGGTGGCGACTTCCCTGCCTGGCTCGCCGCTCGGCTCGGCGGCACGGCCGGACGGACGGGCCTCACCGACAGGCGCGGCGAATGCGTCTACACGGCCTGCCCGCACTACAAGAAGTGTTTCATCGAGCGCGCCATCCGCAAGGCGCGCCGCGCGGAGATCGTGGTTGCGAACCACGCGCTGGTGATGCGGCAGGCTGCGCTCGATCAGGCGATGGGCGCGCTTTCGAAGCCGGCGCCGGGGAACGGCGACGCCTCGGGCGGCGCGGAGGACGAAGTGCCGAGCGGCCGCGAGGCGCGCACGCGATTCGTTTTCGACGAGGGGCATCATATTTTCGATGCAGCGGACAGCGCCTTTTCGACATCGCTTTCGGCACTTGAAACGGCTGAACTCCGGCGCTGGATTCGCGGTGCCGAGGGACAACGCGGACGGCGCGGGCGCGGCCTCGAAGAGCGCGTGGGCGATCTCGTCGCCGAAGACAAGCTTGCAGAAGAAGCGCTGACGGCCGCCTTGTCCGCCGCATCCGCCCTGCCCGCCCCCGGCTGGACGACGCGCCTCAATGACGGGCAACCGCGCGGGGCCGCCGAACGGTTTCTCGCGCTGGTGCGCCAGCAGGTGCATGCGCGCGCGGAGGAAACGGGCGGCGCCTTCTCGCTCGAAACCGAAGTCGAACCGCCGGTTCAGGGGCTCGCCGGCGCGGCCCATGCCCTGGACGAGGCCCTTTCGCGGCTCGTCCAGGCGCTGCGCGTGATTGCCGACCGGCTGCGGGCGCGGCTGGACGAGGAAGCGGAAGACCTCGACACCTCCACGCGCATCCGCATGGACGCCGCGGCGCGCGGTATCGAACGGCGCGCCGGTGTGCTGATCCCGTCCTGGCAATCCATGCTGAAAAGCCTTGGCGGCACGGTGCCCGACATCTTCGTCGACTGGTTTTCGATCGAGCGGCTTTTCGGGCGCGAGATCGATGTCGGCATGCACCGCCATTGGCGCGACCCGACCATTCCTTTCGCGGGGGCGGTTCTGGAGCCGGCCCATGGCGTGCTCATCACGTCGGCGACACTGCGCGACCAATTGCCGGAGAACGAGGAAGAAGGCGGCTGGGAAAGCGCCGAGGTCAGAACCGGTGCTTCCCATCTCGCGCTGCCCGCCAAGCGTGCTTTCATGGCTTCGCCTTTCGACTATGAGGCGCAGGTGCGGATTTTTGTCGTGCGCGATGTGGGCCGCGACATGGATGCCGTCGCCTCTGCCTATCGCGAATTGTTCCGCGCGGCGGATGGCGGCGCGCTCGGCCTTTTCACGGCGATCCATCGTCTGCGCGCGGTGCATGAGCGAATTGCGGGACCGCTTGAGGAATCGGGCCTTCCTCTCTACGCGCAACATATCGACGCGCTCGACACCGGTACGCTGGTCGATATTTTCCGCGCAGAGCGCCATGCCTGTCTTCTCGGCACGGATGCGGTGCGCGATGGCGTCGATGTACCCGGCGATTCCCTGCGCATGATCGTGTTCGACCGCGTTCCCTGGCCGCGGCCGGACATTCTGCACAAGGCGCGGCGCGAACAATTCGGCAAGGCCCGTTACGACGACATGCTGACAAGGCTCCGGCTGAAGCAGGCTTTCGGGCGGCTGATCCGGCGCGCCAGCGACCGGGGCGTTTTCGTCATGCTCGATTCGCGCCTGCCAAGCCGGCTTGCCACCGCCTTTCCGCCGGGCGTGACCGTTCACCGGGTCGGGCTTGCCGAAGCGGTTGCGGAATCCCGCCGCTTTCTGGGCGGGGAAGCCGCGCTTGCCGCGCCGGGCACCAGCCCCTAAAGTCGCGGCGTTCCAAGCGCAGAAAGGCCCAAGGCAGACATGTCGACGATCTCTCCCGAAAACGCCCTGATCTACATCATGGTCACGATGAGCGCCGTCGACCGCGCCATGAGCGATACGGAACTGCGCGATATCGGCACTATCGTGCAGACGCTGCCCGCCTTTCGCGATTTCAATCCCGAACGGCTTATTCCGGTCGCGAAGGAATGCGCGGCGATCCTTCAGGAAGATGGCGGCCTCGATGCCGTGTTCGGCCTGGTGCGGGATGCCTTGCCGTCGCATCTGCGCGAAACGGGATATGCGCTCGCCGTGGAAATCGCTGCGGCCGACCTGTCCGTCGGCGCGGAGGAGATGCGGCTCCTGCAGCTTCTCCGGGATGTCCTCGACATCGACAAGCTCGTCGCTGCCGCCATCGAACGCGGCGCGCGCGCGCGGCACATGACGGTCTGAGGGTCAGTCGCAGCTTCCCTCACCCGTCTCCGCGAGCTTGCCCTCGATCCTGTCGTAGAAAGTCCTTGTGCAGCCGATATCGCTGTAGCGGTCCGTCTCGCGGTGGATGATGACGGGGCTGCCGCCCTCCCACATATGGATATCGACGCCGCCTTCCGCAGCGCTGCTCCGCCAGCGGCTGGTGATTTCCTGTGTGTCAGGATCGAACTCGGGCGAGACGATCTCATCAAGCGCCTCATTGGCAACGAAGCGTCCTTCGCGCGGCGACCAGAGCCAGTTGCGGTAAAGCGTGTTCGGCCCCGCCGAGGTCTGCGCCAGAAGGCGGAAATCGAGATAGCCGTCGAAATTGAGGTCGATGGTTTCGAAGCCGTTATGTTCGATGCCGGAATAGACGCGCGACCCGACGCCGCCGATCTCCTGGAAGGGCTCAGCCGCGCCCTGCTCGCGAATGGCAACGCGGTCGACGACCCGCTCGTCCATCTCCTCGTCCATTTCCGCCAGAAGGTCGAAATAGAAAGGCGCCATGGTCTGGCTGATCCGCGCTTCGCAGGTGATCGGGCTGCCGGAACCGGGCACAAGACAGCTATGGCCGGGAAGAAAAGTCTCGTCCCCTTCGACCGGCGTGGCGGTTATTTCCGCCCGTGCCACAAGCGGCAGGACGAGGAAACCGATCAACGGCGCCACCTGCATCCAGCTTTTCATCCCTTTGTCCCCGCTCCGTTCAGGTCCGCGATGCCCGCCCGCGGCAAATGGCGGTCTCCATAATAGCGCGAAGCCCGGCCGGCGAAGCGCATTTTCTCCGGCCGGAAGCCGATCTATAGTCATGCCGTCCATTACCGGGAGTGCGCGGCCCGCGCGCAGCAATGCTCGACTTCATCTCCACCCATGAGCCGGAAATCCGTTTGGCAGCCTTCGCGGGCATGCTCGCGCTGATGGCGGCGCTTGAGGCGCTGCTGCCGCGCCGACTGACGGGCGTGACCCGGCTCCATCGCTGGGTGACCAATCTCTCGCTCGCGGCGGCGGGCACCTTGCTGCTGCGCCTTGCCGTTCCTCTTCTGGCAACGGGGGTGGCGATCGAGGCGGAGAGGCGCGGCTTCGGGCTTTTCCATCAACTGGAGGTGCCCTATGCCCTGGCCTTCCTGCTCTCCTTCCTCGCCCTCGACCTCCTCATCTATGGGCAGCATGTCCTGTTTCACAAATCGCGTTTCCTGTGGCGGCTGCACCGCGTCCACCACGCGGACTCCCATATGGACGCGACGACAGGCATCCGCTTCCACCCCCTCGAAATCCTGATCAGCATGGGGATAAAAATGGGCGCGGTCGCACTTCTCGGCGCGCCTGCCGCCGCCGTCATCCTGTTCGAAGTGGTGCTGAACGCGACGTCGCTCTTCAACCATTCGAACCTGCGGATCGGGGAGCGCGCCGACCGCTTCATCCGCCTTTTCATCGTGACGCCGGACATGCACCGGGTGCATCATTCGGTCCACCGCGACGAGCACGACATGAATTACGGTTTCAGCCTTTCCCTATGGGACCGGCTTTTCGGCACCTGGCGCGAAAGTCCGCGCGACGGACACATTGCCATGCGGCTCGGCCTCGCGGATTATCCAGCGCCCCTGCCGGACGGTCTTGGCTGGAGCCTCATCAACCCCTTCTCGGCAAGCATCCGTGCCGAGGAATCGAAGCGCCGGGAGCGCATGACATGAAACGGCTTTGCCTGCTGCGCCACGCGAAATCCGATTGGGGTGACCCGTCGAAAGACGATTTCGACCGGCCGCTCAATGCGCGCGGCGAGAAGGCGGCGGAATTCATGGCCGGCTGGATTGCACAATCGCCCTACCGGCCTGACGCCATTCTCTGCTCGAGCGCCGAGCGGGCGCTTGCGACCTGCGCGCCGCTGCACAATGCGCTGGGCGATGGCGTTCCTGTCATCTATCGCGACGAGCTCTACCACGCGATGCCGGATGAGATGCTGGAGGAGATCCATAATGCGCCGGACGAGGCGGCTACGCTGCTCGTCGTCGCGCATAATCCCGGTCTCGTTCTGCTTGCGACGGCGCTCGCCGAAGACCCGGATGATGAAACGGCGCTCCGCATCGCCTATGGCGTACCGACCGGCGGCTTCATCGTTTTCGATTTCGATGCCGAGCGCTGGGACGATATCGGCAACGGCAAGGGCCGCACCGTCTTTTTCGGGCGGCCGCGCGACCTGATGGCGGAAGCAGCGGAAGAGAAAAACTGAGCCGTCAGAAGATGCTGGCGGAGAAATAGCGCATGCTGATGCGCGCATAGGTGCCATCGCTCAGCAGTGCCGCAAGCGCGGCGTTGAGGCGGTCTCGCAAATCCTCATCCTCCTGCCGCAAAACGATCCCGGCCCCTTCGCCGAAATAGGCGGGATCTCCATAGTCGGGCCCCACAAGCCGGCAGCAAGCCCCTTCCCGGCCCGCCACCCAGCGCAGAAGCGCATTGCGATCGGCAAAGACCAGATCGACCTCGCCCTTGCCAAGCGCCTTTTCGGCTTCGGCCGGATTGGGAAAGGCCACGAGTTCGGCGGCGGGAAAGCGCTTTGCGGCAAAGGCCTGATGCACGGAACCGGCCTGCACGCCGATCCGCCGCCCGGCCAGCGCTGCCGCTGTCGCGGCCGGCGGCACGTCGCTTCGCCGCGCGGCAAAGCGACCGGGCGCCGAGTAATAGCCCCGCGTGAAGATGACGCCTTCGCCTGCCGCGCTGCCGCGGCCAGTGGCCGGGATCAGCATGGAAGCCATGACGGCATCGCCCTCGCCGCGCTTCAAGGCGGACACGAGGTCGCGCCATGGCCGCGCGACCAGGCTGCATTCGGCCTCGATCCTTTCGCACAGCGCCAGAGCGAGATCGACATCGAAACCTTGAAGCCGGCCATCCTCTCCCCGGTAATTGAAGGGCGGATAGTCGCCTTCCGTCAGAATGACCAGGGAGCGCCTGGCGGGCGCGGCGGGCGCGGAAGGAGCCGGCTCCACCCGGCGCTCGGGATTTGCGAGCGGCAGGCCGAGCGCCGCCATCTCCTCGATCGTGAGGAGAGGAACGGTGGGGTCGGTCTCGGCGACCGCAGCCGTGGGCCCCGGCTCAGGCGGAAGCTCGACCGTCTGCGCGGGCGCCTTTCGGCCTGGCAGCGGCGCGCCTTCGTAGAGCTGCACCAGCGCGCCGGCCAGCCAGACAATGGCGATCAGGTTCAAATAGAGAAGAAATCGCATCCGCCCGCCCATTTTCCCGGCCGTGGTTTTAACACGTCAAGGATCGTCCCATTGTGACACAGAATGACGCTGCCCTCGTATTGCAACGAGCGAAAACGCCTTCCCGGGGGCAACCGAAGCAAGGCTCATGCCCTCCTTTGGGTCTATTAAGGTTAAAGCCCCTTTCGCCTATGATTATTGGTGAAAGTTCGTTCTGGCGTTGCGAATACAAGTCGAGTCCGGAACTCTCGGGGGCAATCATTGGAAAAGAAGGATGCCGCAAGGCCTGGCCTTAACCGGCCGGTGCGGGACGCCCATGCTGTGCGCCGGGCGCCACGTCATGTGCGCCGGGTCCCACGCCCGCTGCTCGGCGAAATGGCGCTCGCCTCCGGTCTCGTCCTTCCCGACACGCTGGCTCAGGCTCTCGACAGGCAGAAGCAATGGGGCAGCCGGCTCGGGGAGGTGCTGGTCAGCACCGGCGCCTTGCGCCTTGCCGATCTCGCGCGGCTTTACGGCGCCCAGCGCGGGGTACCCGTTGTCGACCTCGCCCTGGAGCCACGCGATGAAACCCTCGCCACGCCGGGCGATCTCGATTTCTATCTGCGCACCTCCTGCCTGCCCTGGCGGCGGAGGGCCGGCGAGACGATCTATGTGGCGGGCGATCCCGACACAGCACGCAGCGCGATCGCCGAACATGACGGGCGCGCACGGCCCGTCTTCGTCGCCTCGCAGCGCGACATATCCCGTACGCTGAGGCGCGACTTCGCCCCGGCGCTGACCGACCCTGCAGTCTTCGACCTGCAACGCAGAATGCCCGAAAACTCCGCCGCCACCCGGCTCACCCGGACGCAAATGATATGGTTCGCCGGCCTGATGCTCGCATTGCTCGCGGGACTGGCGATCGCGCCCTGGCACGTCTTCGCCACACTCAACATTCTGATCGGCTGTGTCTTTCTCAGCGTTGCCGCGCTTCGCTACGTCTCGATCTTTGTCGGCCTTCTCTCGCCTCACTCGGCGGAAGAGCGCGCCTTCGCAAATTACGGCGTTCCGCCCGACAGCGAGCTGCCGGTCTATACGGTGATGGTGCCACTCTTCCGCGAGGCTTGCGTTCTGCCGACCCTTACGCGGGCGCTCGGCGAGCTCGACTATCCTGCCTCGAAGCTCGACATCAAACTGATCTTCGAAGAAGGAGACCGGGAAACGCTCGATGCGGCAAAGGCACTCGCGCTTCCCGACCATTTCGAATTCATCGTCGTTCCGGCGAGCATGCCCCAGACCAAGCCCAAGGCCTGCAACTTCGCACTGCCTTTCGCGCGGGGCGACTATCTCGTCATCTACGATGCCGAAGACTGCCCTGAGCCGAAGCAACTCAAGAAGGCGGTCGCTGCTTTCAGCCTTGGCGACGAGAAACTTGCCTGCGTTCAGGCACATCTCAACTATTACAACTGGAACGAGAACTGGCTGACCCGGCAATTCGCCATCGAATATGCGGCCTTCTTCGATCTTCTTCTGCCGACAATGGTGCGGCTCGGCCTGCCCATTCCGCTTGGCGGCACCTCCACTCACTTCAGAACGAAAGTGCTGCGGGAAGCCGGCGCGTGGGACCCGAACAACGTCACCGAAGATGCGGATCTCGGCATCCGCCTCGCGATACAGGGCTATCGCTGCGGCATCATCCAGTCGACAACGCAAGAAGAGGCGAATTGCCGCCTTCCCAACTGGATTCGCCAGCGCTCGCGCTGGATCAAGGGCTGGCTTCAGACATGGCTGGTGCGCATGCGCAACCCTGTCCGGCTCTACCGCGAACTCGGGTTCAAGGGGTTTATCGGCTTCCAGATTCTGATCGGCGGTTTCACGCTGTCGAATCTCGTCCACCCGCTCTTCTATGTATCGGTTGCCCTGTCGCTGGCGCTGACGGGCATGCCTGCCGATTTCAATGGGGGCGCCAGTCTCGCACTTTTCAACCTGCTGGTTCTCGTTTCCGGCTATTCGCTTGCCATAACGGCCGGTCTTGCCGCCGTCTCGGCAAGAGGCCTTGCCCCCCTTTTCAACCATGTCGCCATGATGCCGGCCTACTGGCTGCTGATTTCGCTGGCCGCCTACAAGGCACTTTGGCAGCTCGTGACCCGGCCCTTTCACTGGGAAAAGACGGAGCACGGCATCAGCCGGATGGTCCCCGGGGCGACGCCCCCCGGAAACTGAAACGGGTGCCCCCGGCCGCCACTAACCAATCGCTAAAGAGTTTCACGCATATTGGGCGAAGCTTAAGCCAACCCAGTTCCGGAAGTGACACGCATGGCGCAAGAAGCCGGCCTCAGCCGCAAGACCGTCGATCCCGAGACCTATGCGCAGCTCGGCGTTCTGATCGTCGAAGATACGGTCTTCATGGCAAACATGCTGCGAAGCATTCTTTCGGGCCTCGGCATCCGGAACATCGTCAGCGCGCGCTCCGGCGAAGATGCGCTGGCTGCTCTGGTCCGCGGCAAGATCGATCTTGCGATCATGGACGATCTCGAGCCGCCGCTCGACGGGCTCTCTGTGGTGCGCGCGATCCGCACGGCGGAAGAAGCCAATCTCGTCGGCATCCCGGTCATCTATGTGACGACAAAGCGCGAGCGTAACGCCATCATCGAGGCGCGCGACGCGGGTGTGACGGAAATTCTTTCAAAGCCCTTCTCCGCCCAGCAACTCATCGAGCGGATCGAGACCGTTCTGACGCGGCCTCGCGCCATCGTGCGTTCGGCTGCCTTCACCGGACCGGACCGCCGCCGCCGCGAGGGCAAGGCGCCGGTGAAGCGCCGCGAAAGCGACCTCTAGGACTTAAAAGCCTCGCGGTACTCATCGCGGAGCAGGTTCTTCTGCACCTTGCCCATGGTGTTTCGGGGCAGGCTTTCCACGAAGAAGGCCCTCTTCGGTACCTTGTAATTGGCAAGCTTCGCCTTCACGCGCGAAATAAGCTCGGCTTCGGCAAGCGCCTCACCTGACCGCAAGACGACGACGGCGACGCCCGCCTCGCCGAAATCGGCATGCGGCACACCCACGATTGCAGACTCCAGCACTTCCGGCATGTCGTCGACAAGCTCCTCGATCTCCTTCGGGTAGACATTGAATCCGCCCGAAATGATGAGATCCTTCGCACGCCCGACGAGATGGACATAGCCATCGGCGTCGATCATGGCGATGTCGCCGGTCTTGAACCAGCCACCTTCCGCGAACTCCTCGGCCGATTTTTCCGGCATCCGCCAGTAACCGCCGAAGACGTTCGGCCCGCGCACCTGAAGCCCGCCGACTTCGCCCGCGCCGAGCGGTGCCCCCTCATCCGACATGACGCGAACTTCCGTGCCGGGCAGCGGAAAGCCCACCGTGCCTGCGCGGCGCTCGCCATCATAGGGGTTCGAGGTGTTCATGCCGGTTTCCGTCATGCCGTAGCGTTCGAGGATCGCATGGCCGGTGCGGGCACGGAATTCCTCGAAGGTTTCGGCCAGGAGCGGCGCCGAGCCCGAAGTGAAGAGCCGCATATGCCGCACCAGTTCGGCATTGAAATCGTCGCCCGCGAGCAAGCGGGTATAGAAGGTCGGCACGCCCATGAAGCTTGTCGCGCGCGGCAGGTGGCGGATCACCGTGTCGCGGTCGAACTTTTCGAGCCAGATCATCCGCGCGCCGGCGAGCAATGCGCAATGGCAGGCTACGAAGAGCCCATGCGCATGGAAAATCGGCAGCGCGTGGAGCAACACATCCGCGTCCGTAAAGCGCCACGAATCACGCAGGGCGAGCCCGTTGGACGCGAGGTTGCCATGGCTCAGCATGGCGCCCTTCGGCTTGCCGGTGGTGCCGGAGGTATAGAGGATCGCGGCAAGATCATGTGCCGTGAGCTGCGCGGGAGGTGCGATGTTGCGCGCCCGGCGCGAGGCTTCCGTAAGGCTGCCGCGCGCTTCCGTATCGAGGGTCAGCATATGCGGTGTGCCGTGACGGGCGGCGATTTCCTTCACGCCCTCTTCTGCCGCCGGATCGCAGATGACGAGCGCGGGCTCCGCATTGCCCACGAGATAATCGACCTCATCGAGGCGATAGGCCGTATTCATGGGGAGGAAGACGAAGCCGCCGCGCAGACAGGCAAGATAGATGGCCAGGGCTTCCGGCGATTTCTCGACCTGAAGCGCCACCCGGTCGCCCTTCGCAAGGCCGAGCTCCGTAAAGAGGGAGGCGAATTGCGCGGCGGCCGTCAGCAGCCTTTCCGCGCTCCACTCGCGGGGACCATGGGTACGGTCCGGCGCTTCGAGCACAAGGCGGGTCCTGTCCTCGGGGAGCGAAGCCTCGATCAGCGTGAAAAGGGAAATGCTCATGGGCGCTCCGGCCATCTGCGCGCCGGCCATTCCGGCTGCCGGAGGTTATAGACGATCCGCGCTGCGCCGCACCAGTCTAGCCCGCGGACTGGACATGGAGATAATGCATGTGCCGCTCATACTGGCCGAGAAGGTCCGCGATCACCTGTTCCTTCGTATAGCCCAGAATATCGTATCGGAGGCTTCCCTCGCGCAACGAGACTTCCGCCCGCCAGGTCTTGTCCGGACCGTCGCGTTCCCCTTCGAGCGCGGTCACGGAGAAGCTCGGCACGGGCACGCTTCGTAGCGCAACGCCATAAACGAACTCATCTTCCGTGCCATGCGCCACGGTGAGCCGCACCTCGCGCTCATCGGCCACGACTTCCGCTTCGAGCCCGCGGTTGCATATCTCTTCGGCGACTTCGTGCATGGCCGGCTCGACCGTCTCCTTCATGAAAGCGAGGGCACGGGCGCGGGTCGGCTGATGCAGCAGTACGCCGAGGCGCTGCTTCCACGGCAAGGCAGCAGCGGCAAAGGCCGGCGTCACTGCCTGCAGGCTGACCTGGCGCTGGACCTCGCCACGCAGCGCCTTGAAGAGCCCGAAGCAAAGCACGAGAAGGATCGCCGCGAGCGGAAGCCCGCCCGCAATCGCCCCCGACTGCAGCGCGGAAAGGCCGTCCGCGACCAACAGGACGGCTGCAATGACGCCTGCCAGAACGGCCCAGAATATGCGCTGCCAGACAGGCGGATCGCCCTCGCCTCCCGAGGTGATGATGTCGATCACAAGGCTGCCTGAATCCGCAGAAGTGATGAAGAAGGTGACGATGAGGAGCGTCGCGACCGTCATTGAAATCGCCGCGAATGGCAGATGTTCGAGAAACTGGAAGAGCGCCACCGCGACATCGGCCTGAACCGCGTTCACCATTTGCGCAACGCCCGCAAGCTCCATTGCGAGTGCCGTATTCCCGAAGGCGGTGAACCAGAGAAACGTGAAACCCGACGGCACGAGCAGCACACCGATGATGAACTCGCGCACGGTGCGCCCGCGCGAGATCCGCGCGATGAACATGCCGACAAAGGGTGACCACGAAATCCACCAGCCCCAATAGAAAAGCGTCCAGCCGCCGATCCAATCATTGGGCTGATAGGCATAGAGCAGGAAGGTCTTGCCGACAATATCGCTCAGGTAAGCGCCGGTATTCTGCATGACGGCCTGAAGCAGGAAGATGGTCGGCCCGGCGGCGATAACGAAGACGAGCAGAAGCACGGCGAGCGTGAGATTGAGTTCAGACAGACGCCGGATGCCCGCATTGATACCCGAGGCAACGGAGATCGTCGCGATCAGCGTGATGCCCGCAATGAGCATGAGCTGCACGTTCACGCTGGTTTCAATTCCGAAGAGATAGTTGAGCCCCGCATTCACCTGCATCACGCCGAGACCGAGCGAGGTCGCGACGCCGAACATCGTACCGAAGACGGCGAATATGTCGACGATATGCCCGGGCCAGCCATAGATGCGTTCACCGATCAGCGGATAAAGCGCGGAACGGATCGCAAGAGGCAGCCCGCGCCGGAACGAGAAATAGGCAAGTGCGAGGCCCGTCACCGCATAGATCGCCCAGGCGTGCAGGCCCCAGTGGAAGAAGGAGAGCTGCATCGCATTGCGCGCTGCGTCGACCGTCCCGCCTTCGCCTGTCGGCGGCGAGGCAAAATGAAGTACCGGCTCGGCCACGCCATAGAACATGATGCCGATGCCCATGCCCGCGCTGAACAGCATGGCGAACCAGGAGCGCGTCGAGAAATCAGGTTCCGCTTCGTCGGGCCCAAGCTTGATCGTCCCCATCGAGCTCAGCGCTATACCGACCGCGAATATGAGAAACGTCGCGACGCAGGCGACATAGAACCAGCCCATTTCCTGCACGATCCAGCTCTGGATCGCAGCGAAGACATAGGCGGCATCTTCCGGGTCGCGCACGGCGAAGACGATCGCCGCAAAGATCAGCGCCGTCGACCCGAAGAACACAGGCTTGTTCGCCCGGAAGAAACGCGAGGTTCCGCGTCCGTCTTCTGCGTCGGACATGGCGCTCTCCTTTCGACCGTAGCATTGGAATGCGGCAGCGGCGGGGAAGCTCGCTGCCTCGACGGGGTGAATTATGTGATTTCACGCGGAGCATCGCATAGGAGGCGCGCAAGGCCAACCCGCAAGGAAAATCCATTTCATCGCGAGCGGTCGAGCGTTATCCTCCATGACCTTTCAATTTCTGTGTGCCGGAGCGTGAATTTCATGCAGATCAAACGTTTCGTCCTCATCGTCCCGTTTCTCCTTTTCGCATTCTCAGCCAATGCCGTGACGCTGCGGCTGCCCGAGACCGGCTATAGCGCCACTCGCATCGTGAATGCGTCGGGCACGGAGATTTCCGGCACGCTTTACGCGCAAGACGGCAAGGAACGGTGGGAGACGATGGCGAATGGCATGCAGAGCGTCGCCATTCTTCTACCGCGTCAGTCGCGCCTTCTCGTCTACATGCCGCAAATGAACATGGCGATGGAGATGGACGCGGAGAGCGCCGCAGAGCGGGGCTTGCGCCCGATGCCGGAGGAAGTGGAGGCCGTCGAGGAAGGGCGCGAAACGATCGAGGGCGAGGAGACGACGCGGTACCGCATTCTGCCGCAGGACCGGAATCTCGACGACGTCCGCGCCTGGATCACCTCGGACGGTATTCCGGTCAAGATCACCGGCCGCTCGCCGCAAGGCGAGTTCAGCATGCGGCTGACGGATCTGCGCCGCGGCGAGCAGGATGCCTCGCTCTTCCGCCTGCCGGACGGGGTGGCGCCGATGAAGATGCCGATGGGCATGCCCGGCATGGCAGGCGGCATTCCGGGGATGCCTTTCTGATCGCAGTTTTCAGACGAGCAGGGTCAGCATAACGGCGACAAACATCGCGATGCCGAGCAGGGTGCCGAGCGCGCCGGCCGCAACATGCTTGACGAGTTCCATGTTCCTCCCTCCGTTTCCTGCCGGTGGGAGAAGCATGGCGAGGCTCGCGCCCGGCCGCATGACCCAGATGGACCATGCGGGCAGAAAGAGCGATCTCAGGGGTTTTCCGTGAGCGAGGCGACGATGTCCTGTTCCAGCGCCCAGAAGCGGTCCTGACCCCAATGGGCGGGCTTGCCATCCACCCGGAAGGAGGGCACGCCCCAGAGCCCGGCTTCAAAGAGAGCCTTGCGGTTTTCTTCCACCGCCGCTTCCCATGATGGATCGGCCAATGCCTTTCGCACCGTCTCCCCGGTGAGCCCGGCGCGTCTTGCGACATCCATCAGGCCCCTGTCGCTCGCGATGTCGATACCGTCGGCGAAGACGGCCCTGCAGCCAAGCTCGGCGAAAACCTCGCCCTTCCCGAGCGGGATGGCGTGATGCAGCACCGCGAGCACGCGAGCAGCACCCGCACCCACCGAATCCACCACCTTGCCGAAGGGAAGACCTGCGCGCTCTGCCTCGCGCTTCGTATCGCGCACGATATAGAGCCGCTTTGTCAGCGGCACGGGCAGCCCGCGCATTACCATGGGCAGCACGAAGCGCAGCCGAAGCTCCGCATTGTAATGCCGCGCGAGCCTCCGCATGCGCGGCACGGAGATCCATGAATAGGGACTGCGGAAGGAGAACCAGTAGTCGATCACGGGGCGGCGGGTTGACGGCGGTACGGGGCCGAGCGTGAGATCGCGCCAGGGCGCGAGCATCGGCTTGCCGGGAACATTGTCGAGGCCTGCTTCCATCAGCCGCTCCTCGAGATAGTTCAGGCGGTCGACGCTCCAGTACCATTCACCTTCGAAGTGGAACATGCCGCTCAGATAATGGCCGAGCTTCCTGCGCATCGCCGCGCCCCTGACAAGGGCAGCGTCCATGTCCGTCTCGCCCGCCACGCCATGTTGTTCCCGCAGCCTCCCGACCGCCGGGACGTCGCCCGTCCAGAGCGCGCGGCCTGCGGCCACGGCAAGCGCGGCAAAGCCCTCGCTCCCGGCCGCTTTTGCCAGTAGTGCCGTTACGCGGCGGACAAGCTGCGGATCGGGCGCGGGCGCGTCATCGGGGAAATCGAGCCCGTATTCCCGGGCGACCCGCGCCGCATCGCGGCGGCCATAGGCGGCAAGCAGTTCATATTCGGGTGCGGCCGCCTTGTCCGGCGCGGGCACCAGCCAGGTGACGAGCTTGACCTTGTAGCGCGCGGCGAGCGGCGCCAGCAGCTGCGCCGAGAGATGGCTGTAGGGATCGTCCACCTGGTGGAAGTAATGCACCGTCGGCATACGGCCCGAGAGCCTGCGGCGAAGCGCATGAGCCCCACGCCGGAAGTTTCGCAAGCCCCGGCTTGTGAGCAGGGACGACACCCGCCTGCCGATCGCCGCCTTCAACATGGTTTCCCTCCCTCGCCACAGCGCCCTCATAATGACACAATACGTGTCAATACAAGAAGGGCAAGGCTTTCGGGGAAACTGGAGCGGGTGAAGGGAATCGAACCCTCGTCGTAAGCTTGGGAAGCTTCTGCTCTACCATTGAGCTACACCCGCGCCGGACCTTCTAGTTACGGTTTCGGCGGCCTTTCCGCAAGAGGCCTCACCAGCGGTTCTGTACTTCCTCGGCAAAGCCGATGAGATCCTTCACCTCGACCCGCCGCCCGTCGTCCAGCACGGCCGCGCCCGAAAACCGTCCGAAGACCTGATGCTGGATCGAGCGGATGAGCTTCAGGTCCACCGCGCTGTGGCGGTCGACAATCGGCTCGAATGTCATTTCGAAACGTCCGTCATTGCTGGTGAACGTCCAGGGCGCGCCGTCGAACGTGCCTTCGGGCAGGTGAAACCGCACCTCATCGAATTTGTGCGCACGGCCCTCGAAGAAGATCATGTTTTCAGATGCCGCCGAGGTGTCGCCAAAGCCATAGCCGATATTGAAGCCGAAGGGTTTTCCCTCCGCCATGCCGGAGGCCGAGCCCCAATACCAGACATTGTCATAAGTCCAGACGCCGCGGCCCCAGTCGAGCACACCGAAAGAGGTCGCGGGCTCGAAGGCGAATGTCCCGGCGCCGACCGTCACCTTTCCTTCCGCCGCCATGCAGTTGATCTTCTGATTGTAATAGAAGGCGCGCGGTGCGTTCGCGAAAGGCGTCGCGATCACCATGCGGTCCATCGGCGGCTGCGCAAGGAAGAGATCGGCCTCCATGCCGCGGCCCTTGCCAAAACCCGGATAGGAGAGCGTGAGCCGCCGCCCGCCCGGCACATGGCGGAAGGCGATGTCCATCTTGGGGTGATGCTGGACGATGTCGCCTTCATCCGCGCTTTCGGGCAGTTTCATCCGCCCGCGCGGGAAGGGAATGATGATGCCTTCCTCGATGAAGCCCGGCTTCTCGAAATCGAGCCAGACGGCGTTCAGCAGTCCCATATAGCCATTGTCGGCGACAACGCAGGCAAAGCCGTAGCGGTCGTTCAATACGGCGTAATAGTCCCATTCCTTGATGCGGTGCCAGCCAGCGCCGACGGCAGCGCGGCGATAGCGCCTCGCCTCGTCCGTCGCCCAGCCGGTCTCGATCAACCGCCCTTCTCCGTCGAGAAGCTCGCCCCTGGTCAGTTTCCGCTGCACGTCATGCCCCTTTTTCTTGCCCGGCGGAGATTACCAGCCCTCCCGCAATTGTGAATGGCGGAGCCCCGCGCCGGTGATAGGTTTTCGTCCATGAATGAGCCCTTGCCGCAGAAATTCTTCCACCCGGACGTCACCGCCAAGGGCGAGCAGCGCGCGTCCGTTTCCTTTCACCGGCTCGATACGCTCTGGATCAACACAGGCACGCTCTGCAATATCGAGTGCGCGAACTGCTACATCCATTCGAGTCCGACCGACGACCGCCTCGCCTATATCACGGCGGCGGAGGCTATTCCTTATCTCGACGAAGCCTGGGACATCGCGGCGCGGACGGGCGCCAAGCTCCCGGAAATCGGCTTCACGGGCGGCGAGCCCTTCATGAACCCCGACATGCTCGCCATGGCGGAAGAGGCACTCAGGCGCGGGCATGAGGTGCTCATTCTCACAAATGCGATGCAGCCCATGCAGCGCCCACGCGTCCGGGCGGGCCTTGCCGCGCTATCCGATATGTTTGGCCCCGCCTTGAAGCTCCGCGTCAGCCTCGATCACTATACGGAAGCGCTGCATGACGAGGAGCGCGGCACCGGCAGCTTCGCAAAGACCATGGAAGGATTGCGATGGCTGGCCGGCGAAGGCTTCTCGCTGGCGGTCGCGGGACGCACGGCTTCCGGCGAGCCGGAGCAAGACGTGCGGGCGGGCTTTGCCGCGCTCTTCGCGCGCGAGGGGCTTGCGCTTGATGCGCAGAACCCCTCCTCTCTCATTCTCTTTCCGGAAATGGACGAGAAAGCCGAAGTGCCGGAAATCACCACCGCCTGCTGGGGCATTCTCCATGTCGACCCCGCGTCGATGATGTGCGCGACGAGCCGCATGGTTGTGAAGCGCCGGGGCGCGATGTCCCCCACCGTCATTTCCTGCACGCTGCTACCCGACGACCCGCAATTCGAGATGGGCGTGACGCTCACCGAAAGCCTTTCTCCCGTTAAGCTCAATCACCGCCACTGCGCGAAATTCTGCGTGTTGGGCGGCGCAAGCTGCTCAGCCTGATCTTCCGCACGAGTTTTCAATCTGCATTTTCTTGAGGCCCACCCTCCCCCTGTGGGAGGGTCGAAAAATTGGAGCGCAGCGAAGAATTTTTCGGGGAGGGGGACTCCGCCATCGGCACGCGGCTAGCTCACCGCTTCCTCCACTCACCCCTCCCCAAAATTTGCGGTGCAAATTTTGACCCTCCCACAGGGGGAGGGTAGCCCACGAGAGAGGCCTTCTTCATCCAAACGCCAGCCACAGAAGCGGCAGCACGAGCGCCGTCACGATGCCGTTGAGCGCCATGGCGACGCCCGAGAAGGTGCCCTGCACTTCGCTTTCCTGAAAGGCACGGGCGGTACCGATGCCATGCGCTGCGATACCCATGGCAAAACCTTTCGCGCGCTCGTCGCGAATGTGCAGAAGCCGGAAGAACGCAGCGCCGAAAACCGCGCCGACAATACCCGTCAGGATCACGAAGGCAGCGGCGAGCGAAGGATAACCGCCGATCTCACCCGCGATGCCCATGGCGATCGGCGTCGTCACGGATTTCGGCGCAAGCGAGCGGATCGTCTCGACACTCGCCCCCATTGCTTCGCCGATCACAATGGCGGATATGACGGCAACGGTTGAGCCGATGACGAGTGCCGCCGCCATCGGCAAAAGGGCCGAGCGCACCCGCGTGAAATTGCGGTAGAGCGGCACGGCGATGCCGACCGTCGCAGGCCCGAGCAGCCAGAGCAGCGCCTGTCCCCCGCCCATATAGTCGCCGACCCAGATATCCGCCGCGACCAGCAATCCAATGATCGGCGCGGCGGCGAGCAGCACCGGGTTCGCAAGCGGCGTGCCGCCCAGCGCGCGCTGAATACGGAGCGCGAGGTAATAGAAGAAGAGCGTGACGAGAATCCAGAAGCCCGCCTCGAAGACCCGGTCCCAATAGATGAGCTTGATGCCGATATCGCTCATTCGCCGCGGCTCCGCTTTTCCGTGAGCCGCGCGACCGCCATGAAGGCGAAGCCCGCCGCCAGCATGGCGAGAAAGGTGCTGGCGAAAAGCGCCACCAGAATGGGCCAGAGGTCTTCGGCAAGAAGCGCCGCATAGCTCATCACGCCGACGCCTGCCGGTATGTAGAGAAAATTCAGATGCGCGAGCAGGAAATCCGCGACACGTCCGACCGCTTCCGGCACACGGCGGATCGCGACAAGCCCGCCGAGCAGGAACAATATGCCGATCACCGTGCCCGGCACCGGCAGACCGAGCCACCAGGAGACGAGGCGTCCCGCCGTATCGCAGGCGGCGAGAAGGAGAAAGGCTAGAAAGAGCTGACCGGCGAGGCGCATGGATCGGGACCAACCGTGAAAGGCATCCGCTGTAACAAAGATTTCATAGCCGAGTTCGCCCGATCTGTCGCTTCTCGTGCTGGATCGCAGGGGCGCAGGCCCTTAGTCTTTCGCTCAAGAATCAATCAACGCTTCAGGGAGACCCCATGTCCGCCAGCATCAAGACCGGTTTTGTCGAATACAGCGACGGGGAAACGACGTTCGAAGCCTATGTCGCGCAGCCGGCAGGCGGCGGCAAGCGGCCCACCGTCCTCGTCGTCCATGACTGGGCCGGGCTTCATGAAGGCGTGCGCGCCCGCGCGGATCAGGTGGCCGGGCTCGGCTACACGGCCTATGCGCTCGACGTCTATGGCAAGGGTGTGCGCGGCGACATGGAGGGCGACAATTCCCATCTGATGGGTCCGCTTCTCGCCGACCGCGCGCTGTTGAAGAAGCGTCTGCTGGCGGGGCTCGAAGCCGCGAAGACCCATGAGGCGGTCGATGCGTCGCGCATCGGCGCGATGGGCTATTGCTTCGGCGGGCTCTGCGTTCTCGACATGGCGCGCGCCGCCGCACCCGGCCTCAAGGGCGTTGCGAGCTTTCACGGCATCTTCATGCCGCCGAATATCGGCCCGCAGGGCAAGATCGGCGCCAAGGTTCTCATCCTCCATGGCTGGGACGATCCGATGGCGACGCCGGACAGCGTTGTCGGCGTGGCGAAGGAACTGACCGAAGCGGGCGCCGACTGGCAGCTCCACGCCTATGGCCATGCGCTCCACGCCTTCACGGCCCTGGGCGCCCATGCGCCCGAACGCGGCATCAAATACGACGCCGATGCCGACCGCCGTTCATGGCAGGCGATGGAAAACTTCTTCAAGGAAGTGCTTGGCTGATTACTTCACGCGGAAGTGCTTGGAGAGCTTGAGGCCCTGTTTCTGGTAATTCGAGCCGAGGCCCGCACCGTAAAGCACGGAAGGACGATCCGTCAGCCGCTCCAGTACGAAGCGGCCGACGACCTGTCCGTGTTCGAGGATGAAGGGCACGTCATGCGAGCGCACTTCGAGGACGATGCGGCTGCCCGAGCCGCCCGCCTCGCGCGCGCCGAAGCCCGGATCGAAGAAACCCGCGTAATGCACGCGGAATTCACCAACCAGCGGGTTATAGGGCACCATTTCGGCGGCATGGGTTGCCGGAATATGGA
Source organism: Parvibaculum sp. (assembly GCA_013823365.1). Lineage (GTDB taxonomy): Bacteria > Pseudomonadota > Alphaproteobacteria > Parvibaculales > Parvibaculaceae > Parvibaculum. The sequence continues at coordinate 125 of PNMC01000024.1, read as the reverse complement.
GCGCTTCCGCCGTCGCGAGGATGTAGAACTCATCCGGGTCCAGAATAAGCCCCTTGCCGGGGCGCACATGCACGGGGTCCCAGAAGTCCCGTACCTCATAGGCATTCACCTTGTCGATATCGATC
>PNMC01000023.1 GCA_013823365.1 Parvibaculum sp. | reverse complement strand
CACTGCGCTTCGGCCCGATGAAGCCGGTCGGCCTCACCAATCCGCATGCGCCCGATGTGAAGCCCTATGCAGTGGTGCAGCTGCGCCAGGACAACAAGCTCGGCACGCTCTACAACATGGTCGGCTTCCAGACCAAGCTGAAGCATGGCGAGCAGACGCGCGTCTTCCGCACAATTCCAGGCCTCGAGAAAGCGGAGTTCGCGCGGCTCGGCGGCCTCCATCGCAACACGTTCATCAACAGCCCGAACCAGCTCGACGGGATCATGCGGCTGAAGCGCGAGCCGCGCCTGCGCTTCGCCGGACAAATCACGGGCGTCGAAGGCTATGTCGAAAGCGGCGCCATGGGCATTCTCGCCGGTCGCTTCGCTGCCGCCGAAAGGCTTGGCCGCGCCCCCGCACCGCCGCCGCGCACCACCGCGCTTGGCGCGCTCCTCGCCCATATCACCGGCGATGCAAACGCCGCGACCTTCCAGCCGATGAATGTGAATTTCGGTCTCTTTCCCGAGCCCGAAGTGCCGCGCGACGAAAACGGCAAGCGCCCGCGCGGCAAGGCGAAGGCCCCGGCACGCAAACGCGCCTACACCTCGCGCGCAATTCGCGATCTTGAAGGCTGGCTGAACCCCGCCGCCGAGGCTGCCGAGTAGTCAGAATTTTCCGGCAAGCTTCCGCCCGAGAAACCGCAACTGCCGCCGGAAAGCCGGAACTTCCACCGGCTGCGTAAACGGATCGAACCCGGGCGCCGACATGATCTCAAGATAGCGATCGCAAAGCGATGTGGGGAGCAACGCTGGAAGCACGGCGGCATCGAACGAAGCCGCCCGCGCCGAAGCCAGATGCGCCCGCGCCGCTGCAATCACCTCATCCATGACAGCTCGCAGGGCTTCCGTCATGCGGCCGGCGAGAATGTCATGCGGATCGGCCTCGTGCCGCCCGAGACTGTCTGCGGGCAGAAACAATCGTCCCTGTGACGCATGAAGCGGGAGCGCGCGGAGAATGCCCGTCAGCGCATAGGCGACGCCGGCATCGCGGATCGCCGCCGCAGCGCTTTGCGCCTCTCCCTCGCCTGCCAGAATTTCCGCGGCAATCATCATCAGCGCGGATGATGTTTCCTCTGCATATGTTTCGAGCGCAGCGAGATCGGGAAATGCTTCGTCCGAAAGATCGCGCTCCCGCGCGTCGATCAGTATCTGGAGTTTGTCGAGCGGAATACCGCCCGCTTCGTGGAGCGCCACGGCGGCGGCATGGCCGCGCGTCTCGCCGCGAGGCAATCCTTCCAGAGTCTCGCGCCACCATTGCAGGCGGATATGGCCCATCATCGGCTCGGTGACAAGTTCGGCGATGCGCGCAATCTCGATGTTGAAGGCATAAAGCGCGGTGAGCGCAGGGCGCTTTGCCGGCGGCGCGAAGAAGAGCGTCAGGAAACGGTCATGGTCATGCGCGCGCACCTCTTCGAGGCTGGCCGCCATGCTCGCACTTGCTTGCCGTTCCGCCATTGCGTTTCCTCAAAACAAACGGGGCCGCCATCGAGGCGGCCCCGCTCATCGCCCCGCGAACGGGATCAGTAGATGTTCTGCGCCGCGACCATGGAGAAGAGCATGGGCACGGAGAGCATCGTGTTGGTACGCGAGAAGAGCATCGCGGTCCGCGCCGCGGCGGGCTTCTGCTCTGCCGGGGCATCGACGATACCGAGCGCGATCTTCTGGTTCGGCCAGATCACGAACCAGACGTTGAACCACATGATGGTGCCGAGCCACATGCCGATACCGATGGCGATGTGCTTCGGCACGGCGAAGCCTTCCGAAGCGCCGAGCGTATAGGCCGAGATGAGATAGCCGTTCAGCATGGCAAGGATGATGCCGGTGATGATGGTGGCCATCGCGCCCCAGCGGAACCAGAAGAGCGCCGCCGGTGCGATCACCTTGCTGACGGCCGGCTTCTGCTCGTCCGGGATTTTCGGCATGTTCGGGATCTGCACGAAGTTGAAATACCAGAGCAGGCCGATCCACATCACGCCGCTGATGACATGCAGCCAGCGGAAGACGAAAGCCCAGAAGGCCTGGCCGAGCGCCGCGCCGTCCCAGTCGTTCCAGTTGAGATAGAGCAGTATGAGAACTGCCGCGAGCACGAAACCGGCAATCACCGTGTTCCGCAGGGATGTGAGAATGGATGCCATGAACTTCCCCTTCCGGTTGCCAATCGCCGCCCGGACAACCGCAGGGACCGGGAGAATCCCGCTGTGCCCCTGAACGCCCGTGCCGGCGTGTCCCCTTTTATCTGCGACTCAGTGTCGCGAAACTGGGAGAAAGCTAGGAGCTTCCGGGGCAAATGCCAAGCCCGGCGGCAGGGTTTTACGGTACCGCGATAAGGGCCGCCGCCACACGGCGGTTTTCCGAGAGCATCAGATTATAGGTGCGGCAGGCCGAGCCGGTGGCCATGACGTCGGGGAAAATGGTGTGCGATTCGAGGTGCCGGCGAACCGCGGAAGGCAGAAAGGCCGTCTCGGCCCCCGCCCCGACAATGAGAAAATCGAAGCTGCGGGATGCCTCCACAATGGCGGAGAATGAGGCCGGCGTCGCATCCTCGATGTTACGCGCGCTCCACGGAAACAGGCCCTGCGGTGTAACGATCACCGACCCCTCGAAGCGCTGGCCCGCCAGCCGGAAGCCGCCATCGCCATAGGCATCGACAAAAGGCTGCCCGTCGAAGCGTGGCCGGGTCGCCATCGCTCAGGCCCCGGCCGTCTTCTCCTTCGGTCCCTTTTCGGCGGAAGCTCCGCCATCCCGCGTCACACCGATGGCGAGCAGCACCGGCGATCCGACGAAGATCGACGAATAGGTGCCGATGAAGATGCCGAAGATCATCGCGAAGGTGAAGTCACGCAGCACCGCGCCGCCGAAGGTGAAAAGCGCGGCCAGCGCCAGCAGCGTGGTACCGGACGTCATCACCGTGCGCGACAGGGTCTGGTTGATCGAGAGATCGAGCAGCTCGCCGAGATCCATCTTCTTGTACTTGCGCAAATTCTCGCGAATGCGGTCATAGACGATGACCGTGTCGTTCATCGAGTAACCGACAATCGTCAGAAGCGCGGCGATGGAAGCCAGATTGAACTCGAGCTGCAGGATACAGAAGATGCCGATCGTCGCCATCACGTCATGCACAAGCGAGACGATGGAGCCAAGCGCAAACTGCCACTCGAAGCGGAACCAGATATAGATCAGCATCAGGACAACGGCGATGACGACGGCAAGTATGCCGTCCTGCACGAGCTCGCCGCTGACCTGCGGCCCCACAACCTCGACGCGGCGATACTCCACGGCACGGTCGCCAAGCTCCGCGCGGATCATATCCACAACGCGCTGGGACGCACCCTCGTCATTATCATCCGGCGCCTGCACGCGGATCAGCACGTCGTCGGCCTGACCGAATTCCTGGATCTGGATCTCACCGAGCCCCAATCCGCCGAGATCGGAGCGCAGCTCCGAAATATCCGCAGGGCCATCGGTCGAAATCTCGATCAGGATACCGCCGGTGAAGTCGATGCCGAAATTAAGACCGCGCGTGAAGAGCAGAATGGTGGAAGCAATCACGACCACAATCGAGAGTCCCACGGCGATATGCCGCCACTTCACGAACGGAACGTGCGTGTCGTCGGGAATGAGTTTCAGAAGACGCATGACGATAACCCTCTCCCGGCTTTACAGAACGATCGCCTTCGGCCGCCGGCGGCGCAGCCAGACCGAAATCATGAGGCGGTTCACGGTATAGGCCGTGAAGACGGAGGTAATGATGCCGATGGCGAGCGTGACGGCGAAGCCGCGCACCGGCCCCGTTCCCATCTGGAACAGGATCGCCGCCGAAATCAGCGTGGTGATGTTGGCGTCGAGGATCGACGACAATGCCTTGTTGTAGCCTGTCTCGATGGCCTGTATCGGCCCCTTGCCCTGCGACGTTTCTTCCCGGATGCGCTCATAGATAAGCACATTCGCATCCACCGCCATGCCGATGGTGAGCACGATGCCGGCAATGCCGGGAAGCGTCAGCGTCGCCTGCAGCACGGAAAGGATCGCAAAGAGCATGAGCACGTTCAGAACAAGCGCCACGACAGCAAGCACGCCGAAGAAGCCATAGCTCGCGATCATGAAGACGACGACGGCAGTCGCGCCGATCAGCGCTGCAATCTCGCCGGCCGCAATGGAGTCCGCGCCGAGGCCCGGACCGACGGTCCTCTCCTCGAGAATGGTGATATCCACCGGCAGCGCGCCCGAGCGCAGCAGAATGGCAAGATTGGTCGCGGACTGAACCGTGAAGCTGCCGCTGATCTGGCCCGAGCCGCCCGTGATCGGCTCGTTGATGCGCGGCGCGCTGATGACTTCATTGTCGAGCACGATGGCGAAAGGCCGGCCGACATTCTCGCGCGTCACATCGCCGAACTGCCGCCCGCCAATGGAGTCGAAACGGAAATTGACGACAGGTTCGCCCGTGCGCTGGTCGAAGCCGGGGCTCGCATCGCGCAGCCTGTCGCCGCCGACCATGATCCGCCGTTCGACGAGATAAGGCTCGCGCGGCTCCTCGGCGGAATAGAGGATCTCGGTACCGGCCGGAACCGTGCGCGTAGCAATCGCCTGCTGCGCCGACATGGCATTGCTCACCAGACGGAAATTCATCCGCGCCGTGCGGCCGAGCAGTTCCTTGAGCTGTTGCGGGTCTTCGAGGCCCGGCACCTGCACCAGAATGCGGTCTGCGCCCTGGCGCTGGATCACGGGCTCGGTGGTGCCGAGTTCGTCGATACGGCGGCGCACGATCTCGATCGATTGTTCCACCGCTGCCTGAAGCTGGGCAAGCTTCGCCGCTTCGGTGACGACGACCTCGATCCGCTGTCCGGCCACGCGCACAAGAAGATCGCGCTCCGGCATGCCGGAGAACACATTGCCCGAAACCGTGGTGCTGAGACCGTCGATTGCCGCCCGCGCCGTCTCGACATCCTCGGCGCGCGTGATGGCGACCGTCACCATCCCGCCCTGAATGCCGAGGCCCGTGTAAGGCACGCGCGCATCGCGCAGCGTGTTGCGGACCTCGTTCACCAGATCCTGAAGGCGCGACTGCTCAAGCCCGGCCGTATCGAGGCCGAGCAGCATGTAGGAACCGCCCCTCAGATCGAGACCGAGATTGATCTGCTTGCTCGGCAGCCAGCCCGGCACATTGGCAAGCTTGTCCCGCGGCACGAAGTTCGGCGCGGAATAAGCAAGCCCTGCAAAGCAGAGCAGGCAGATAAGGATTACCTTCCAGCGTTCGAAATAGAGCATTCCGGTCTCTTCCCCTCCTGCGGAGGTTCCCTATGGCGGCTCAGGAAGGCGAGTTGGAGTTGGCGGGCACCGGCTCGGATTTCGAGCGGACCTCGGCCAGCGTGCCCTTCACGACGCGTACGCGCACATTGTCGGCGATCTCGACCTGCACTTCGGCGTCGTCGACCTTGGTCACCTTGCCGACGAGGCCGCCGGCCGTCACCACGACATCGCCGCGGCGGACATTGGCCACCATTTCCCGGTGCTCCTTCACGCGGCGCTGCTGGGGCCGGAGAACCAGGAAATACATGATCGCGAAAAGCGCGATAAAGGGAAAAAGCTGGATCAGAAATTCGGTCGCACCGCCGCCGCCCATCAAGGTCTCCTCTTAAGCCTGTCGCGCGGCAGAGCCTGAGGAAACAGGGGCCGCAAATCGCTGGATTGCGCGGGACTATACCGGCCGCAAGGCCTTTTGCAAACCAATGCCCGGCCCCTGCACCGATGGGGCTAAAGTTTTGGCATATAGAGAGTTTTCGGCTCCTCGGCCCGGTGCTAGGGTGCGCCCCTCCAAACCCACCGGAAGGGCCCCGGCCGCAAATCCCATGAGTTCAGACCCCGCTATCGAGCCCCTGCTGCGCCGCATCGCCGAGGCGCTGGAACGCCTTTCTCCGCCCCCCGCGGAAGGCGGCGGATTCGATGCGGCAGACGCATTCGTCTGGAATGCCGCGACCGGACGGCCGGACCCCGTGCCGCAAGTCGCCAGGGTCGACCTCTCCCTGATCAGGGGCGTGGACCGTCTGCGCGACATTCTTCTCGACAATACGCGGCGCTTCGCCCGAGGTCTCCCCGCCAACAATGCGCTGCTCTGGGGCGCGCGCGGCATGGGCAAAAGCTCGCTGGTGAAGGCAGCGCATGCGGCTGTGAACGCGGAAGCACCTAAAAGCCTGATCCTGATCGAAATTCACCGCGAGGACATCGAGAGCCTGCCGCGGCTGATGAACCTGCTCCGCAAGGAAAAGCGCCGCGCCATCATCTTCTGCGACGACCTCTCCTTCGACCGCGACGACACCAGTTACAAGTCGCTCAAAGCCGTGCTCGAAGGCGGCATCGAGGGACGCCCCTCGAATGTGATCTTCTACGCGACCTCGAACCGCCGCCACCTGATGCCCCGCGACATGATGGAGAACGAGCGCTCGACGGCCATCAACCCGTCTGAAGCAGTCGAGGAAAAAGTCTCCCTTTCCGACCGGTTCGGCCTCTGGCTCGGTTTCCACAATTGCAGTCAGGACGACTATCTCGAGATGGTGTCGGGCTATGTCCGCCATTTCGGCCTGAAGATTTCGGATGAGGAACTGCGGGCCGAAGCCGTCGAATGGGCGGCGACGCGCGGTTCCCGCTCGGGCCGCGTTGCATGGCAATTCATCCAGGACCTCGCCGGCCGGCTCGGCCAGACGCTCGGCTGACGCCTACATGCCGATAATCCCTTGCGGGTCCACCGGCTTTGCACCCTGACGGATTTCGAAGTGCACCTGCGGCGTCACCACGCTGCCGGTGTTTCCGGCATGCGCAATGGTCTGGCCGCGCAACACCGTGTCGCCGCGGCTGACCAGCAGCTTGCTGTTATGCGCATAGGCCGTCACCCAGCCATTGTCATGGCGGATGAGCAGCAGATTGCCATATCCCTTGAGTTCATTGCCCGCATAGGCAACAACGCCGCTTTGCGACGCCTTTACCGGCGCGCCCATTTCGGCGGCGATATTGATGCCGTCATTATGCAGGCCATTCGCCTTGGGCCCGAAGGTCGAGAGGATCTTGCCCTGAATGGGCCACTGGAAGGCACCGGCTGCGGGGGGCGGCGTGGGCAGCGGATCGCGCGGGACCGTGGGTGTGCTGGCTGAGGGCGGAGGCAACGACGCGACCTCCTGCCCTGCAACAGGGCGCGCAAGCGGTATGCCCGCACCGCCGGCGGCCGCAGGCGCGGAAGCATGCTGCTGCTGCGAGGCCGGGATCTGCAATCTCTCGCCGACCTTGATCGTGTAGGGCGGCGGGATGCGATTGAGATTGGTCAGCGCCGCCACGCCCACATTGTACTGACGCGAGATACTCGACACCGTGTCGCCGCGCTGCACGACGTGGAAACGTCCGGCGGGAATGGTCAGCCGCTGGCCGACTTCGATCCGGTAAGGTGCTGCAAGGCGGTTTGCGTCGATGACCGACCGGACCGGCACGTCATGGGCGCGGGAAATGCTGTAGACCGTGTCGCCGCGCTTGACCACATAGGTGCCGCCGGGGTGAACCGTCTCAATCGGCCGCGACTGGGGCGTGGACGAGGAGGAGCTGCGGGCGCTGCCGCCTTCTTCCCACCAGGGCCGCTGGCCGCCACCGCATGCGGCGAGCAAAAGCGCGAGGGCAAGGACAGCGCCCCGCCACATCGTCATCCGCATCTCGCCGAGCCGTCCCATAAGGCCTCGTTCCCCGCCTGAACCGGATCAGAATCCGCGCTTCACGACTCCTTGGCAACTCCTTCCACCAGCGGCACGAAGCGCACCGGCAGAAGTTCTTCCCGCTTCACACCTTCGGCGGTCCGCTCGATCCGCACAAGCTTTTGCTCGCCCCGCCCGCCCGAAGTGGCAACAGGAACAATCATCAAGCCGCCTTCCTTCAACTGATCGACGAGCGTCTGCGGCACGGAAGGCGCCGCCGCCGTCACGATGATCCGGTCAAAAGGCGCCTGCTCCGGCCAGCCCTTGGCGCCGTCGCCGACCTTTGCCGTGATGTTGTGAAGCCGCAATTCATCGAATCGCTTGAGCGCATCGTTGAGCAGCGTCCGGTAGCGCTCGATCGTGTAGACGCGGCGGCAGAGCTTCGCCAGAACCGCCGCCTGATAGCCCGATCCCGTACCCACTTCGAGCACCTTCATGCGTTCGCCGACATGAAGCTGCTCAGTCATATAGGCGACGATATAGGGCTGGCTGATGGTCTGGCCGCACTCGATAGGCAGCGCATGGTCCTCATAGGCCTGCTTGCGGAACGTGCCCGCGATGAACTTCTCGCGGGGCACGCGCTCAATCGCAGACAGCACCCGTTTGTCGCGGATGCCCTGCTTGCGCAGGCCCATGATGAGTTCGATTTTCTCGTGCTCGATTTCATCCATGAGCGTGGTTTCGTTCACGGCGCCTTCCGGCTTGTCTTGCGCGGCTTGCGGGGTTTCGCCAGCGTGCCGAGCGCCTCGGAGAGCGCCTTCGATGTACGGGAGTGAGTGAGATCCATATGGAGCGGCGTGATCGAGATACGCCCCTCATAGATCGCGCGAAGGTCGGTGCCTTGCGGCGGATTGCTGAGGATGCGCTCGAAGCCGAGCCAGTAATAAGGATTGTTGCGCGCGTCGATCCGCTCTTCCACGCGCACGAGCGACTGGTCGCGCTTGCCCTGGCGCGTCACCTCGATGCCGGTGACGGACGCCGGCACGACGTCCGGGAAATTCACATTGATGAGAACTTCATCTGGCCATCCCGCCGCGACGAGCTTCTGGATGATCTCCGGCGCGAAATGCTCCGCCGTCGCCCATTTCACATTGGCATGGCCGGAAAAACCGAAGGCCTGGCTCAGCGCGATGGAAGGAACGCCGAGCTGCGTGCCCTCCATGGCCGCTGCGATCGTGCCCGAATAGGTCACGTCGTCGGCAATGTTCTGCCCGCGATTGACGCCGGAGAGCACGAGATCGGGCGGCGTATCCATCATGATATGGCGGATGGCCATCAGCACGCAGTCGGACGGCGTGCCGCGCACGGCATATTTTCTCGCGGAGAGCTTGCGCACCCGAAGCGGATTGGCGAGCGACAGCGAATGCGCCGAGCCGCTCTGCTCTTCTTCCGGCGCGACGACCCAGACATCCGGCGAGAGCTTCCGCGCGATCTTTTCGAGCGCCTTGAGCCCGGGCGCATGGATGCCGTCATCATTGGTGACCAGGATACGCAGGCCTTTGGTGACCGACTTAGCCATGTGGCGCAATAACCTCCAGCCCGCCCATATAGGGCTTCAGCACGTCCGGCACCGCGATGGAGCCGTCTTCCTGCTGATAGTTTTCCATGACCGCGACGAGCGTGCGGCCGACGGCGAGGCCGGAACCGTTCAGCGTATGCACGAAGCGAGTCGACTTCTCGCCCTTCGGCCGGTAGCGCGCATTCATGCGCCGCGCCTGGAAGTCGCCGCAGACCGAGCAGGATGAAATCTCACGAAACGCGTTCTGTCCCGGCAGCCAGACCTCGATGTCATAGGTCTTGCGCGAAGCGAAGCCCATGTCGCCGGTCGAGAGCGTCATGACCCGGTAGTGGAGATCGAGCCGCTTCAGCACTTCCTCGGCGCAGCTGAGCATCCGCTCATGCTCCTCGCCGGATTTCTCCGGCGTGGTGATCGAGACGAGTTCGACCTTGGAGAACTGGTGCTGGCGGATCATACCGCGCGTGTCGCGACCCGCCGCGCCGGCTTCCGCGCGGAAACATGCCGTATAGGCCGTGAAGCGCTTCGGCAATTCCTCTTCCGTGAGAATGCTCTCGCGCACGAGATTGGTCAGCGGCACTTCGGCGGTCGGGATGAGCCAGTATTTCTCCTGATCGTCCCGGCTCTGACCCTTGAATGTCGCGAATTGATCGTCGGCGAACTTCGGCAACTGCGCCGTACCGAACATGGCGTCGTCGCGCACCATCAGGGGCGGCATGACTTCCTCGTAGCCGAATTCGCTGGTATGGAGATCGACCATGAAATTGCCGATGGCGCGTTCGAGCCGGGCGAGCGGGCCCTTGAGGACCGTGAAACGCGCGCCGGACATTTTCGCCGCCGTCTCGAAATCCATGAAGCCGAGCGCCTCGCCGAGCTCGAAATGCTCTTTCGCGGCGAAGTTCATCGACCGGGCGGCGCCATGCGTGTGGCGGACCACATTGGCGCTCTCGTCAGGCCCGACCGGCACATCGTCCTGCGGAATATTGGGGATCGAGGCGAGCGCCGCATCGAGCTCGGCATTCACCGCCCGCTCCTTCTCCTCGCCCTCCTGAATGGCATTCTTGATGCCCGCCACTTCGTCCATCAGGCTCTGGGCCAGCGCTTCGTCCTTCTTCGCCTTGGCCTGGCCGATCTGCTTCGAGGCATCGTTGCGGCGCTGCTGCAATTCCTGCAGCGAAGTGATGATCGCGCGGCGGCGCTCGTCGATCTCGATCAGACGAGCCGATAGCGGTTCGAGCCCGCGCTTGGCGAGCCCCGCGTCGAAGGCTTGGGCGTCTTCGCGGATGGCCTTGATGTCGAACATGACACCTCGAAGGAGGAAAGGAATATCGCGGAACATGGGCGGAATCCGGCCCGAATCAGCGATGGCCCGGACGCCCGTTTTCGGCGCCCTGTATAGGCGGAAAGGCCCGGAGCGTCCAGACGAGCCGCACCTGCCGGAGGCTCAGGCCGGGTCGGGCGCCGCTTCTTCCTCTTCCTTCTTCTTTTCCATCCAGCGCACGCTGAAGATGGAAATCTCGTAGAGCAGCAGCGTCGGCACGCCGAGAGCGATCTGGCTGAAGAAGTCTGGCGGCGTCAGCACCGCGGCCACAGCGAAAATCGCCACGATGGCATAGCGCCGGCCATATCTGAGTTGCGCGGAGGTGACGATCCCCGCCCGGCCCAGCAGCGTCAGGATCACCGGAAGCTGGAAGCAGATGCCGAAGGCGAGAATGAAGGTCATCACGAGACCGAGATATTCGCTGACCTTGGGCAGGAGTTCGATCCGCGCCATCCCCTCGCCGCCGCTTTGCTCCATCCCCATGAAGAAGTTGAGCGCGACAGGCAGTGCCCCGTAATAGACAAGGGCTGCCCCGGTGAGAAACAGGACGGGCGTCGCGATCAGATAGGGTATGAAGGCGCCGCGCTCATGCTTGTAGAGGCCCGGCGCGACGAACATGTAAATCTGGGCGGCAATAATCGGGAAAGCGATGCAGATCGCCCCGAACATCGAGAGCTTCAACCGCGTGATGAAGAATTCCTGCGGTGCCGTGTAGATGAGGTGCGCCCCGCCCTCCGCCGTCACGATCCGGTTATAGGGCTCGACCAGGAAGTTGAAGATTTCCTTCGAGAAGAAAAAGCAGACGGCGAAGGCAATCATGATCGCGATCACCGCCTTGACGAGGCGCGAGCGGAGCTCGATCAGATGGTCGAGCAGCGGCGCACGTGAGGCTTCGATTTCATCCTCGGGCTCGGGCCCTGCGGTACGCGCATTCATTCCTTGACCTGCCCGGCGGACGGTGCCGCTTCGACAGAGGGCTCATTCGCACCGAAGGCCTCGATCTCCTCCGCTTCGCGGATCGACTGTGCAATTCCCTCGGACACGCCGCTCGTATCGAGCAGCCGCTTGCGCTCTTCCTCGGCTTTCGCAGTGGCGTCGGCTCCCGCGCCGCCGCCGCCGATATTCACCGGCTTGCTGATTTCATCCTGAAGGGAGCGGAGCGGTTTGGTCGCATGGTTCTTCAGCGAGGCGACTTCCTTGCGGAGTTCCTCGAGCTCGGTTTCCCGTGCGAGTTCATCGAAAGAGCTCTGAAATTCGCGGGCCATGGCCCGCACTTTGGCCACGGCCTGGCCCACCGTGCGCATCATCTTCGGCAGGTCCTTCGGACCTACGAAAATGATGGCAAGCACCATAAGGAGCAGAAGCTCCGACCAGCCGAGATCGAACATGAACCGTACCGAATTTCCGCCGCTCCGAGGACACCGGGCAGCGCCGGGTCAAACCTAGCCCTGCGTCGCCTTGTTCTTGGCGTCGGCGCTTTCCTCGCGGGAGACGGTCGCGTCGATGGTCTTGGGTTCGGGCTGGGCGGCCTGGCCCTCATCCTCGTCCGCGAGCCCCTTCTTGAAGCTGCGAATACCCTTCGCCACGTCGCCCATCATGTCGGAAATCTTGCCCCGGCCGAACAGCAGCACGATCAGCACGAGAACCAGAAGAATTTGCGTCCAACCCGGCATTTTGATCTCCAAAGGCGCGTCAAGCGCCTTGCTCAGAAAGAAGCATTACCTTTGCCCAATATGGGCGTTTCGCGCGGAAATTGCGACCTCAAGCCACACAAATAGCTGCGCCTGCACAGAGAAACACGATTAAGGTGTCTGCGCAAATATCCGGATTTTCTTCCGATTTTCCCTAAACCGGAGAAAACGGTTTAAGAGGATCAATCCTCGTCCACCTTGTCCTGCGACAGGTGATCGTCCAGCGCGGCGCCATATTCCTCTTCTTCGTCCGAGAAATCGCCATCGCCCTCGCCGCCCGTTTCGCTGGGGGTCGGGATGTCGAAACCCGGCGGCAAACGCCCGTCGAGAAGGCCCGCCGCCTTGAGCTCGTCGAAGCCCGGCAGATCGCCGATATTCTCAAGCCCGAAATGAACGAGGAAGGCTTCGGTCGTGCCATAGGTCACCGGACGGCCCGGCGTCTTCTTGCGGCCGCGCAGCCTGACCCAGCCCGTTTCCATCAATACGTCGAGCGTGCCCTTCGAGACGGAAACCCCGCGGATTTCCTCGATTTCGGCCCGGGTCGCCGGCTGGTGATAGGCAATGATGGCAAGCGTCTCCATGGCGGCACGGGAGAGCTTCTTCTGCTCCACCGCCTCGCGCTCCATAAGGAAGGAGAGATCGTCCGCCGTCCGGAACATCCACTTGTTGGCGATCCGCACGAGCTGGACGCCGCGCCCTTCGTAAAGCTTCTGCAGATCCTCGATCACCGCACCGACATCCGCCCCTTCCGGCAGACGCCCGGCGATGCTGTCGATATCGAGCGGTTCGGCCGCCGCGAAAAGCAGCGCCTCGACCATCCGCATCAACTGCGCATGATCCGTCGCATTGCCCGGAAAGCGTACGACATTCTCCGGCGCACCCTCTTCCTCGCCTTCGGATTCATCGAGGGCTTCGTCGTCATTTTCGGTCGGCAGCTCGGCGTCTTCGGCGGCCATCTCGGCTCCGTCTTCGGCTTCGGTCACGCGGGTCTCATCGCTCATTCTTCGGTCTTCTCAGGCTCGCCGTCCGGCTCGGACGGCAATGGATCGGGTTGCTTCTCGCGGCGGCGGACGAAAACGGGCCCGAACGCGCCGGACTGGCGGATTTCCATGAGCCCGTCCTTCGCCAGCACCAGCGCCGCGCTGAAGGTGCTCGCAATGGCGGAACGGCGCATGGCTGGCGTCATGTCGTCCACGGGCAGGAAATTGTCGATCCGGCCCCAATCGAACATCATGCCCATCATGCGTTCGAGCCGGTGCCGCGCAGCCTCGATCGCCATGATCGGCAGGCGCTTCGGCTCCCATTTCGTCTCATGTCCCTTGAGGCGCTGATCGGAATAGGCCTTGAGAAGCTCGTAGAGCGTTCCCTGATACTCGCTTGTCTTGATGAGCCGAATGCCCTCCGGCGCACCGCGCGGAAAGACATGCATGCCCATCCGGCAGCGCCGCGCAAAGACCTCGACCGAAGCCTTGCGCATGGCTTCCAGCCGCTGCAGCTGGAAGGCAAGGCGCGCCGCCATTTCGGCGCCGCTAGGGCCTTCTTCCTCTTCCGGCGGTGGCAGCAGCAACTTCGATTTCAGGAAGGCAAGCCAGGACGCCATCACCAGATAGTCGGCGGCGAGATCGAGCTCCATCCGCTTTGCCTGGGTGATGAAGTCGAGATACTGCTCGGCCAGCTTCAGGATCGAGATTTTTGTGAGATCGACCTTCTGATTGCGCGCAAGCATCAGCAGGACGTCGAGCGGACCCTCAAAACCGTCAAGATCGACGATAAGGGTGTTCTCGTCCGGCTCCACAGCGGCGCGCGGCGCGCCCTCCTCGAAAGTCGAGGCAGCATCCGGCAAGGCAGCCTCATCGGGCTGCGATCCGCCGTCAGCGTCGCTTTCGGTAGGCGCCCCGGTCATGACTGCCTGTTGCATCCGATCCGCAATGTTGAATTCCCCGCGCCCTGCTGCTTTCCCCGGCAGCAGAACGATTGGCCTTTATAACCCGCACCCTAGGGGGCCGGTACCCCGTTTCTCGGCTTATCCCCAGGCTTCTGTCATGAAGCCGGGAACAGGGCGGAGAATTGCCGGATCGCAAGATCGATATCGAGGGGAACGAGCGAGGATTTACGGAGTGAAATCGCCTTCGCGGACCTTTCCGGCGCCCGGCCGGACAGAATCGGCACCTCGGGGGCGACGGCCTCCATCTCCGCCATCTTGCCATTGCAGTGGAGGACAAGGTCGCAGCCTGCATCGAGGCTGGCCTTCGCACGCTCCGCCAGCGTGCCCGACAGCGCTTCCATCGACAGGTCGTCCGACATGAGAAGCCCGTCAAAGCCGATATGCCGGCGGATCACCTTGTCGATCACCAGAGGCGAGGTCGTCGCAGGCCGCTCCGCGTCATAGGCCGAATAGACGACATGAGCGGTCATCGCCAGGGGCAGGTGGCGCAGCGCATGGAAAGGCGCGAAATCGACACGCTCAAGGTCGGCGGCCGGCGTATCGACGACAGGCAGGCTGAGATGGCTATCGACGCCCGCCCGACCGTGACCCGGGATATGCTTGATCACCGGCAATACACCGCCCGCCAGCAGGCCTTCCGAAGCCGCAAGACCGAGCGCCGCAACAGGACCCGGGGTCAGTGCATAGGCGCGGTCGCCGATCACGTCGTGGGCGCCCGGCACCGGCACATCGAGCACCGGCAGACAATCTACCGTAAAGCCGAGATAGCGCAGCTCCGCGGCCATGAGCTTCGCCCCGAGCCGGGCCGCGTGAAGCCCCGTCTCGACATCCCGCTCATAGAGTTCGCCAAAGCGGCGGCCCGGCGGATAGGCCCGCCAATGCGGCGGACGGAGCCGCTGCACCCGGCCGCCTTCCTGATCGACCAGAACTTCGGCCTCGTGCCCTGCCGCCTCGCGCAAATCGCCGATCAGGCGGCGTACCTGCTCCGGCTTGTCGATGTTGCGGGCGAAGAGAATGAAGCCCCAGGGCTGCGCCTCACGAAAGAAACGGCGCTCCTCATCCGTGAGCGCCGTTCCCGAACAGCCATAGATCGCGGCGTATGAACTCACCTTTCCCTCACAATACAGGCCTGGCCCTGTGCCGCGAGCTTCTCGCACAGCGACACGGCCGCCTCGCGGTCGAGATAACCGGCGCGTGCCCGGTAATAGATGCCGCTGTCGCCGAGATCGGCGCGCTGGATGTCGGCCGTGAGCCCCCCGAGAAGCGCGGGATAGCGGGATTGCAGGCGGGCAAATGTGTCGCGCGCCGACTGCTCGTCGCGCAGCGCCGCGAGCTGCACCACATAATTGCCGCCGCTGGCGGCCGACGCGGGCGCCGGCTGAGCGGCGGAGGGCGCGGTGACCTCCGGTTCGGCGATGGCAGGCGCGGACGGCGCGGGAACGGATTGTGCCTCCTCGCGGCGCTCTTCCATTGACGGCGCTTCAAGCGGGCTGCTTTCGATCGCCTGCGCCATACGGTCCAGCGCCATCTGGTCTTCGGGGCGGATCGACGGCCCTTCGATTTCAATGGGCTCTTCCGCAGGCGGGAGCAGCTGTTCGCCCTCCGCCGCGCCGCGATCCCCGGCGATGCGGTTATAGACGCCCGCATCCTGATGCGGGAAGCTGCGGCCGCCCGGATTCTCCGGCGGTTCCTTCACCGGCCCGCCATCGGCGCGAAGCAGCGGCGGCACGCCGCCTGCGCCTTCAGGCGAACCTTCGCGGTAGGCAAGCAGCATCACCCCGCCGAAGACGACGAGAAGGGCCACCACGGTGAGCAGCATCAGCGTGCGCCGCCGCCCGGAACCCGTGCCTCCATCCTCGTCTTCATAGGACTCGTATTCCTCGACATCCGGATCGAAATCATATTCCGGATCTTCATCCCAACCGTCCCGGTGCGGCATCAGCGCATCTCCTCGATCGGTTCGACCCCCAATATGCCCAAACCGGCGGCTATGACATGAGCCGCAGCACGAATCAGCGCAAGTCTCGCAAGCGTACCATCCCTGTCATCGGCCTGGATGAAGCGGAGCGAGGGATCGTCCTTCCCCTTGTTCCACAAGGCGTGGAAAGCCGCCGCGAGATCGTCGAGATAGAAGGCGATGCGATGCGGCTCATGCGCCAGAGCCGCCTGCTCCACCTGCCGGGGGAAGGTCGCCATCAGCCGGACAAGCGCCAGCTCCGCCTCGTCCTTGAGGCACGACAGATCGGCATTGGCGAGCGCTGCGTCGGACAGATCGTAGCTTCCCGCCTCTGCCGCATTGCGCAGGACCGAGTGAATGCGCGCATGGGCGTACTGCACATAAAAGACCGGATTGTCGCGCGACTGCTCCATGACCTTGGCGAAGTCGAAGTCGAGCGGCGCATCGTTCTTGCGCGTCAGCATCATGAAACGCACAACGCCTTTGCCCACCTCGTCGACGACATCGCGCAGCGTGACGAAATCGCCTGCCCGCTTCGACATGCGCACCGGCTCGCCATTCCGGAAGAGGCGCACCATCTGGCAGACCTTCACATCGAACTCGGCCTCGCCGCCGGTGACGCCCTCGATGGCGGCCTTCATGCGCTTGATATAGCCCGAATGGTCGGCGCCCCAGACATCGATCAGCGTGCGATAGCCGCGCTCGAACTTGTCGAGATGATAGGCGATATCGGGCGCGAAATAGGTCCAGCTCCCGTCGGACTTCTTCAACGCGCGATCCGTATCGTCGCCGAATTGCGTGGACCGGAAAAGTGTCTGCGGCCGGGGCTCCCAGTCGTCGGGCAGCTCGCCCTTCGGCGGCTCCAGCACGCCGACATAGATAAGCCCCTTGTCTTCGAGCTTTTTCAGCGTCTTCTCGACGGCACCCGACCTGTGCAGCGAAAGCTCGGAGAAGAAAACTTCATGCGTGATGCCGAGCACCGCGAGGTCGCCCCGGATGAGTTCCATCATCGCCTCGACCGCGGTCTCGCGCGCAATCTTCAGCGCATCGGCCTCTTCCATTTCGAGCAGCGCCTTGCCATGCGTGGCGGCGAGCGCCTGCCCGACCGGCTTCAGATAGTCGCCGGGATAAAGACCTTCGGGGATGGAAATCGTCTCGCCGAGCGCCTCCCGGTAACGCAACATCGCGCTGCGCGCCAGCACCTCGATCTGACCGCCCGCATCGTTGATGTAGTACTCCCGGCAGACCCTGTAGCCGACTTTCTCCAGCAGGTTCGCCAGCGCGTCGCCGAAGACGGCGCCCCGCACATGGCCGACATGCATCGGGCCGGTCGGGTTCGCGGAGACATATTCGACATTCACCGCCTCGCCCGTGCCGAGATCGCTCGCGCCATATGCATCGCCCGCGCGGAGCATGTCCGGAATGCGGGCAAGCCAGAAGGCGGGATTGAGACGCAGGTTGATGAAGCCCGGTCCGGCAACCGTGACTTCCGTCACTGCCTCTTCGGTCGCAAGCCTTGCGGCGATCCTGTCTGCCAGCTCGCGCGGCTTCGCACCGGCGGGTTTCGCGAGCACCATGGCAGCATTGGTGGAGAGGTCGCCATGCGACGCATCGCGCGGCGGCTCGATCGTGATGCGGCTGAGATCAAGCCCCGGCGGCAATACGCCCTCGCTCACGAGGCTGCCAACCGCCGCCTCTACCCGCTCCCCGAAATACCGAAAAATGTTCATTCCTGCCGCCACTTATCACCCTGCCGGGCGCGCACTCTAGCCGCGAGGCCTGTGGGTTTCCAGCCCCCCTGGGAGCTGCCCCTCTCACGACCTCGGGTCATGCAGGTCGAAAAGCCGCTGATGCTCCTCGATGGCGAATTTGTCGGTCATGCCGGCGATAAAGTCGCATACGCGCCGCGCCGTCTTGAGGCCACCGGACCCGTCGCAGCCCCGCTGCCACTCCGGCGGAAGCTGGTCCGGCGAGCGGTGCAGCAAACCGAAAAGGTCCTGCACGATGCGCTGCGCCTTGCTCATCGACCGGTTGACCCGGTAATGGCGATACATGCGCTTGAAGAGGAAGGCCTTGAGCGCCGCATTGTGCTCGTTCATCTCGGCGGTAAAGCCGACCAGCGAACGGTCCATCGCCCGGATATCGGCGGCGGTCTCCGGGCGCGCCGCCTGAAGCCTGGCCCGCGTTTCCTCCAGCACATCGCCGATCATGGTGCCGATCAGCTCGCGCACCGCTTCATGGATCACCCGGGCCTCTTCGAGCCCCGGATACCGGTCCATGACCCGCCGGAAAACATCGCCCACCAGCGGCACCGCCATCAGATCGTCGATACTGAAGAGCCCGGCGCGAAGTCCGTCATCGATGTCATGATTGTTATAGGCAATATCGTCGGCCAGCGCCGCGACTTGCGCCTCGGGCCCGGCATAGGTCTCAAGCTCCAGATCCTGCGTTTCGGCATATTCGGCTATGGCGCGAGGCAGGTCCTCCACCCGAATGCCGGGAGCGATCACGGGCCCATTATGCTTCACAAGGCCTTCGAGCGTCTCCCAGGTAAGATTGAGCCCGTCGAATTCGGCATAGCGGCGTTCGAGCTTCGTCACGATCCGCAGGGTCTGGGCATTATGGTCGAAGCCGCCATAATCCTTCATGCAGGCGTCGAGCGCCGTCTCGCCGGCATGGCCGAAAGGCGTGTGGCCCAGATCATGGGCAAGAGCCAGCGTTTCCGCCAGATCCTCGTCGAGGCCAAGCACCCGGGCCACCGACCGGGCGATCTGGGCGACTTCCAGCGAGTGGGAAAGCCTCGTCCGGTAATTGTCCCCCTCGTGATAGACGAAGACCTGGGTCTTGTATTTCAGGCGCCGGAAGGCGCTCGAATGGATGATGCGGTCCCGGTCGCGCTGGAACGGGGTGCGGGTCGCGCTTTCCGGCTCCGGAAAGAGCCGCCCCCTCGTCTCCTCCGCCTTTGAGGCAAACCGGGCAGTGGCGGCGGGGTTGGCGATCGGCAAAATATCCCTCGATATTCTATGGACTTAGCAGCGGCCCGGTTTGAATTAGGAAGCGTCAGGCCTTACATATTTGCTAAGCCAAATCGCTCTTGTCCGAAAGCCGAAACCGATATGTCCGCCATTGCCGAAGCCCCGCCAGCCTCGATAACGATCACGGCCCGTGCCGCGAAGCAGGTTGCCCGCATTATCGAGGGCGAGCCGGGCGGCACCATGCTCCGCGTGGCCGTTCAGGGCGGCGGATGCTCGGGCTTTCAATACAGCTTTACCCTCGACAGCGCGCGGACCGGTGACGACCTTGCCCTGGAGCGGGATGGCATAACCGTGCTGATCGACGCCGTTTCGGTCGAGTATCTTGCCGGGTCCGAGATCGACTATGTGGACGATCTGATCGGCTCCTCGTTCAAGATCAACAATCCCAACGCCACCTCTTCTTGCGGCTGCGGCACGTCTTTCTCGGTCTGACTTGTCATCCATAGATTAAATTCCCATGGAATGTTCCATTTTGGGACAATAGCCGTTTTACCCAAGACCTCCGCAGCGTATCCTCAACCCCGTTTCTTTGATTCTGTACACGGGTATACGGGCGTATCTCTATGGGGCTTCACCAAAGGACTGAAAACGGCGAGAAAATCGAGAAATACTGGCGCGACATACGAAATTCCGGTGAAGGGGTACCCTCTCGCAGTGCTTTCCGGGTGAGTTCAGCAATCGCTCCGCTCCTGCCCTTTCTCGTTATTGTCGAGCTGGCTGACCGGGATATCGTCTTCCGGCTCGTCGGCACTGGCCTCGCCGAACATCAGGGGATCGACATTACCGGCAAACGATACAGCGATTTCGCCGGCCCCGATCAGGTGGCCCGCGCCACCCGCAGGTTTGAGGCCGCATGGAAAAGGCCGTGCGGCATTCTCTCAATTCACAAGGAGGAATACGGGCGCGGCGTCGCCTCCCTGGTGGAAGTCGCCTCTTTTCCGCTCCGCGGGGATCACGAGGAAATGATGATGGTGCTCAGCGTGACACCCATCGGCAGCGGCCTTGCCGAGCGGAGCAGCTCACCGCTGTTCCTCCGACCCCTGTCCCATATCGAATATATCGATCTTGGCAGCGGCACTCCCGATGACAACGACATAGTCGCCGGACTGAACGGCGCAACGGCCATGAAGAGCTGAGAGGAACGGATGAAGATCGCCACGTTCAACGTCAATTCGGTAAAGGCCAGGCTGACGAACCTGACCGACTGGCTGAAGGAAGCCGAGCCGGACATCGCCTGCCTGCAGGAACTCAAATGTCTGGACGATGCCTTTCCGCGTGGCGAGATAGAGGACCTTGGCTACAACGTCGCGACGCACGGGCAGAAGACCTATAACGGGGTCGCCATTCTGTCGAAGCTGCCGCTCGAGGATGTGACGCGCGGCCTGCCCGGTGGCGAAGGCGACGAACAGGCGCGCTACATAGAGGCTGTCGTCTCGGCCAATGGCAGCGCTCTCCGTGTCGCCTCGATCTATCTGCCGAACGGCAACCCGGTGGACAGCGACAAGTTCGAATACAAGCTCCACTGGATGGACCGGCTGATCGACCATACCGTGAGGCTTCTCTCCTATGAGGAACCTCTGGCGCTGACGGGCGACTACAACGTCATCCCCACGGCAGACGATGTGCACGACCCGCAAGCCTGGGCGAACGACGCACTGTTCCGTCCCGAGACCCGCGCGAAATTCCGCGAGCTTCTGAATCTCGGCCTCACGGACGCCTTCCGCGCATGCCACAAGGAAGCGCACCGTTACACGTTCTGGGACTATCAGGCTGGCGCCTGGCAGAAAGACAACGGCATCCGTATCGATCACATATTACTGTCGCCTCAGGCGGCCGACCGCCTGCAAGGCAGCGACATCGACCGGAACCTGCGCGGCCGCGAGAAACCCTCGGACCATGTGCCGGTCTGGGCGGAGCTCGATTTCGGCTGACACCGCTGAGCCTCATTTGCACCACGAATCCGATCTACGAATCTCACCCCGATTTCGAATGTGGACCGCCAGATGACGTCGCTCAAAGACAAGCTGATCCTTGCCGCCGTTTTCGTCCTGGCGTTTCTGGCGCCTACGCAGGCCGGCATCGCCGCCGCTCCCGAAGAGCTCGGAAACCTCTTCAATGAAGCCGGTATGGAAGGCACGTTCGTTCTCTTCGATCCCCGGAGCGATGAGGCCATCGCCGTGGATCCCGCCCGCGCCGAGCGCCGCTTCGTTCCCGCATCGACATTCAAGATCACAAACAGCCTGATCGCTCTCGAAACAGGCGCCGTTTCGAATGTCGAAGAGGTGCTGCCCTATGGCGGCAAGCCACAGCCCTTCAAGCAATGGGAACGGGATATGAGCATGCGCGAGGCAATCGCCATGTCGAATGTCCCTGTCTATCAGGGCGTCGCCCGTCGGATCGGCAGCGAGCGCATGAGGGAGATGCTTCAGCGCCTCGGCTACGGCAATGGCGAGACGGGAGACGTTATCGACCGTTTCTGGCTCGACGGCCCGCTTGAAATCAGCGCCATAGAGCAGACGAAGTTCCTCGCCCGCCTCGCGCAAGGCACCCTTCCCCTCTCTCCCGGCGTGCAGCAATCCGTACGCGACATCCTGTTGCTTGAAGAGAAGGATGGCGCCCGGCTTTACGGCAAGACCGGCTGGGCCTTTGCGGAAGGCGGCGGCGGGCTCGGCTGGTTCGTAGGCTGGACGGAGAAGGACGGCAATGTCCACAGCTTCGCGCTTAACGTCGACATGACTGAAGATGCGCAGGCCGCTCTCCGCATCCCGCTTGCGAAACAGCTGCTGGAGCGGCTTGGCGCCTGGTAATCCGTCAGCCGCCGAACCCCACGCCCATCGGCGTGATGCGAAGCCCCTGACGCAGCCGCCTGAACGGCAGCTTGGCGAGATCGGCAATATTCGGCCCCGGACTTTCGACGACCAGAACCTCGCTCGCCATCGGCCCGAAATCGGCGCGGAAGTGAACCGAGCTCTTCACGGCGAGAATACAGAGTTCGCGCGGATCGAGCCCGGTATGCCGGATCATCTCCTTGTCCGCGCATTGCCCCTTGCGCGAGGCCACGACGACCTGCACCCCGCGATGGCGCAGGCGGACCGTCGTGCCGAGCGACATGCGCGAGCCGCCATAGAAAGGCCCCGTCGCAAGGAACTCGCCATCGGTGACCCGCATCACCTCGAACTCGGCTTCAACCGGCCGCTCTTCCGGCGCACCGCCCGTCTTGGCGCCGAGCGAGAGCGTCACGCGCGCACCCTCGCCCGCTTCTGCCGCCCGCGCGGCACTTTCGGGGTCGAACAGCACCGCGAGACAGGCGTTCTGCGCGTCTTGCGCGATCAGCTCCGAAAGAATGCCGATCGTATCGCCGTTCCCGCCCGCGCCCGGATTGTCCTGCGTGTCTGCAAGTACCACCGGCCCTTTGCCGGGCGCCGAATGCCTGATTGCATGGGCGACCGCATCGCGCGCCGACCAGAGCTTCTCGCCAAAATCGGGCTCGGCCTCCCGCACAGCGTCGGCAACGCGCTGCGCCGCCGCTTCGGCCGCCGCTTCCGTCTCACCATAGGCGACGACCACCGGCCCGCATTCGGGAATATCGACAGGCGGAAAGCCCGTCGTGAAGGAAACGCTGGTGACGCGCCCATTGCCGAGAATGCGGCCTTCCGTCTCCGCCACCAGCCCGTAAAGCGCCGCCGCCGGCTCGATCAGCGTGCATTGCGCCGTCAGCGGGATCAGATAATCGAGCCGGCGCATCGCCTTCGCCTGGCGCTGGCCGGATTTCAGAAGCCGCAGCAAATGCTCCGCCGCGCGCGCGCCCGTCTCGGCCATATCGACATGCGGATAGGTCCGGTAGCCGATCAGCGCGTCCGCCTCCGCCACCATCTGCGCCGTCACATTCGCGTGCAGATCGAGGGAGGCCACGAGAGGTATGTTCGGCCCGATGACAGCGCGCACCCGGCGCAGGATTTCGCCTTCGCCATCGTCGAAATGCTCGGTCACCATCGCGCCGTGAAGATCGAGATAGACCGCATCGACGCTGCCCGCCGCCCGCAGCGCGTCGATCATCATGGCCATGACGCGCTCGAACGCGTCTTCTGTGACATGCGCGGAAGGCGTCGCCGAACACCAGACGAGCGGCAGCAGCGTGTTCCCCGCCGAGGCCGCATCGACGAACCCGGCTATGGGTACGTTCATGCCGTCAAAGGCGGACAGCAGTCCCTCGCCCCGCTGCAGCGCCGGCCAGGAATCCGCCTGCTCGAAAGCCGTGAAGTCCGCCTTGGTCGGCGCAAACGTATTCGTCTCGTGCTGAAATCCGCCAACGGCGATGCGCATGGAATAGTCCGTTTCCCTGTCCGTATGGCCCGCGATACCGGGCACCCGATGATGCAGGGCCTATCGCGAAACTCAAGTGCCGGGATGACACCTTTGGATTTGGCGATGTACGTAGCAAACTACGGTCAACGAAATAGAAAAGCATCCGGGAGGAGCAGATGATCAAGCTCACCTTCTGCCTGACAAGACTGCCGAACCTCACACTCGAAGAGTTTCAGGACTACTGGTGGAACAAGCATGCGCCGCTGGTCGCCAGCCACCGCAAGGTGCTGCGCATCGCCCGCTATGTGCAGCTTCATTCCCTTGAAGCTTCACTGTCGGACGGTATCCGCGAGGCGCGGGGCGGCGGGCTGGACAAGGCGCCGGCCATCTATGACGGCGTGGCGCAGCTCTGGTGGGAAAGCATGGACGACCTGGCCGCCGCCACCGCGACACCGGAAGGCATCGCTGCCGGCCGCGATCTCTACGAGGATGAGAAAAAATTCATCGACTTCGCCCGCTCGCCGCTCTGGTTCGGCGAGGAGAAAGTCGTTTTCGGCTAGGCCTCAGCTTCCGCCAAAGGCCGATACCCAGGCGTCGGCGCGGCTCCGCGCCTCGTCCTTCTCGCCGCGCTTCATCCAGCCGTCATAGCGCTCCATATAGGCATTGGCTTCCGCGCGCTGCTCTTCATTGCCGTAGCGGTTGGCGAGCAGGAAATAGGCCCAGCCCTCGGCACGGTCGCGTTCGACGCCCTCGCCCTCCATATAGATGCGGCCGAGTTCGGAGAGCGCAGGCGCATAATGCTTCTTGGATGAGAGCACGAACCAGCGCAGGCTTTCGGTCCGGTCGGCGGACGTGCCCCAGCCGCGCCGGTGCATCAAGCCGAGGTAATATTGCGCATCGCCCCGTGCCGCGAGCGCGCCCACCTCGAACGCCTTGATGGCGGCCGGATAGTTACGCTTGAGCCCGATCGCCTCGTTATCTTCCAGATAGATAAGCCCGAGACGGACGGCAGCCTCCGGCTGCCCGCCCCGCGTCGCCTGCAGGTAATATTCATAGGCCTTGGCGTCGGATTGCGGCACGCCCGCGCCCTTGTCATAAAGATTGCCGAGAATCCACGCGGCCGCCACGTGACCCTCCTTCGCCGCCTCTTCCCACTCCGTCACCGCACCCGGCAGATCGCCTGCGCGATGCGCCGCAAGGCCCCGGTCATAGGCGGCCTGCGCCTGGGGGCCGGGCTCGGCAAAGACGGCGCCATTCGCGGCAAGCGTAAGGCCGAGGGCGGCGGCAAGGGCGGCAAGGCTTCTGCGGACAGTCATGGAGGCTCCCTTGAGGGCGAAAAGACGTAAGGGCCATTCTGACAGAACAGCCCCGAAACGCATATTAAATGGCGAAATATGGTGAAGCTGTGGCCCTACCCCGCGGCCTCTTGTTGACCCCGCGGGAGCCACGGGAGAACATCTTGCTTAACCGGAACGAGAATCCCCAGAAATCCGGACACAGGGAGAATGCCATGAAAGCTGCCGTCTTGCGCCAGGTAGGCAAGCCGCTCGAAATCGAGAATGTGAAAATCAACAAGCCGGGCCCCCATGAAGTGCTGATCCGCACCGCGGCGGCGGGCGTCTGCCACTCGGACCTCCATTTCGTCGAAGGCTCCTACCCCTATCCGCTGCCGGCCGTTCTCGGCCATGAAAGCGCCGGCGTGGTGGAGCAGGTCGGCTCGGAAGTCCGCACGGTGAAGCCGGGCGACCACGTCATCACCTGCCTCTCCGCCTTCTGCGGCCATTGCGAGCATTGCCTGACCGGGCACATGTCGCGCTGCGTGAGCCCCGAAACGAAGCGCGGTTCAGGCGAGGAACCGCGCCTCGGCGAAACGCCCGGCGGCATGAACCAGTTTCTGAACCTCTCCTCCTTCGCCGAGCAGATGCTGATCCATGAACATGCCTGCGTGGCGATCCGCAAGGACATGCCGCTCGACCGCGCCGCGCTGATTGGCTGTTCGGTGACGACGGGCGTTGGCGCCGTCATCCACACATCGGGCGTGAGGCCCGGCGAAACCGTTGCCGTGGTCGGCTGCGGCGGGGTCGGCCTCGCGGCGATCAACGGTGCGGCCATTGCAGGCGCAGGCCGCATCATCGCCATCGACATGCAAGGCTCGAAGCTCAATCTCGCCAAACAATTCGGCGCAACCGATGTCGTGGACGCGAAAGCAGGCGACCCCGTGGCGCAGGTCATGGAGCTCACCAACGGCCAGGGCGTCCATCACTCCTTCGAGGCGATCGGCCTCAAGGTCACGACCGAACAGGCCTTCCGCATGCTCGGACGCGGCGGCACGGCAAACGTCATCGGCATGATCCCGGTCGGCGTGAA
>PNMC01000022.1 GCA_013823365.1 Parvibaculum sp. | reverse complement strand
GCGCCCGCGAACGCGCTGCCCCGGGCGCGCGCAAACTAGCCGCCGCCCCGGACAGGGTCAAGTTCATGGCAGGAAAAGGGATTTGCGCCCGCGCGGGGTCTGCCGCCGGACGCTGGACCAGCTGCAGCCTGCTCAATCGCGGCGGCTGTGCTCCGGCACATAGATGCCGTCGCCGCCGTCGCGCAGCGTGCCGAGATCGCGCGGTTCCATACGGTTCTGCGGCCGGGCGCGGGCAAAGGCCTCGCGCTGGCGCTGGGCCGCGCGCTGGACGGCCTGCCAGGCGGCATAGAAGGCCAGCACGAAAACGGCGGCAAAGACGATCTTCGTCATCTCATCGTCCTTTCTCAAGGTTCCGGGGCCCGCGCCCCGAAGGCCCATTAAAGGCCAAAACGGCTCCAAAGGGAACGCCTCTCGGCTGCGGCAATGAGCCCGTCGCCGAGTTCGGCGGCAAATCCGGCGCCAAGGCGCTGAAAAAGCCCCTCGGCCCGGCCGGAACCGATGCCCCCGCCAGCCGATGGCCGCCACCAGGGGGCCCTTGAGGTGACGGGCTTCAGCTTCACTTCGGGGCCGAAAAGTTCCCGCATCTTGCTCCGGAGATCGGCGATGCCGTCCGCGAGGCCGCGCTCAACCGCGCCTGCGCCCGCCCAGAAGGCACCGGAGAATATCTCCGGATCGTCGGTCTTCAGCCTCGTGCCGCGCGCCCCGGCTACGAGTTTCTTGAAATAGTCGTGCACATCGCGCTGCAGCGCCTCAAGCCGGGCAACCTCTTCCGGTTTTTCCGGCTGGAAGGGATCGAGCATGGCCTTGCTCTCGCCTGCCGTATGGACCCGGCGCTCGACGCCCAGTTTCTCGATCAGGCCGGTGAACCCGAAGCCTGCCGAAACGACGCCAATGGAGCCGAGGATCGAGCTTTCATCGGCGTAAATCTCGTCCGCCGCGCAGGCGATCATGTAGCCGCCGGAGGCCGCCACATCTTCCGCGAAGGCATAGACCGGCAGGCTCTTCTCCTCGGCGAGCGCGCGGATGCGCTTGTAGATCAACGAGGACTGCACGGGCGAGCCGCCCGGCGAATTGATGAGGAGCGCCACCGCGCGTACGCCGCGCATGGAGAAGGCGGCTTCAAGCGCCGGGGCGACCCCTGCGAGATTGAGCCCGCCGCGCAAGGGCTGGGTCGGGCCGATGGTGCCGCTGAGGCGCACCACGGCGACCACCGGCTTCGGCTTCCAATCGGGCGCGATGCGCGACCTGAGCGGGGCGGGAAGGAAAGGCGCTATGCGGTTTCTCATGGAACCATAGATAGGTGCAGGGAAGGGCCGCGGCAAGCCGGGCTCATGCCGGGAGGTCGAGGGGAAGCCCCGCGCCCTCGCGCAACAGCGTTTCGGCCCGCTCGGTGAAACGGCCGTCCGGCCCGTGCAGGACGAGACCCGGCCGGATGATCAGCGCGGCCTTCGAATCGCGCTGACCCCTGACGATGATGCGGGAAGCCGACTTGCCGGAAGATGGCCAGAGCGGAAAAACCTCTATGCCGCCGAGATGTCCCGTCATGGCGCCAAGCAGATTGGCCAGGGCATCGGCGCGGTGGATGAAGGTGACCGTACCCCGAGGCTTGGCCATGACGCAGCAGAAGCGCACCCAGTCATCGAGGTCCGACCCTAGGGTCAGGTGATGCGCCTGCGCCTTGCCGGCATCGGGCGGCGCGGGGCTTGCCGCCGGATCGTGAAAGGGCGGATTGGCGAAGACGTGGTGCCAGCTATTGGGCTCAAACCCCGCCGCCGCGAGATCGCGTACGGGATGGCCGATATCGCCCTCGACGATGGAGACGCGGCCCGAAAGCCCATTGCGCTCGATATTCCGTTCGGCGAGCGCCACCAGCTCCGGCTGCACTTCGAGGCCTGCCACATCAAGCCCGCTCACACGAGTGGCCAGGCAGAGAGAGGCAACGCCGACGCCCGCCCCCGCCTCGAGCACGCGCTCGCCGGATCGCGCCGGCACGGAGGCGGCCAGCAGCACCGCGTCGAGGCCCGCCCGGTAACCCTTGGCGGGCTGCAGAATCTTCAGCCTGCTGCCGAGAAAGCCGTCATCCGTCACACCCTCGGGAATGTCCGCCGCCACGCCGCTCATCGCACTTCGCTCCCCTGAACCTCTTCGAGAATCTTCCGTGCATCTTCATAGTCGCCATCAACGACCATGATACGCTTCGGGAGAACGCCGAGCGAGCCCTCCGTAAGCGCCATATGTGCGTCGAGTTCGAAGGGCTCAATGCCCTCCTCGCGCAGGCGGTGCGTGAGGAAGGACAAGAAGACGGGGTCGTTCGTCCGAATCAACTCCTTCATGCATTTCTCTCCTCTGCGCGCCGGCCGGACTGCGGCGAAACGCGCTTGCCCGAACAAACGATCTAGGGCGAGCGGGCCTTGCCGCACAGGGGGTGTCAACCTATGCTCCCTCATGACGGCATTATTACACAAGCCGCACATGGAGAATTCGGGCCGCGGCGCGGCTCTTCCCGGAGCAGGAGTGACGAGTGGGCGTAGTTGTTCCTCTTGATGAAGACCGCGGGCGCGGGCAGAACGCCGTTGCCGAGTTGCAGGCTCTCGTGCGCACGGAAATGCAGGCGGTGGACGACTTCATCCGTGACCGGATGGCATCCGACGTGCCGATGATTCCGGAGCTCGCAAGCCATCTCATCAATTCAGGCGGCAAGCGCCTGCGCCCCATGCTCACCATCGCCGCCTCCAAGATGTGCGGCTATAACGGCAAAGACCATATCAAGCTCGCGGCGACGGTGGAGTTTCTCCATACGGCGACACTCCTTCATGACGATGTGGTGGACGAGAGCGATCTGCGCCGGGGCAAGGAAACGGCGCGCATGGTCTGGGGCAATCAGGCGAGCGTCCTGGTCGGCGACTTCCTTCTCGGTCGCGCCTTCAAGCTGATGGTCGAGACGAAATCGCTGCGTGCGCTCGAAATC
Source organism: Parvibaculum sp. (assembly GCA_013823365.1). Classification (GTDB taxonomy): domain Bacteria; phylum Pseudomonadota; class Alphaproteobacteria; order Parvibaculales; family Parvibaculaceae; genus Parvibaculum. The sequence continues at coordinate 23,486 of PNMC01000022.1, read as the reverse complement.
ATCGCGGATGCGGCCTCGATCATCGCCGAAGGCGAAGTGATGCAGCTTGCCGCTGCGAAGGATACGGGCACGACGGAAGACGCCTATATGCGCGTGATTTCGGCGAAAACGGCTGCGCTTTTCGCGGCCGCTACGGAGATCGGCGCGGTGATCGCGCAGCGCGAGGGGACGGAGGCGGCGGCGCTCCATTCCTATGGGCGCAATCTCGGCATCGCCTTCCAGCTCGTCGACGACGCGCTGGATTACGGCGGACGCTCGACGGCGCTCGGCAAGAATACGGGTGACGATTTCCGCGAAGGCAAGATCACGCTGCCCGTCGTCCTCGCCTTCCGGCGCGGCAATGCGGAGGAGCGCGCCTTCTGGCAGCGGACGCTGCAGCAGGGCGAGCGGAAGGAGGGCGACCTCGAACATGCAATCGATCTGATGCATCGTCATGCGGCGCTTGAAGACACGATCGCCCGGGCGAAGCATTACGGTGCCATCGCAATCGATGCGCTTGCGATCTTTCCGGAGAGTCCCTATCGCGATGCGTTGACGAAACTCGTCGAGTTCTGCATCAGCCGCAACCACTGACGGACGACGCCACGACCCACCAGCCGGGCCGTTTGCGCGCCACCGCCTCAGCGGCGGCGCGGGCTTCTTCAAGCCTCTCATAGAGCCCGAAGCATGTCGCGCCGGAGCCCGACATACGGGCAAGGCGACATCCCGGTGTCGCTGCGATATCGGCGATCACCTCACCGATAAGAGGTTCGAGTGTCCGTGCGGGCTGCTCGAGATCGTTCGGCTCCGTACCCAACCACCTGAGGAGTTCGTCCAGCGACCTGAAATCAGGTGCTGCCGGCGCCACGGGCGAACCGGCAAGCGGCGGCGCGGCGAGTGCGCGGAAGACCTTCGCCGTCGAAACCGGGACCTGCGGGTTCACCAGCAGCAATGAGAAATGCGGCATGTGCCCGACGCGTTCGATCCGTTCGCCGATACCAAACATGAGCGCGGGCCCTGCGTCGAGGCAGACCGGCACATCGGCGCCGAGCGAGGCGGCGAGGCTTACCAGTGCCGTCTCGTCCAGCCTTGTATTCCAGAGGCGCATCAGCACCCGCAGCGTGGCTGCCGCATCTGCCGAGCCGCCGCCGATGCCGGAGGCCACCGGCAGATTCTTTTCAAGCGTGAGATGTGCGCCGGCCTTCACGCCGCAAAGATCGCGGAGGGAATGCGCCGCGCGCAGCACCAGATTGCCGGGTTCTTCCGAAAGCGCCGAGGCAAAGTGGCCCTTGAGGGACAGCGACAGGCTTTCCGCCTCCGCTGCCACGATCCGGTCGCCGGTTTCGGCGAATACGACGAGGCTGTTCAGTTCGTGATAGCCGTCGCCGCGGCGGCCGAGCACGCGCAGGCTCAAATTGACCTTGGCGCGGGCCTGCTCCGCCGCGGGCATCACAATCCGGCCTGCGACCCGGCCTTCGCTTCCAGCTCGAGCCCCTCACCCGCTTCAAGCCCGAAATCGAGCTTGGTGCGCAAGATGGCTTCGCGCGCGGGCTCCGGATCCATGGCAAGGGCATGCCGCCACTGGTAGCGTGCCTCGATGCGGCGGCCGACCTTCCAGTAGGCATCGCCCAGATGCTCGTTGATCGTCGGATCGCCGGGCTGAAGTTCGACCGCGCGTTCGAGATATTTCACCGCGAGATCGTATTGCCCGAGGCGGTAGCGCGCCCAGCCGAGACTGTCGACGATATAACCGTCGTTTGGCCGCTGTTCGACAGCCTTCTCGATCATTTCAAGCGCATCGTCGAGACGGTGCTGCTGCTCGATCCATGAATAGCCGAGGTAATTCAGCACAAGGGGATGCTCATTCGACAGCGAGAGGGCCAGCTTCAGGTCCCGCTCCGCCTTGTCCCATTCGCCGAGGCGTTCGAAACAGATGCCGCGGGCATAATAGAGCGTCCAGTCCCGCTCCGCCGGTTCGCCCGCAAGCTCGATGGCGCGCTGATATTCGGCGGCGGCTTCGGCATATTTCTCCTTTGCGCGATGGATGTCGCCAAGCGCCACATAGGGTTCGATCCGGTCCGGATAGTCGCGGGCGAGGCTGCGGAGCACGCGTGCGGCATCCGCTTCCCGATCCATCTTGTCGAGCGCCATTGCCGTCTGGATTCGGGCATTGAGATGGAGAGGCGAGCTCTTGCCGATCCGGTCATAGGCCGCAACTGCATCCTGCCACCGCTTCTGCGCCTCATAGGCGCCTGCGAGAAGCGAGCGTGCAATGTCGAAATCCGGCCGGAGATAAAGCGCAAGGTTGAGATAAAGCTCGGCGAGATTGCTGGTCGTGTCGCTCGCCAGTGCGCTGCCGAGCCCGTAAAGCGCTTCCGCCACGCCCTCGCTGGCATTGGCAACAAGGGGCGGCAGCGTATCGCCCGCCGCGAGGCTGCGAAGTTCGAACTCGGCAAGCGGATGGCCCCCGGCCATCTGCAGGAAGGCTACCAGCACTCCTGCCGCCTCTTCCGTACGGCCCGCGCGGGAAAGATAGCTCGCATAGGCCTGGACAACCCTGATCGAGCTGCCGCCGCTTGCGTCCATCGCACGATTATATGCTTCGCCCGCGCCCTCGCTGTCGCCCAGAACATCGAGCATCAGCGCCTCGTGATAGGCGCGAAAGAGCGCGAAAGCCGCGCGCCCCTCGAAGGCGGAAATCCTTTCAAGCGCTGCCGCGCGGTCGCCGCTGCCGACAGCCGCCCAGGCATGCGTGAGCGTCCCGACCAGCGCCGTGAACGGGCCGGCCGACGCGGCGTCCATTTCCTTCGATGCATCGTCGTAGCGCCCGTCCCGCAGCGCGGTCAGCGCGAGTGTGAGCCGCGCCATACGCTCGGCGGGATCGATGGCGGAGAGGCGCCTCGCCAGCGGGACCGCGCGGTCCATGTCGCCTGCCGTCAAGGCGGCCGTGAAGGCGCGTTCGAGAATGATCGGATCGTCCGGCTGATCGCGCAGCGCGCGCTCGTAAAAAATCGCGGCCTGGCTGCTGTCGTTCTGTGCCGCGGCATGGCGGCCCGCCAGATAGGCACCGAAGGGCGTCTCGGTCTGCTTTTTGGAGAAGACGGGGAAGCTCTCCGTGCCGGCACAGGCGCCGAGCGAAGAGACGAGAACCGCCATAGCGGTCATCCTCGCCACGCGCCACAACGGCGCTCCGTCATTCCGCGCCGCTTCGGAACTCATCATATCGGGGCCTGCCTTCACGCCTTCGGATTCCGCCGCCCCATCGGGCGGCACGAGATTCAAGTATAAGAGCAAAAAAAACGGGGGCCGGATACAGCCCCCGTCTCATTCCATTTACCCGTAACGCGCGCCCGCGTCACATATTCGGGTAATTCGGGCCCCCGCCGCCTTCCGGCACCGTCCAGTTGATGTTCTGGGCGGGGTCCTTGATGTCGCAGGTCTTGCAGTGGACGCAGTTCTGCGCGTTGATCTGGAACCGCGGATTGGAGCCGTCCTCGTCGCGCACCACCTCGTAGACGCCGGCCGGGCAGTAGCGCTGGGCGGGCTCGGCATATTTCGGCAGGTTGTAGGCGATCGGGATCGCGGGGTCCTTCAGCTTCAGATGGACCGGCTGGTCTTCCTCGTGGTTCGTCGCGGAGATGAACACGGAGGAGAGCTTGTCGAAGGAAATCTTGCCGTCGGGCTTCGGGTAGTCGATCGGCTTGCAGTCCTTCGCTTCCTTGATCGACTCGTAGTCGGCCTTCTTGTGGCGGAGCGTGAAAGGCAGGCCGATACCGAGATTGTTCATCCACATATCGACCGCACCGAGGCCGATGCCGATAAAGGTACCGAGCTTCGACCAGAGCGGCTTCACATTGCGGACGCGCTTGAGGTCCTTGTAGACCGCGCTCTTCTCATAAGCTTCCGGATAGGCCGTGAGCTCGTCGCCCTGCCGGCCGTCCTTCACCGCTTCGAAGGCCGCTTCCGCGCCCATGATGCCGGTCAGGACCGCATTGTGGCTGCCCTTGATGCGCGGCACGTTGACGAAGCCGGCCGAGCAGCCGATCAGCGCGCCGCCCGGGAAGATGAGCTTCGGGACGGACTGGAAACCGCCTTCGGTGATGGCGCGCGCGCCATAGGCGATGCGCTTGCCGCCTTCGAAGGTTTCGACCACGGCGGGGTGATGCTTGAAGCGCTGGAACTCGTCGAAGGGCGAGAGATAGGGGTTCTTATAGTTCAGGTGAACCACGAAGCCGACGGAGACGAGGTTGTCGCCGAAATGATAGAGGAAGGAGCCGCCGCCCGTCGAATTGTCGAGCGGCCAGCCCATCGTGTGCTGCACGAGGCCCTTGCGGTGCTTCGCCGGGTCGATCTCCCAGAGTTCCTTGAGGCCGATGCCGAATTTCTGCGGATCGCGGCCCTCGTCGAGCTTGAACTTGCGGATCAGTTCCTTCGACAGCGAACCGCGCACACCTTCGGCGAAGAGCGTGTACTTGCCGCGGAGTTCCATGCCCGGCGTGTAGCTGTCCTTGTGCTCGCCGGTGCGGCCGACGCCCATGTCGCCGGTGACGACGCCGCGCACCGAGCCGTCCTCGCCATAGAGCACTTCGGCGCCCGCGAAACCCGGATAGATTTCGACGCCCAGCGCTTCGGCTTGCTCGGCGAGCCAGCGGCAGAGATTGCCGAGGCTGCCGATATAGTTGCCGTGATTGTTCATCAGCGGGGGAAAAAGGAAATTCGGAATGCGGAGGCTGCCGGCCGGGCCGAGGAAAAGGAAATGGTCCGCCGTGACTTCGGTATCGAGCGGTGCGCCCTTTTCGCGCCAGTCCGGCATCAGCGTGTCGAGGCCGATCGGATCGATCACCGCGCCGGAGAGAATATGCGCGCCGACTTCGGAGCCTTTTTCGATCAGGCAGACCGAAATGTCGAAATCCTGCTCCGCTGCGAGCTGGCGCAGGCGGATCGCCGCAGACAGGCCCGCAGGACCGCCGCCGACGATTACGACGTCATACTCCATATATTCGCGTTCGGCCGCGTCGCTCATTTTCCATCTCCCTTGGCCGGCATTGCGGGGCAGATTTGCCGTGCCGGACCGCCGCAAAAATCAGGGCTTCCTTATGGTGCGAATGCCCTTGATGGTCAATATATTGGGCCTCGTACCTTTGTCGGACCAGTTGCATGTTATTCTCAACAAGATGCGCATGGCCCGATATCGGAGACGAGTGTAGGGTCGCGCATGTGACCGTCAACGCGACGGCGGCAGCGATTTCACACCATCAACAGGAACTTCCGGCCCCGCATGAGCCCGTCAGGCAACGAACAGTCCAGCTTGTCGCGCGAACAAGCAGCCGCGCTGCTGGCCTTCTATCTGGAAGCGGGCGTCAGCGACGCACTGGGCGACGAGCCTGTGAACCGATATGCGCTTGCCGATGCCGCGCCTGTCGCGGCAGCACCGCGCGAGACCGCCCGACCTGAGACCCAGCGCGGCGCACGCCCCGATCCGCGGGGCGAGGCCGCGCCTGCGCCGGCCCCCGCTCCGCGCGCCGCCGCGCCCTCCTCAATCCCGCTCGAAGATGCACAGGCCGCCGAAAGCGCGCGCGAAATCGCCGCGCGCTGCAAGACGCTCGACGAGCTGAAGCAGGCGCTCGGTGCATTCGAAGGCTGCCCGCTCCGCTACACGGCGAAGAATCTCGTTTTTGCCGATGGCAATCCGCAGGCGCGGATCATGCTGATCGGCGAGGCGCCGGGACGCGACGAGGATTTGCAAGGCCTGCCCTTTGTCGGCCGGGCCGGGCAGTTGCTCGACCGGATGCTGGCGGCGATCGGGCTCGACCGGACAGGCGTCTATATCGTCAACACCCTGCCCTGGCGGCCTCCGGGCAATCGCACGCCGACCCCAGCCGAGCATGCGGTCTGCATGCCCTTCGTGGAGCGGCATGTGGAGCTCGTGAACCCCGATTTTCTGGTGCTGCTTGGCGGGGTATCGGCGAAACAGATGCTCAGGACGGATACGGGCATCATGCGGCTCCGCGGAAAATGGGCCAGTGTGGAGGTTAACGGCCGTGCCGTTCCGGCATTGCCGACGCTCCATCCGGCCTATCTGCTGCGCCAGCCCGCACAAAAGCAGCTTGCGTGGCGCGACCTGCTCTCGCTCAAGGCCCGGCTCAATGGTTAACCGTGTTGTCCGATTTCGGGACGATTCAACCTGTGCGAGCTTGCGAGTCGGGGTTCGCCCGATAAGATGAGTCACATGAAACGGGGGGCTTTTCATCTTTCCGCCGCGCGCGCGGCGGGCCGGTTGTTTTGTGCGGCTGCATTGGCAGCGGCCGTCTTCATCGCATCTCCCCTTCCCGCTTCTGCCGGCATCTTTCCGGCGCAGGGTGCCGGGCGCATCTGGAGCCCGGAGGTTCTGGACGGCAACGACCGCGAAACCTATCGCAAGCTCTTTGCTGCAACGGAGCGCGGCGATTTCAAGCAAGCCGACAGGCTCGCCGCACAGCTTCGCGACAAGAGGCTGATGGGCCATGTGCTCCATGCCAAATATCTCGGTCCCCATTACCGGACGAGCTATGCAGAACTCCGGGATTGGCTTGCCCAATATAATGATCATCCCGGAGCGGCAGACATTCACAAGCTGGCGCTGAAAAGGCGGCCAGCCTCCGCCGCAGCGCCGGAGAGACCGCTCGCGCGCCGCTGGCGTCAGCCGGTTCACGCGACCTATGCGGTCGATGACGGCATCATCGAAGCGACGTCGCAGCGCTTCCGCGACATGGATGCCGAAGTGCGCAAGATGCTACGCACGGAAAGCGCGGTTCATGCGGAGGCCTATCTGCGCCGGAAGAATGCGCGCAATTCGCTCACCAGCACCGAGTTCAGCAAGGTTCGCGAGCGGATCGTCGCTTCCTACTTTCTTGAAGGCGAGAATGAACGCGCCTACCGGCTCGCCACGGAAATCCTGAGCACCCATGCCCGCGACGTGCCGCTTGCCGGCTGGTATGCAGGGCTCGCCTCGTGGCGCATGGACAATTACGCAAGCGCTGCCCGGCATTTCGAGGCACTCGCAAACAGCCCGAGGATTTCACCCTGGACGAAAGCGGCGGGCAGCTTCTGGGCGGCGCGCGCCTATCTCGCCGAGGGCAAGCCTGAAAAGGTCGCTCCGCTGCTTGAGATGGCGGCCGACACGGGCGCGACCTTCTATGGCATTCTGGCGACGCGCCAGCTCGGCCGCGACCTGCGGATCGAATGGATCGAACCGCGCCTTGACGAGGCTTCATTCCGCGCGCTCACCGAAACGCCTGCCGTCGCCCGGGCCGTGGCGCTGATGCAGGCGGGCAAGCAGGATATCGCGCGGGAAGAATTGCTGCGCGCCCACGCGTTGATCGACCCTTCGCTCGACCAGGCAATGATCGCCCTGGCGATCGCCTACAATCTCCCCGCCGTGCAGTTGCAGGTCGCCAATGCAGCGCATCTGCCCGCCAGCGCCTCGAAAGGCGGGCGGATGGCGCTCAATGCAGGGCTCTTCCCCCTCGCCGACTACAAGCCGAGCAATGGCTACAAGGTGGACCGGGCGCTGCTGCTCGCCTTCATGCGGCAGGAAAGCGGCTTCAAGCCCGACGCCATGTCGTGGGCGGGCGCGCGCGGGCTGATGCAGATCATGCCGGCGACGGCGACGCACATCACTCAGGATCGCTCGCTTGCCGGCGACAACCGCGACCGGCTGCTCGACCCGACCTTCAACGTGACGCTCGGACAGGAATATATCGCCGAGCTGATGGGCACAGGCGGGCCTAACGACAATCTTTTCATGCTGACGACCGCCTATAATGGCGGCCCGGGCAATCTTGCGCGGTGGCTTTCGAGCATCGACTTCAAGGGCGACCCGTTCCTCTTCATCGAAAGCATTCCCGCCGCAGAGACGCGCGGCTACATCGAGCGCGTGGTCACCAATTACTGGATCTATCGCGAGCGGCTCGGCCAGCCCGTCGGCTCGCTCGATGCGACTGCTTCCGGCACCTGGCCGGTCTATGACCGCATGGGACGCTGAGGCGCGGCCTTACTCCGGCCAGACCTTCATCGCCATTTCCGCGACCTGCTTCAGCTCCTTTGCCGTCGCGCCGCCCGCCGCCTGCACGGACATGCCGCGCAGAACGGTGGTCACGTAACGCGCAAGCGCCGCGGGGCTCGCGGTCTTCGGCAAGTCGCCTTCGCGTTTCGCGCGCTCCAGCCGCTTTCTGATATCGTCCTCGCCCGCCTTGCGGCGCGCCGCGAGCTCCTCGCGAATGGCGCTCGACTCCTCGTCGCCGGAAAGCCCCGCCGTGACTAGCATGCAACCTTGCGGATGGCCTTCCTGGCAATGCTTCGAGGCCGCGTTGCAGAGAAGCCGCTCGACCGCCTCGCGCGCCGTCGGCGCCGCGAGCGCCTCTTCGATGAAACAGCCCTGCTGTTCCTCATAACGGTCCAAGGCACGGCGGAAGAGGCCTTCCTTGTTCCCGAAAGCGGCATAAAGGCTCGGGGGCCTGATCCCCATTGCCTCAGTTAGTTCCGACAGGGAAGCGCCGTCATATCCCTTCTTCCAGAATACGACCAGCGCCTTGTCGAGCGCTTCGTCCACGTCAAAGGCGCGGGGGCGTCCCATAGCCATGACTGTCTCCTCCGTGAATTTTTTTAGTTTCCATTACATAAGCACCTTGAAGGGTGGCCTTCAAGGCCCACATGCGTAGTCTTCGCTACAGAATCCACTACAGAATTACCCTCCAGAGTACGTCACCCGCCGGCCCCTCCCTCCCCCTCTTGTGCCGGTTTTCTTGTTTCAGTTCAGGGCCTTGGCCCCAGGAGTTCGCCATGTCACGCTTTGCCCCCCAAACCCTTCGCGGCCGCCTCGCCGCCGCCGGCCTTGCCGCTTCCGTCCTCGCGCTCGCTACCGGGCTGAGCGCTGCCGGTTCGGGCGCAGAGCCCGACACTCACTCCGAGCTGCCGCAGGCGGCCGTGGTTTCAGTCGCTACGGTCGAGCCTCTCGATGTCACCGCCTGGAACGAGTTCTCCGGCCGCCTCGAGGCGGTGGGACGGGCCGATATCCGGCCGCGTGTGGCCGGGCTCATCGAGGAGGTCCACTTCCGCGAAGGCGCGCTCGTCCAGAAGGGCGACCTGCTGTTCACCATCGACGGGGAGCCCTATGCGGCAGAGGTTGCCCGCGCCGAAGCGGAACTTGCCTCAGCGACCTCGCGCTACGGATTTGCGCGCACCGACCTCGCCCGCGCGCGGCAGCTTGTCGAAAAGGGCACGATTTCACGGCGCACGCTCGATGAGCGGGCCAATGCCTTTGGCGAGGCGGAGGCCGCGCTCCACGCTGCGCAGGCCGCGCTCAAGACCACCCGGCTCAACCTCGAATATACGGAAGTGCGCGCGCCGATCGCCGGCCGCGTGGGCAAGGCGGAAATCACCGCAGGCAATCTCGTCTCCGCCGGTCCGAATGCCCCGGTCCTTACAACTCTCGTTTCCGTGAGCCCCATCTATGCAAGCTTCAACGCCGACGAGCGCGTCGTCGTCGATGCGCTGCAAGGGCTCAAGGGTAACGATGCCCACACGCAGGTCGACCGTATCCCGGTTCACATGGGGACCTCATCCTCAGAGGGAACGCCCATCGAAGGCCGGCTGCAGCTGATCGATAACCAGGTCGATATCCAGAGCGGCACGATCCGCGTCCGCGCCGTTTTCGAAAATGAAGACGGTAGCCTCATCCCCGGCCAGTTCGCACGCATCCGCATGGGCGCGGCCGCATCGCGCCCCGTTCTCGCGATCACCGAACGGGCCGTCGGTGCAGATCAGGACAAGCAGTTCGTTCTGGTCGTGGACGGCGAAAACAAGGTGGTGTGGCGCGAAGTGAAGCTCGGCTCGAAGGTGCAGAACCTTCGCGAGGTGACGAGCGGGCTTTCCGCGGGCGAACGCATCATCGTCAACGGACTGCAGCGCGTGCGGCCGGGCGACATCGTCGACCCCCAGATCGTGTCGATGACGGCGCCTTCGCAGTTCGCCTCGGCGGGCGCCGGCTCTTCCCTCCAGGCGCAGTAAAGAATACGGCGGGCCGGGTCAGGACGGCCCGCCGGATAAGCCCTTTCCGTTCAAAGCTTGAACCGCGCGGCACCACGCTGCCCGCGAATGAGAGATGCCGCCATGAATATTTCCCGCTTTTTCATCGACAGGCCGATCTTTGCCGGCGTGCTGTCGATCCTGATCTTCCTCGCGGGGTTGCTCTCGCTCCCCAATCTCCCGATTTCCGAATATCCCGAAGTCGTGCCGCCGACCGTCGTGGTGCGGGCGCAATATCCCGGTGCCAATCCGAGAGTGATTGCAGAGACCGTCGCGACCCCTATCGAGGAAGCCGTGAACGGGGTCGAGGACATGCTCTACATGTCGAGCCAGGCGACCACAGACGGGCTGATGACACTTACCGTGACCTTTGCGCTCGGCACCGATCCCGACAAGGCGCAGCAGCTCGTCCAGAACCGCGTCGCTCAAGCGGAGCCCCGTCTGCCTGAAGAAGTGCGCCGCCTCGGCATCACCACGGTGAAGAGTTCGCCCGACCTTACCATGGTCGTGCATCTCACCTCGCCGAACGGCCGATACGATATGACCTATCTGCGCAATTATGCGGTCCTCAACGTGAAGGATCGCCTTGCACGGTTGCCGGGGGTTGGAGAGGTCAGCCTGTTCGGCTCCGGCGATTATTCCATGCGCATCTGGCTCGACCCGCAGAAGATTGCCGAACGGGGGCTTTCGGCAAGCGACGTCGTGCAGGAAATCAGGGCGCAGAACGTGCAGGCCGCCGCGGGCGTCATCGGCGCATCGCCGACGCTGCCCGGCATAGACCTGCAGCTTCCCGTCAATGCACAGGGCCGGTTGCAATCTGCGGAGGAGTTTGCCGAGATCATCGTAAAGACGGGCGAGAATGGCGAGGTGACGCGGCTCAGCGACATCGCACGAATCGAGCTTGGTGCTGCCGAATATGCGCTTCGTTCGCTCCTCAATAATGACAGCGCCGTCGCCATCCCGATCTTTCAGGCCCCCGGCTCCAACGCCATCGAGATTTCCGACAATGTTCGCGCGACGATGGCGGAACTCAAGGAAATGATGCCTGAAGGCGTCGACTACGACATCGTCTACGACCCGACGCAGTTCGTCCGTGCTTCCATCGATGCCGTTATCACAACGCTGCTGGAGGCGGTCGCCCTCGTTGTTCTCGTCGTCATCATCTTCCTGCAAACATGGCGGGCCTCGATCATTCCGCTTCTCGCGGTCCCCGTCTCGATCGTCGGCACCTTCGCCGTGATGTATCTTTTCGGATTCTCGATAAACGCCCTCAGCCTGTTCGGCCTTGTGCTTGCCATCGGCATTGTCGTGGACGACGCGATCGTCGTCGTCGAAAATGTCGAGCGCAATATCGAGCGGGGCCTGACGCCGCTCGAGGCGAGCTATCGCGCGATGCGCGAGGTCTCGGGGCCGATCATCGCGATCGCGCTGGTGCTGGTTGCGGTGTTCGTGCCGCTCGCCATGAGCTCCGGTCTCACCGGGCAGTTCTACCGGCAGTTCGCGCTCACCATTGCGATCTCGACGGTGATTTCCGCCATCAACTCGCTGACACTTTCGCCGGCACTCGCGGCGCTGCTGCTCAAGGGCCACGACGAACCGAAGGACAGGTTGACCCGCGGTATCGACTTCGCCTTCGGCTGGTTCTTCCGCCGGTTCAACGCCTTTTTCGGCGCGAGCTCTGAAGCCTATGGACAGGGCGTGGCACGCATCGTTTCGCGCAAGGCCGTCACGATGGGTGTCTATCTGGCCCTGGTCGGCCTCACCTGGGGCGTTTTTCAGGCGGTACCGGGCGGCTTCGTGCCTGCGCAGGACAAGCAGTATCTCGTCGGATTCGCGCAGCTTCCCGACGGGGCGACGCTCGACCGCACGGACGAGGTGATCCGCCGCATGGGCGACATCTCCCTCGGCGAGGACGGCGTGAAGAATGCCATCGCCTTTCCGGGCCTGTCGATCAACGGCTTCACCAACAGCGCCAATGCCGGCATCGTATTCCTGGGTCTGGATGAATTCGGAGACCGCAAGGACGCCTCCCTCAGCGGCTTTGCCATCGCCGAACGCCTGAATGAAAAATTCGGCCAGATCCAGGATGCCTATATCGCGATCTTTCCGCCGCCGCCCGTGCAGGGCCTCGGCACGATCGGCGGCTTCAAGCTGCAGATTCAGGATCGCGCAGGCCAGGGCTATGCGGAACTCGACCGGGTGTTGAAGGAATTTCTTGCGGCGGCCGAGCGGGCGCCGGAGCTCACCGGACTCTTCACCAGCTATCAGGTGAACGTGCCGCAACTCTATGTCGATCTCGACCGTACCCGTGCGCGCCAGCTCGGCGTGCCCGTGACCAGCGTGTTCGAGACGATGCAGATTTATCTCGGTTCGCTCTATGTGAACGACTTCAACCGTTTCGGGCGCACCTATTCCGTGCGCGTTCAGGCGGATGCATCGTTCCGTGCGCGCGCCGAGGATATCGGCCAGCTGCGCGTGCGCTCGACGAGCGGCGAGATGGTACCGCTGTCTGCGCTTGTCAACGTGCAGCCGAGCGCGGGGCCGGAGCGCGCCATGCGCTATAACGGCTTTCTTTCGGCCGATGTGAACGGCGATGCGGCACCCGGCTATTCCTCGGGCGAGGCGCGCGCCGCAGTGGAGCGTATCGCGGCGGAGACCCTGCCGAAGGGGTTCTCCTTCGAATGGACGGAGCTCACCTATCAGGAAATCCTCGCCGGGAATTCCGCGCTCATCATCTTCCCGGTGGCGATCCTGCTCGTCTTCCTCGTGCTCGCGGCGCAGTATGAGAGTCTCGCCCTGCCGCTCTCGATCATCATGATCGTGCCCATGAGCCTGCTGGCGGCGATGACCGGCGTCTGGATGACGGGCGGCGACAGCAACATCTTCACCCAGATCGGGCTGATGGTTCTCGTTGGCTTGTCGGCGAAGAATGCCATCCTGATCGTCGAGTTCGCGCGTGAGCTCGAATTCGCCGGCCGCACGCCCGTTCAGGCGGCAATCGAGGCAAGCAGGCTCAGGCTTCGCCCGATCCTGATGACCTCCATCGCCTTCATCATGGGTGTGCTGCCGCTGGCGCTCTCGACGGGCGCGGGCGCCGAAATGCGCAACGCCATGGGCATCGCCGTGCTTTTCGGGATGCTCGGCGTTACCGCCTTCGGCATTTTCTTCACGCCCGTCTTCTATGTCCTGCTGCGCAAGCTCACAGGCAACCGGCCTCTCCGCCAGCATGGGGAAACGCTCACCTTCGACGAGCCTATCCCCGATACGGCGCATGGCGAGACGCCGGACCCGGCGCCGGCGGCGTCCTGATCCCGCCGGTGTGCCAGAGCCGCCGTGCCGTCTTCATGGCTGACGGCGCGGCGGCGATGGGCCCCCGGCTTTACGCCGGGACACCCTGACCGATTTCCGCTATATGATGCGGCCCTCCCTCCGCGAAAGGTATCCTCATGCCCGGTATCGACGAGACGCGCGACTTCATTCCACTCAATATTGCCGTATTGACGGTCTCCGACACGCGCACGGCCGAGGACGACAAGTCGGGCGATACACTGGCCGAGCGCATCGAAAAGGCGGGGCATCACGTCGCCGCACGCCGCATCGTCCCTGACGATACGTCGCTTATTCGCAGCACGCTCAAGACCTGGATCGCGGACGACAAGGTAGACGTGGTGATCTCGACAGGCGGCACCGGGCTCACCGGGCGCGACGTGACGCCGGAAGCCTTCAAGTCGGTCTACGACAAGGAAATAGACGGCTTCTCCGCCCTCTTCCACCGCATCTCCTACGACAAGATCGGCACATCGACGATCCAGTCGCGGGCGACGGCGGGCATTGCGGGCGGCACCTTCCTGTTCGCCCTGCCCGGCTCACCCGGCGCCTGCAAGGACGGCTGGGACAGGATCCTCGTCCACCAGCTCGACTTTCGTTACCGCCCCTGCAATTTCGTCGAGATCATGCCGCGCCTCGAGGAACACAAGCAGCGCAAATGATCTCCCTCAGCCTGCGATTGCCTGCTCGAACAGAACGGCATACTCGCCCCGGTTGACGCTCCGTGGATTGGTGAAGGTGCAAACGTCCTTCACGGCGTGCTCCGAGAGATAGGGTATCATGTCGGCGGTAACGCCCATCGCGCCGAGGCTTGGGGGAAGGCCGAGCCGGATATTCAGCGCCTCGATCTCGTCGGAAACATCAGCGCCCTGCGGCAGCCCCATTGCCGAAGATATGCTCTGCAAGGCTTCCCCGATCTTTTCGTGGTTGTAGCGCAATATCCATGGAAGGCAGACGGCGTTCAACGTGCCGTGATGGAGACGCAGGCCCGGCAGCGAGCCGCAGGCATGGCTCATCGAGTGAACCGCGCCGAGACCCTTGGTGAAGGCCATGGCGCCTTCGGTCGAGGCCATCATCATGTTCCAGCGCGCCTGCGCATCGACACCGTCGGCGACGGCGCGCTCAAGATTGCCCAGGCCGAGCGCGCGGCGAATGCCATCGAGCCCCACCGCATCGGCCGGCGGATTGATCTGGCGCGAGCACACGGCCTCTATGCAATGGGCAACGGCGTCCATGCCCGTCGCAGCGGTGAGGAGCGACGGCAGGCCGAGCGTCAGATCGGGATCGCAGATCGCCATGCGCGGCACGAGGTGTTTGCTTGCGAGAATGAGCTTCTCGCCATTCGACATGATGACGACGGCACCGGTCGAGACCTCGCTGCCCGTCCCCGCTGTCGTCGGCACGGCGATGAGGGGTGCCACCGGACCGATCTTCTGCGCACCGCCGACACCGGCGGTGAATGAGATCATATCGCCTTCATGCGTAACCGTGAGGGCCACGGCCTTGCCGAGGTCCATGGAGGAACCGCCGCCAAGGGCAATGATCCCGTCGCAATCCGCCTCGCGATAGAGGGCGGCGGCGGCAAGGACTGCCTCTTCTGTCGGATTCTCCGGCGTGTCGTGGAAAATCGTCGCCTGAAACTCGTTCGACATGGCGCCGCGCAGCTTGTCGACGATACCCGCGCGCACAAGCCCCATATCGGTGCAGATGAGCGGGCGAGAAATGCCCTGCCCTTTCAGGGCGGAACCGATCTGATTGATTGCACCGTGATCGAAAACGACCGTCGTACAGAATGTAAGCGTTGCCACCTTGGTTTTCCCGTTCAGTTGTTGCCCCAGGCATCTTCGTCTGCATGATCGAAGCGCGTGAGGAAGAGTTCCCAGAGTTGTTCGTTCTCGCCTTGGTCGAGCAGCTTCAACCGTCCGCGCAGGGAACGCCGCGTAAGCTCCCCCTTTCGGAAGCTCTCGATGAGATCGAGAAACTGCGATGCCTGATCGCGCGACAGACTGACAAACTGCATTTTCTTTTCCTAGTGGTCCGCCGGGCAGCCGCAGATTTCACCCGCCGGGGTCAGGCAGAGAAGAAGCCGGGTCACGTTGGTGCCGAGGATCGGCGGCGAACGGTGCAGAACGCCGCCAGAGGCACGATTCCGCCCTTCGAATATGCCGACTGCGAAGCGCGGCAGTTCATTGACCGTGCCACGAAACCGCTGCTGCTCATGCAACGCCTGCTCCGCTTCGTCACCCGGGACCCACTGCGTGCCGGGGCCGCGATAGGCGCAGAGCAGCCGAAGCGACACATGATCGCGATGGAAGCGGCTGCAGGCATCGTCGTCGATGCGATCGAGCCGCACTTCCAGATCGCGGCAAGCCGCCCGCGCGGCGAAGCTGCGGGCCAGATTTGCAATGTCCATGCGCAGCCACGACGCGCATTCCCCGGGGAGCAAGCCGGCCACATCTTCCGCGCGCGCGACGAAGCGCGCGGACGGGAGGTCGTCCGGCGCCAGGGCGTCGAGCCATTGCGGGACGGATTCCGGCACTTGCCGTGTCTGAATTTCAGGTTCGGCGAGGTGTGGCGCAAGTTTCGTGAGGGCGTTCATGTCAGGCTGCCGCGTCTCTGCTCCAGACCGGGAAAGGATCGCGGAGCTTGTCCCATGCCTTCCAGTCGAATTTCGGCTTTGCGTCCGAGCCGAGAAGGCAGGCGTCGAGCTCGCGCCTTATCCACGCCTCGTCCATTTCGCGCGCGATACCGATGAAGACTATTTCCTGGCGGCGGTCGCCCCAGACCTCGTGCCAGTTCTTGTCCAGTTGCGCGCGCCATTCGGGATTGTCGGGCCAACGGTCGCGCGGCAGCACGTCCCACCAATAGCCGATCGCCTCGTTGCGGACGAGCGCGCCTGCCTGGCTTACTTCACCGACCCATTCCGGCCGTGTCGCCAGCCAGAAGTGTCCCTTGGCGCGAACCACGCCCGGCCAGTTCGAATTGAGGAAACGGTGGAACTTTTCGGGATGGAAGGGGCGCCGCGCGCGATAGACGAAGCTGCGGATACCATATTCCTCGGTCTCCGGTGTGTGGTCGGCAAAGCCGAAGAGTTCCTTGTACCAGAGGGGGTGGCGCTGGGCCTCCTCGAAGTCGAAAAGGCCCGTGTCGAGCACCTCCGCGAGCGGCAGGCGCGCGAAATTCGTTTCCACGATCCTCGCATCCGCATTGAGCGAGCGAATGATGCTCCGGGCGAGTTCGAGTTCCTGCGGGCTCGCCTCATCTACCTTGTTCAGGACAATCACATTGGCAAACTCGATCTGCTCGACGAGCAAGCTCACCAGTGAACGCGTGTCGTCCTCGCCGAGGCTCTCGCCACGATCGGCAAGAAAGTCGCTCGAGGAATAATCCTTGAGGAGGTTCGCCGCATCGACCACCGTCACCATCGTGTCCAGTTCGGCGACATCGCCAAGACACTCGCCCGCTTCGTCGCGAAAGTCGAAGGTCGCCGCGACGGGCAGCGGTTCCGATATGCCGGTCGACTCGATCACCAGGTAGTCGAAGCGTCCCTCCTCCGCCAGCATGCGGACTTCCTTCAGCAAGTCGTCGCGCAAGGTGCAGCAAATGCAGCCATTGGTCATCTCGACGAGCTGCTCCTCAGAGCGGGTGAAGGCGGCATCGCCCGCCCGGACGAGATCGGCGTCGATATTCACCTCGCTCATGTCGTTGACGATGACGGCGACGCGGCGCCCCTCCCGATTGTTCAGGATGTGATTGAGCAGGGTCGTCTTTCCCGCACCGAGAAAGCCGGACAGGACAGTCACAGGGAGTTTCCGCTCGGACATGGGATACCTCGAATATCATAATGTTATGCTATAACATTACATTTCGAACCGGTACGCAAGGCCGCCTTCCAGTTTCTTTCCCGTTGTGCCTTTCCCCGGCGCGCGGCACGATTCCGGCTTGAGAAGGAATCACCGGAATGGAGGTCAGCCCAAATGCTCAAGGAATTTCGCGAATTTGCCCTGAAGGGGAATGTGCTCGACATGGCGGTCGGCATCATTATCGGCGCGGCCTTCACGACCATCGTGCAATCGCTGGTGAACGACATCATCATGCCGCCGATCGGCGCGGTGATGGGCGGGGTCGACTTCAGCGATTATTTCATCGCGCTGACGCTGAACGGCGATGCGCCGGCTTCGGTCGATGCTGCGAAGGCAGCGGGCGTTCCGGTGCTCGCTTATGGACGCTTCATCAACGCCATCATCCAGTTCACCATCGTCGCCTTCGCGCTCTTCCTCGTCATCAAGCAAATGAACGCGCTGAAGGCCCGTATCGCGAAGGGCGAGGCGCCCGCGCCTTCCGCACCGCCGCGCCAGGAAGTGCTGCTTGAGGAAATCCGCGACGCGATCAAGGCGCGGGGCTAACCCTTCCGCCGCATCACATAGAAGACATAGGAATACTGGCCGGGATTGTTCTCGAAGAGGGCGATCTCGGCGTCGGCTTCCGCAAGTACGGGCTCGATTTCATCGCCCCAGCTTTCCCGCATCTCCGCAATCTTCTCGCGCATCGGCGTGTAGTAGTCCGTCCACCAGTCTTGGGGCGGCAGCACCTGCGTGCCGATCACCTCATAGCCTGCACGCTCCGCCGCCGCGACATTCGACGCGATTGTGCCCATCTGCGGATAAGCAGCATCCCAGAAGGCGCGCGCCTCTTCCGGAGGATTGTCCGTGAGCCAGGTGCACTCGGTGACGGCGGCATGGCCGTCCGGTTTCAGAAAACGCCGCCAGAGTTTCAGCCCCCTGGCGAAGCCGACGAGATAGATCGCGCCTTCCGACCAGATGAGATCGAAATCGCCTTCATGAAAGGGCAATGCCTCCATATCGGCTTGCTTGATGACAAGGCGGTCATCGCCGATACCTTCGCGCGAGGCGCGGGCGTTCATCTTTTCAAGAAACACATCATAGAGGTCGACGGCCGTGATGCGCGCCTTGGTGAGCCGCAGGAGATCGAAGGCGGAGGCGCCCTGCCCGCAGCCTATATCGAGAATTTGGGCATCGTCGGGCAGCGGCGGAAGCAACGTAAGGGCCGCTTCGGTCGCGCGGCGGCTGCCGGGCCCGTTGCGCGGCAGGGCAAGCTGCAATTCCAGAAACACCTTGAAGGGATCGAGATCGCTCATGCGTCCTGCCGCCATTTTCTGAAATCGTCGCCCGTGTCGATATCGGCAAGCGTGCCGATGACCGCAAGGCTCAATGCCTGACCGCGGATATTCCCCGCCGTGTCGGTAAATGCATGTTCGCTCGACCAGCGCACATCGCCGAAAATCTCCGCAATGCGCGGTTGACGGCGCAAGCCGACCAGCCAATAGCCGCCATCGTCCGCCGGTCCGAGCACGGCATCGTGATTGCCGAGTGCGGCGAAAGCGGAAGCGACATGCGCACGCGTGATGCCGGGAATATCGGCGCCGACGATGACCACAGGTCCGGGCGGCAAATCTCGGAACAGGCGGCCCATGCGCGCGCCAAGGTCTCCGCTCCCTTGCGGTACAAGCGGGATATCCGAAGGCCAGATGCCGCGATCGTACGTTGCCGTGTCCGGCGAGACGGCAATCACGGCCTGCCAGCGCGGATCGCGCGCCACGCGGCGGATGAGCGATGCGCTTGCGGACCTGAAAAAGCGGAGCGCCTCGGAAGCGCCGATATCGCGCGCGAGGCGTGTCTTCACCCGGCCAATCTGCGGCCGCTTCGCCATGATGACGAGTTGCGGATCGAGCGACATGGGACCGGCGCCTAACCGTACATCCGGGCGATCACGCGGGGCGGCACACGAAGGTAATAAAGCGTGAGGCAGAAAAGATTGCGCAGGGAACGCACGAGGAACCCGTCGCGAATATAGCGGTGCGGACTCGTCAAGGCGGCGGTGCGCAGCATGATAAGGCGACGGCGCGGGATGCGGCGAACGAGGTCCACATCCTCCATCAAAGGAATGTCGCGGAAGCCGCCCAACTTCTCATAGAGCCTGCGGTTCACGAGAAGGCCCTGATCGCCATAGGGCAGACGGAACAATGCACAGCGCAGCGCCACCAGACGCTCAAGAAGGCGCGCGCTCCCGGAAAAATCATCCAGCGCGAAACGGAAGGCCGCCGCCATCTCACCGTCCCGGAAGCGTCCTTTCTCGATCTGCTCGAAGAGTTTCTCGACCTCGGATATCCAGCCGGGGTCTAGCACCGTGTCGGCATGAAGGAAAAGCAGCCAGTTGCCTTTCGCCGCGCGGGCGCCGGCCGCCAGCTGCTGACCGCGTCCCCTGGGCGCGCGGACAAGTTTTGCTCCTGCCGCCTCGACAATCTCCAGCGTCTCGTCGCTTGAGCCGCCATCGGCCACGATCACTTCTTGCAGAAGCCCGCGCACGACCGCCGGCACTAGGGGCGCCAGGGTGCGGGTCAGGGTCTCCTCTGCATTCAAGGTCGGAATGATCACGCTCAGCATGGCGCGCAAGATAGCTGTGGCAGGGGAAAACGCAAAATTCCGAGGGGGCCGCTATCTGGGGCGATGTTCCGTACCCAGCCCTGTCGTGATGAAGAGAGCGGTCGCCACGCCTTCCACATCGGCCGTATGCCAGACGCCGGGCGGATTGACCGCATACTGGCCGGGTTCGAGCGCGACCGTCCTCACGCCCTCCGGCATCTCTTGGTGCAGCACCATCCGGCCCGAGATGCAGAGGACGATTTCATCTCCCGCCGGGTGCATTTCCCAGCTCTCCCAGGGCGCCGAGAAGGTGAACATGGAGACGAGCCGGCCTTCCACGCCGTCCTCGTCGTGGCGCGCGCCATAGGCCATGTACCAGTCCATGCCGCCCGTGAACTCGGGCTGCACAGCGGCTTTGCCGCCGGGCCCCAGATGGACCGGATTTTTCGATAGTTCGAAAACACTCATTGCTCCTCCCTCGCGTTCGCCTCCTCCAGCCGGCGCAGTCTATGGCGCGCCGGGGCGAAGAACAATGTTCTTGTTATGTTCTCATTATTGGCTATACTCATCTCATGACGACGAGTCGCGAAACAGCGCCCCCCGGCCACCCCGCGCCCCAAGCCAATCCCCCGGTTGGCGACCGCGCGGCCAAGCGGCCCCACGGGCTCACGGACCATCGCCCTGTCCCCCGCAGGGCGCCCCTCGTACCCCCGAGCGTCCGCGAGCCTCATTTGCCCGAGAGCGGCCGCCGTGGCCGGGGTGCGCTGACCAACCGGAGCGGCCGCTACGAGCCGCAATCCAGAGAGCTTGTCGATGATGGCTGGGACAATATCGAGGATGTGCCAGCGCTGAAAACGCAGGTGACCGAAGAGACCGCCCGCCACATCATCACGCGTAATTCCTCGCCCGACATTCCCTTCGACCGCTCGGTCAATGCCTATCGCGGCTGCGAGCATGGCTGCGTCTATTGTTTTGCGCGGCCGACCCACGCCTATATGGGGCTGTCGCCCGGCCTTGATTTCGAGAGCAAGCTGTTTGCAAAGCCGAATGCGGCGCAGCTTCTGGAAAAGGAGCTGGCGAAGTCCAGCTATGAGGTCGCGCCCATCGCAATGGGCACGAATACCGACCCCTATCAGCCGATCGAGCAGCGCTATCGCATCACGCGGAGCCTGCTCGAAGTGCTGTCGGCCTATAACCATCCGGTCACGATCCTCACCAAGTCGGCGCGGATCGTGCGCGACATCGATATTCTCGCGTCGCTTGCCGAGCGCAATCTCGTGCGCGTCGCCCTTTCCGTGACGACGCTCGACCCGAAGCTCGCCCGGGCGCTCGAGCCGCGCGCCTCCACGCCATCGCGGCGGATGGAGGCGATCAGGCTTCTGTCGGAAGCGGGCATTCCGACCGGCGCAATGATCGCGCCGGTCATTCCGGCGCTCAACGACATGGAGATCGAAAAGATCCTGACCGGGCTTTCCTATGCGGGCGCCCGGGAAGCGAATTTCGTCATCCTCCGGCTGCCGCTCGAAATCCGCGACATTTTCGTCGAATGGCTCCACGAGCATGTACCGGACCGGGCCGCGCATGTACTTTCGCTTATCCGCCAGATGCGTGGCGGCAAGGATTACGACGCGAAATGGGGCGAGCGGCAATCCGGTACCGGTCCTTACGCCTGGCAGATTGCGCGGCGCTTCGAAATCGCAACGAAGAAACTCGGCATGGGCTATGGCCGCCGCGAGTTCCGCTCCCTCGACTGCACGCAGTTCCGCGTGCCGGGACGAGGCAAGCAGCTTGATTTGCTGTGAAGGGGCGTGGTGTGGCTATTCGCAGTAAAATGGCCTAGCCCTTGCTGCGGACTCGCGGCACACTCGCGGCCATGCCGCCCTTGAAGACCATTGCGAAGAAGAAGCCCGCGTCAGCCGTCATGCTGCCCGACTACGCCCTCGAAATGGAAGCGGGCGCACCGGCGCGTCTCGTCTGCGGTGTGGACGAAGCGGGCCGGGGACCGCTTGCGGGGCCGGTCGTTGCCGCCGCCGTAATCATCGATTTCTCGAACTGCCCGGACGGCCTCAACGATTCCAAGAAGCTCGATGCAGTGCGCCGGGAGGAGCTCTTCGCCGTGCTCTCGGGGTGTGCGGAGATCGGCATCGGCGTTGCGAGCGTCGAGGAGATCGATGCGGTCAATATTCTCCAGGCGACCATGCTCGCCATGACGCGTGCCGTCGCCTCGCTGCCGCGCGCACCGCAATTCGCGCTTGTCGACGGCAATCGCTGCCCGCCGGACATCACTTGCGCCTCGCGCGCGGTCATCGGTGGCGATGGGCTCGCCCTGTCGATCGCCGCGGCCTCGATCGCCGCCAAGGTCACGCGCGACCGGATGATGGCCGAACTCGCGCTCGCCCATCCCGGTTACGGCTTCGAGCGGCACATGGGCTATGGCACACCGGCGCATCTCGAGGCGATTTCGCGGCTCGGACCCTCGGCGCACCATCGCCGCAGCTTCGCGCCGATACGCAATATCTTGAGTCCCGGCCCCTGAAAGGGACTCGATCTTGTGTTCGTCGAGTCCGTTAACTTATTGATTCAAAAAGATTATTGACCGCGAATCCGCGCTGACTCATGATCGCCGCCTTGTCATTTCCAAGGGGTAGTTCGAGTGGGGCGCGTCAGCGAAAAGTCCGGGGTTCGCAAGGAAAATCCGGCGGAAATCATCATTCAGGGCGATTGCATCGAGGCGATGAACGCGCTGCCCGAGAAGTCGGTCGATCTGATCTTCGCGGACCCGCCTTACAACCTTCAGCTCGGCGGAGAACTGACCCGCCCCGACCAATCCAAGGTCGATGCCGTCGATGACGACTGGGACAAGTTCGCGAGCTTCGCGGATTACGACGCCTTCACCCGGAACTGGATGGCTGCGGCACGCCGCGTGTTGAAGGATACGGGCGCGATCTGGGTGATCGGTTCCTATCACAATATTTTCCGCGTCGGCGCGACGATGCAGGATCTCGGCTACTGGATCATGAATGATGTGGTCTGGCGGAAATCGAACCCGATGCCGAATTTCCGCGGCACGCGCTTCACCAATGCGCATGAAACGCTGATCTGGGCGACGCGCGATGCGGAGCAGAAGAAATACACTTTCAACTACGACGCAATGAAGGCGCTCAACGACGATCTGCAGATGCGCTCCGACTGGACGCTGCCGATCTGCACCGGCGGCGAGCGTCTGAAGGACGATGAAGGCGGCAAGGCGCATCCGACTCAGAAGCCGGAAGCCCTGCTCCACCGCGTATTGCTTGCGACGACCAATGCGGGGGACACGGTTCTCGATCCCTTCTTCGGCACGGGCACGACGGGCGCCGTTGCGAAGAAGCTCGGCCGCAAGTTCATCGGCATCGAGCGCGAGCAGCGCTACATCAAGGTCGCGCGCGAACGTATCCGCCAGGTGAAGGCATCGGATGCGGAAGACCTGAAAGTCACGACGTCGAAAAAGGCCGAGCCTCGCGTGCCCTTCGGCACCATCGTGGAGCGCGGTCTTCTCGAACCCGGCACGGTGCTCACCGATCCGCAGCGCCGGCATGCCGCACGCGTCCGCGCCGACGGCTCCATCGTCTGCCGCGATGCCACGGGCTCCATCCACAAGATCGGCGCCCATGTGCAGGGTCTCGATGCCTG
>PNMC01000021.1 GCA_013823365.1 Parvibaculum sp. | reverse complement strand
GTCCTCCGGATCGAGTGATCGCGTTTCAAAACGGAGGATTGGCGTCACGGCGGTTCTGCAATGCCAACCCTCGCATTACATCCGTCTCCCGGGCTTTTGTCCCGCCGTGTACCCGCCCGCTGTTCACCGGACAGGGTGCGGCTCTCGGACCAGACACTTCGCTAACTCGTCTCACTCACGCGAAGCCGGAACCCTAGCCGCTGCCGGAAAGACACTTCGCAAGCGCCGTGCCAGAAGGGAAACAGCGGTTTGCAGTGCCATGACAGGGGAGAAAGCGGCCACGGGCCCGCGAATCGGGCAGCCCGCAGAACGCACTGCCTGTTGTTTGTGCAACATGAAGGGTAGAGCCGGCGCGCCCGGCCGGCTGAGGATCAGCGCAGGCGCTGAACGTTATTGGTGAATTCGGCCGTGGACGAGGTCTCGAGCTCGCGGCGTCGCGTCTCGCCCGTCTCGCTGAGCGACCGGGCGGAAGCAACCGCCTCTTCGTCCGATGCGAGCCTGAAAAACGTGTAGGAGAGCGTGATCGTGCGGATGCCCTTCGTCTCGAACTCTTCGGCCATTTCCGGATCGACGAAGAAGGCGACCGGCATCTCGGCGCTTTCGCCGGGCGCGAGTTTCTGCTCCGCAAAGCAGAAACAATCCGTCTTGTTGAAATAATATCCAGCTGAACCCGGCGTCACATTATATGTAGCGCGCCCTACCAGCGTCTCGTTGCTGTTGTTCACCGCCCGGTAGAACACGGTCTTCGGCACGCCCATATGAACTTCCACCTCGCGCTCCACCGGCCCGAAGGTCCAGTCGAGCCCCGGCGAGACATTGGCATCGAACCGCACTTTCACGAGCGGGCCGATGGCGGGGGCCTGCTCCGGATCGAGCGACCGGCTCACGCTCACCGTTCCGCCATACCCCGTCGCCTCGCAGAACATGCGGTAAAGCGTTGGCGAATAGACAACGGCGGTCGTTGCGACGGCCAGAATGGCCACGGACAGCGTCACCGGGGGGATGGATGTACCGAAAATTTTCATGACGGCATGAAATCTAGCCGCCCCACCCTACCGGGGCAAGAAAAGCCGGTCGCCCGGCAAGCGTGGCCGATTGCCGCGTTTTCCGGTGCCCCCGAAAGAACGTGACCTCGTTTCTCTCCATGTTAACAATGGGCCCCGGCGGCCGAAAAGAGCCGCGGAAACGGGGAGCAGGCGGGTTTCGCCCGGCCGGGGAGCAGTTCAGGGAATGGGATTTCGGATTACCTCCATTTTTCAGGGCACGGCGGCGCTGCCCCTCGCCGGTCTGGCGTTTTTCATGGCCACGGCGGCAGGTGCCGAGGAAACGGCCGGCGAAAAGGACGTCCTCCTCGATGAACTCGTCATCACCACCACCGGCTTCGGCACACCGCGCGCCACCCATACCGGCAATATCGCGAAGATCGGCGAATTCGAGATGGAGTTCATCCGCCCGGCCCAGCCCGCCGAAGCGCTGAACCGCCTGCCCGGCGTCGGCATCCAGCAGGGCAGCGGCGCCGAGCACCTCACCGCCATCCGCTCCCCGGTGCTTACCGGCGGCGCCGGTGCGGGCTCCTTCCTCTACCTTGAAGACGGCGTGCCGATGCGCGCGGCGGGCTTTGCCAATGTGAACGCGCTCATGGAAGCGATGGACGAGATTTCCGGCGGCGTCGAAGTCGTGCGCGGCCCGGGCGGCGCGCGCTACGGCTCCAACGCCGAGCACGGCCTCATCAATTTCCTGAGCCGCCCGCCCGCGCCCGAGGGCGATGCCGAGCTCACGCTCTGGGGCGGGCCCCACGACTTTTTCAAGACCTCCGGCACGGCGAGCCGGACCATCGCCGGCGAGGGCGCCGCCACGCATGGCTTCCGCGGCAGCTTTGCGGTTCTCCACGATGGCGGATTCCGTGCGGAGTCCGGTCTCGAACAACAGAAGGCGCGGCTCCGCTACGACTATGCCGCCCCCGATACGCGCATCGCGGCCACGCTGACCGCCGTGAACACAAACCAGGAAACCGCAGGCTTCGTTGCGGGCCCAAAGGCCTACAAGAACCCGGCGCTCTACAGGACCAACCCGGACCCGGATGCCTATCGCGATGCCTGGGCCGTGCGAGCAGCCGTCCGCATAGAGCGGGACCTGTCCGACAATCTCACGCTGGCGCTGACACCTTATGCCCGCAAGAATTCGATGAATTTTCTCATGCATTTCCTGCCGGGCCAGCCGGTCGAGCAGAATGCACATTGGAGTGGCGGATTGCTATCGAGCCTTGCCGCCAAACTTGACGGCGGCCATCAGATCATTTTCGGACTCGACACCGAGTATACGGACGGAGAGTTGACGGAAATCCAGTTCAACACCGCACCGCCCAGCCCGCCGCCCCCGAACGACTATCCGCAAGGCGTCCACTACGACTACACAGTGAAGGCGCTCGTGCTCGCACCCTATATCCACAGCGAATGGCGAATTGCGCCCCGCACGCTTTTCACGGCAGGCCTGCGCTTCGAATACACGCGCTATGATTACAAGAACAATGCGTCCGACGGTATTTTCGGTCGATTCCTGCGCATACCCGATCGTGTCGACGAATTCGGCGACTTCACGCCGAAAATCGGCTTGCTGCATGAATTCAACGAAGGCTTCACCGCCTATATGAACCTGGCGCGTGGCACCCGCGCGCCACAGACGACGGATCTCTACCGCCTGCAGCGCCTGCAGGTGCCGGGCGAAGCGAAATCCGAGAAACTCGACAGCATCGAAGTCGGCGCGCGCGGCCGTATCTCGGGCATCTCCTACGAAACCAACCTCTTCTACATGGAGAAGCGGAACTACTATTTCCGGGATGCGGGCGGCTTCAACG
The DNA here is from genome assembly GCA_013823365.1 of Parvibaculum sp. Taxonomy (GTDB): domain Bacteria; phylum Pseudomonadota; class Alphaproteobacteria; order Parvibaculales; family Parvibaculaceae; genus Parvibaculum. The sequence continues at coordinate 23,734 of PNMC01000021.1, read as the reverse complement.
TCACCGACGGCAAGACCGATCACGCAGGCATCGAGGTCGAGATTTCGGCGCCGCTGGCCTTCGGCTTCGACATAGCTGCCGCCGGCACCTATGCCCGCCACACCTACGCCTTCACCAACATCACCCCGACCGAGACGATCCGGGATGGCGACGACGTCGACACCGCTCCCCGAACGCTCGGCAATCTCCGTCTCGGCTACAATTTCAACGAAGGGGCCGGACGCGCGGAACTCGAATGGGTGCATATGGGTTCGTACTGGATGAACGCCGCCAATACCGTCAAATATGGCGGACACGACATATTCAATCTGCGCCTCGATTACGATCTCAGCGAGAACCTCGCCCTCTTCGGAAAGATCACAAATATCTTCGACAGGCGCTATGCTGACCGCGCGGACTACTCCGATTTCGGCAGCGGGGAAGAGCGCTACTTCCCGGGCGAGGATCGCGGCCTCTATATCGGCGCCACACTGCGTTACTGATCATTCCCCCCGCGCGTCGGAGGCAAATGGGTACGGCTTTCTGGGATATCTGGCTCTTCCTTCTCGCCCTGATCCAGTTCGGGGCGATGGTCGCAGCCGCTATCCATGCGCTGCTGACGAAATCCGATGAGCGCGCGGCTGCGGGCTGGCTTGGCTTCATCCTCCTCGTGCCTTTCATCGGCTGGCTTGTCTATCTCGTTTTCGGCATCAACCGCATCCAGCGGCGCGCCCGCGAGCTGCGCGGCGAGAAGCAGGCGCTGTTCCTTCTCGCCCCGCCCGAGCATGAAGGCCGGCGTCCGCGCGAAGGCGCCATGCATCTCCCGGCGCTCGAAAGTCTTGCGAGGCTCGGTCTTCGCATCCTGCCGGAAAGCTTCGAGGACGGAAATTCCCTCCGCACGCTTCTGAATGGCGACGAGGCCTACCCCGCGATGCTCGACATGATCGCCCGCGCAGAACGTTCCGTCGCTCTCTCGACCTACATCTTCAACAACGATCCCGTCGGCCGCCGCTTCGTGGACGCGATTTCCGATGCCATGGCGCGCGGCGTGCGGGTCCGGCTTCTGATCGACGGCGTGGGCGCCTGGTATTCGCGCCCCTCGATCATTCCGCTGCTCGAGCAGCGCGGGATCAACTATGCCCGCTTCCTCCATTCGTTCATGCCCTGGCGCATGCCCTATCTCAACATGCGGAACCATCAGAAGATCATGGTTGTGGACGGACGCTATGGCTTCACCGGCGGCATGAATATCGCGGAAGGCAATCTCCACGAGCTCGGCCCGAAAAAGCCGATCCGCGACTGCCACTTCCTCGTGGAAGGCCCGGTGGTCGCACAGCTCATGCACACATTCGCCTATGAATGGAATTTCACCACAGACGAGATTCTCGAAGGCGACGACTGGTTTCCCGAGCTCGAACCCGCAGGCGATGTGATCGCGCGTGGCCTTCCCGCCGGTCCCGATATGGGCCTCAACCCGATCCGCTGGACGCTGCTCGGCGCCGTCGCCGAAGCGCAGCGAAACATCCGCATCGTCACCCCCTATTTCATTCCGGATGCAACCTTGCGCACCAACCTCTCGCTGGCGGCGATGCGCGGCGTGGTCGTCGACATCGTCCTGCCCGAAAAGAGCAATCTGCGCTTTTGCGACTGGGCGGGGACACCCGCCCTTGAATGGCTCACACGTTCGGGCTGCCGCGTATGGAAGACCAAGGCGCCCTTCGACCATTCCAAGATGATGACGGTCGATGGCGTCTGGGCGACCATCGGTTCGGCCAATTGGGACGACCGCAGCCTTCGCCTCAATTTCGAGTTCAATCTCGAGTGCTATGGCGAAACCTTCGCGCAGGCGCTGGATGCCCTGATCGAACGGCGGATTTCGACCGCGCGGCCCGTGTCGCACAAGGAGCTTGCCGCCCGCACCCTGCCCGCCCGGATGCGGGATTCCTTCTTTCGTCTTGCCTCACCCTATCTCTAAAGGCCGGATTGCCGCCCCATTGCCCTTGTCTGCGGCTTTTTGCGGGCTATGCTTGCTAGCTGTTGGGGGGTGACAATTCAATTGTGACACCCGACCGGGAGGCAATCCAATGGCAGACAAGAAGACCGACAACGGACCGAGCATCGAAGATCTCCAGGCGCAGATCGAGGCGCTGAAATCGGCGCTTGAGGAAGCTCACGCGGCGGCGGCGGAAGCCGGGATCGATCTCGCCCTCGAGGCGGATGCGGTGCGCGAACGGATGCAGGAGGGCCTTGAAGACATCCGTTCCCAGATCGATGCTCACCCTCTGCCGAGCGCCCTTCTCGCCTTCGGCATCGGCTTTCTGATCGGCCGCCTCCTCGCACGCTAGGAACTCTCAGATGATCGACCCGACACCCCAGGTCCGCAAGCTCGCAGAAGCCGAACTCTATCGCGCGGAACTTGAGGCGCGGCGGCTGGCCCGCCGTCTGATGCTGATCGGCATCGCGGTCTTCATCGCCTTTTTCGCCCTCGTCATGCTGGTGATCTCGGGCTTCCTCTATCTTTCCGAGCTTTATGGCTATCCGCTCGGAGCGCTCATCACCGGCGGGGTTCTGGTCATTCTTTCCTTCATCGCCCTCGCCGTCGCCGGGCGGCAGCCCAACCGCGCCGACAAGCTCGAACTCGAGCTTGCCAATCGCGCAATTGCCGAGGCCCGTGCCGATGTGCGCCGCGAATTCGATGCGATCGAGCGCACGCTGAACGATCTCACCCTCGGCATACTCGGGCTCGTCAAGGGATCGAGCGGCAGCCTTCCGCTTGTCACCATTGTGATCGGCGCCATCGCGGCGCTCAGCCCTGCGCTTCGCCGGTTTCTCATGCCCTTCCTGAGGAGGGATTGATGCGCGGAATGCCTCTTCTTGCGGTGGCGGTCCTTCTCGGCGCCTGCGCGCAGCAAAGCTTGCCGCAACCGGAAGTCACCATGCGCGAGCCCCAGGGCCTGATCGATGTGCCGGTCGACGATGGCGGCACACGCCTTGTCGGCCCCGCGGGCGGTGCCATGCTCGGCATGGCCATCGGCACAGGCGGCGGCACGGAATGGGCGGTCGCGGCAGGCGTGGCGCTCGGCTATGCCGTCGGCGGCTCGGAAGGTCCGCAGCTCACCGGCATGGCGGCGCAGGCGCGGCGTGACGCGCTGGCAAGAATGATGACCGTTCCGCTTCGTGAGCAGGTGACATGGTTCACCTCCGAAAATCAGGCAAACGGCAAGATCACCCCGGTTCGCGACTTCACCGACGAGCGCGGCCGCAAATGCCGGGACTTCGTGGAATGGCGCACCGTCCGCGCCAATAATGGTCATACCTCCGGCACCGCCTGTCTCTGACCGTCTCCCTTTCTTCGCCGAACGCGGATAGGATGCGCGCCTCGCATATTGAGGACGCGCCATGAAACTTTATTGCTCTCACACCTCGCCCTATGCCAGGAAGGTCCGGGTCTTCATCCGCGAAAAGGGCGCTGAAGCCCGCGTGATGGAAGAAACAGTGGCGGCGATGGAGGACCCGGCAGCGCTCCACGAGGCCAATCCGCTCGGCAAGGTGCCGGCCCTCGTGATGGGCGACGGCACTTCCTGGTTCGACAGTCCTGTCATCTGCGAAGTACTCGACGCACTGCTCGAAGGGCCCGCGCTCATTCCCTCGGCGAATGTCGAGCGTTTCCGCGTGCTGCGTCAGCAGGCAATCGCCGACGGCATCATGGATGCCGCCGTCTCGATCATCTTCGAGCGCAACCGGAAGGATGCGGAGCAGTCGGCCACATGGCTCGGACGCTGGGAGCGCGCCATTCTGCGGAGCCTCGCGCTCCTCGAAGCGGAAGTCACCGATCTCGACGGGCCCGTCGATCTCGGCGTGATTTCGGTCGGGGCCGCACTTGGCTATCTCGATTTCCGCCATGGCGCGCTTGGCTGGCAGGAGAAATATCCCGAGCTTGCCGGCTGGTGGCGCGATATGGCGAAGCGTTCGTCCTTCGCCGAAACCGCACCACCCGCCTGAAGCGTCAGCGCCAGGGTTCGACGAGAATCTTGGCGTGCTTTTCCGGGTTGCCGAGTTCGGTGAAGGCTTCCTTCACGCCCTCGACCCCAACCTTGCCCGTGACCAGCGGCGAACCGTCGATCTTGCCTTCGGCGAGGTGATGCAGCGTCAGGGCAAATTCTTCCGGCGTATAGCCGAGAACGAACTGCACATTGAGCTCCTTGTTGATGCCGAAGAAGGGCTCGATGCGGTCCTGCTCCATGCAGACGCCGACGACGACCACCCGCGCATTCTTGGGCGCGCCTTCGAAAATCTGCTGGATGACGCCCGGCACGCCGACGCATTCGAAAATGACGCCCGGCCGCATCTTCGGGCCCATGCCGAGCAGCGTCATGATGTTTTCGGGGTCGTAGCCTTCCGGCGTCGCCTCTTTCGTCCAGCGCGCATAAGGCCCTTCCACTTTCGGATCGAGCACGATATCGGCGCCCATCTGCTCGGCAAGCTTGCGCCGCGCGGGGGAGAAATCCGCCGCGATGATCGGATGCACGCCCTTGATCTTGAGACCCGCAATCACGGCAAGCCCGACCGGACCGCAGCCGATCACGAGAGGAATGTCGTCCTTCGTGAGATTGGCCTTCTCGACCGCATGCCAGCCGACGGCCATCGGCTCCGTCAGCGCCGCCTGTTCGGTCGGCAGGCCGTTCGGCACTTCGAGCAGCATCAGCTCGTTCAGCACCATCTGCTCGGCAAAGCCGCCGGGCTTCGTATTCGAATAGCCGACGGGGTCGACCTTGGCCTTCTCGCCGTTCATGGTGATTGCGAGCGGCATGGAGCAGACGCGCGTGCCGGCCTTTAAAGTCTTCTGGGTGCCGGGCCCATGGTCGAGAACCTCGGCGCAGAATTCATGCCCGAAAACGATGTCCTTCGACGTATCCATGCCGAAGCTGGAGCCGGAACGCTTCGCGGCATCGACCATCTTGTCGGCATGATGAAAGGCATGCAGGTCCGAGCCGCAAATGCCGCAGGCCAGGGTCTTTACGAGCACCTGACCGGCCTCGGGCTTGGGCTCGGGAATGTCGGCGGCGACAAGATCGCCATTGCGGAACACGGCAGCGCGCATTTTCTTCCTCCGGAATTTTTGTTGGCCGTATGCAATCAGGCGCGGGCCGTCTGCGCAAGGAATTTTATAGACCGCGGTCCAATTGTCGTGAGGCCTCCGCTGCGGCCCTCAGGCGGCGCTTTTCCGCCAGCGTGTTCGACGCCACGATGATGAGGATCGGCAGGGCGAGAAACAGCGTCACACTGTTTGCCCCGATCAGCGCATAGTCGCCCAGATGGATGCCGTGGAGCAGCCACATCACGATGCCCACCGTCAGGCAGGCATACATGGCGAGCGAAAGCCCGGACGTGTCGCGTGTGCGGATCGTCTTGATCGCCTGCGGCAGGAAGGCGACGGTCGTGAGAAAGGCGGCAAGATAGCCGATATTGTCCATGGATCACCGGCATAGAGAGGTCGGATGCGACGCATATGACCGCCGCACCCGGAACTTGGCAAGGGGGCCCGCGTCAGTCGGCCGCCACCCAGCCCTGCAGAACCGCCGCTTCATGGCGCACGCGCTCCGGCGAACCCAGCAATTGCCGGTCGAGCCCGATCCGCTTGAACCAGTAGTGGAGGCCGAGAAGATCGGTGAAGCCCATGCCGCCATGCACTTCCGTCGCCGTGCGCGCAACGAAACGTCCGACCTCGCCGGTCAGCGACTTCGCATGGGCCGCCATGAGGCTCGCCTCATCCGGCATCGTGTCGAAGGCATGCGCGGCATACCAGACGAGCGAGCGGCAGGGCTCAAGCTCCGAGGCCATCTCGGCGCACATATGTTTCACGGCCTGGAAGGAGCCGATGACCCGGCCGAACTGCTTGCGCTCGCCGGCATAGGCGACCGCCTTCTCGATCATCATCCACCCGGCGCCGAGCACATCCGCGGCAAGCATCACACGCCCGGCATCGATCATCCGCCGCAGCGCGGCTTGCGCATCGCCGCCCGAAAGCGCTTCGGCTTCCACATTGTCGAACTGGAGCTCCGTAAGGCTTCGCGTGAGATCGATCGAGGTGAGCGCCACTTTCGTGAGCCCCTTCGCATCACCCTTCACAAGGTGCAGCCCGCCCGCCTTGTCGGCGACGATCAGAATGCCGGCCGTCGCCGCATCGAGCGCGAAAAGCGCCTTGCCGGAGAGCTTGCCGCCCGATGCCGCGACACCCGCGCCGTCCCGCGCGCCGGACGCCTTCTCCGAAATCGCGACGCCCGCAACGATCTCGCCCGCTGCGAGCTTCGGCAACCAGGTCTCCTGCTGCGCCTTCGTGCCCGCGCCAGCAAGCGCCAGCGGTGCCAGAACGGCGGTGCCGATAAAGGGCGTGGGCGCAACGAAACGGCCAAGCATTTCCGAGACGAGCACCGCATCGAGCAGCGCCATGCCCATGCCGCCCTGCGCTTCCGGCACCAGCATGCCGGGCACGCCAAGCTCCGCCAGCGCCTGCCAGATATCGTCCGCCTGCGCCTCGCGCGACTCTGCCGCCTTCCGCACGCGCTCCAGCGGCGAGACGCGCTCCAGCGTGCCGCGAATGCTTTCCTGAAGCAGCTTCTGGTCTTCCGACAATCCGAATTCCATGGTCCTGCTCCTTATGCCTTTGCCGGCTTCGGCTCGCGCGGCATGCCGAGACCGCGCTCCGAAATGATGTTCTTCTGAATCTGGGCCGTCCCGCCGCCGATGATGAGGCCGAGATCGAACATGTAGCGGTGCTGCCACGAGCCATGCGCGCGCAGATGCGGGCTGTCGCCGTAGAGCACGCCGATTTCGCCAAGCGCGTCGATCGCGAGCGCGGCGAGCTGGTGATTGATCTCGCAGCCCTGCAGCTTCACGATGAGGCGCGCAATGCCGGGGTCTTCCTTCTTGGATGCGGCTGTCAGCAGTCTCAGCCCGTGAAACTGCATCGCCAGCACCCGCGACTGCAGATGCGCAAGCCGGTCGCGATAGACCGGGTGATCGATGAGCCTCGTCCCGTCGACAAGCTCCTCGTTCATGAGGTCGACGATTTCCTTGAGCCGCGTCCCCGCCTGGTTCGGGTCGCCCAGCATGCCGCGCTCATGCTTCAGCGTGGCATTGGCAACGAACCAGCCCTGCCCGCGGCCGGCCACGATGTCCTTCTGCGGCACGCGGACATCGGTGAAGAAGACTTCGTTGAACTCCGCATGGCCCGTCATGGTGGTGAGCGGGCGAACCTCGATCCCCGGCGTCTTCATCGAGAAGATGAGATAGGAAATGCCCTCATGCTTCGGCTTGTCGGGTTCGGTCCGCACCAGGCAGAAGATCATGTCCGCGGCATGCGCGGTGGATGTCCATATCTTCTGCCCGTTGATGATGAAGTCGTCGCCGTCTTCCGTCGCCTTCGTCTGCAGCGAGGCAAGGTCCGACCCCGATCCCGGCTCTGAATAGCCCTGACACCAGATCACCTCGCCCTTGAGGGTCGGTTCGATCCATTTTTTCTTCTGCTCTTCGGTGCCGAGTTCGAGCAGGGTCGGCACCAGCATGGAGATGCCCTGGTTCGCAAGCCCCATGGGCAGTTTCGCGGCGGTGAACTCCTCCGCGATGATGCGCGACTTCAGAATGTCGGGCTCCGCGCCATAGCCGCCATACTCCTTCGGTATCGTTCGCGCGGCATAACCATGCGCGATCAGGAGCTGCTGCCAGGCGATCACCTCGTCCGAGGGCCGCGCGACACCGAAACGGCGCGGCGCCTTGTCCTTGTGCTTTGCGATGAAGCCGCGCACCTCCGTGCGGAAGGCCTCGTATTCGGGCCCGTAGGCGAGATCCATGTCTTCTCTCCCGTGGCGCCGCCGCTTTCCGGCTGGCACTCTTGTCATTCTCGGTTGGGAGAAGTTTAGCGTCCCTAACGAATTCGTAAAGCCGCGCCGCCCGGGCAGCGCCGGCCGCTTGGCTCACGCTACGTCAATCGGATCGCGCTCAGGCCGCCGATCCTTTAAGCACCGGCGTTGCACGCGCAGCGGCCGGCGCGGCGGGCTTCGACTTTTCGATAACGCCTTTGGGGCGGCCGGCCGGCGAGTTGCGCAGAAAGACCTCGAACTCCGCCGCTGGCATCGGCCTGCCGACGAAATAGCCCTGCACCTCGTCGCAGCCCAGCGCGCGCAAGGCCTCATACTGGTCCGCCGTTTCCACACCCTCGGCAATCACCTTCACGCCGAGCGCGTGGGCAAGATCGATGATGACCTTCGGGATGACGGCCCCGTCGCGGCCATCGGCAACATCCTGCACGAAGCTGCGGTCGATCTTGAGCCGCTTCACAGGAAAGCGCTTCAGATAGGCAAGCGAGGAATAGCCGGTTCCGAAATCGTCGATGCTGATACCGACGCCGAGGCTGCGGAGCCGGCGCAGCGTGCCGATCACCACATCGACATCCTGCATCACCATGCTTTCGGTGACTTCGAGTTCGAGATATTGCGGCGAAAGCCCGCGCCGGATCAGCGTGCTCGCAATCGTATCGGTGAGATCCGCCCGCCGGAGGTCGATGGCGGAGACATTCACCGCAAGCCCGATCTTCGTCAGTCCGTCATCCTGCCAGACGCGGTTCTGCCGGCAAGCCTCGTCGATCACCCATTTGGTGAGCGGCACCACAAGCCCGCTGCGCTCGGCAACCGGAATGAAAACCGAAGGCGGAATGAAGCCGCGATCCTCATGCCGCCACCGGATCAGCGCTTCGGCGCCGGTCACCCGGCCCGAGGCGATATCGATCTTGGGCTGGTAGAACAGCATGAGCTGCTCGTTCGCCAGCGCCGTGCGCAGATCGCGCTCGATCGTATTGCGCTCGATCGCCCGCAAATGGAGTTCGTGCCGGTAAAGCACGCAAGCACCGGCGCCCTCCTGCTTCGCGCGGGACAAGGCAAGATCGGCGGTCTTCACCAGCACATCGGCATCGCGCCCGTCCTGCGGAAAGAGCGTGAGGCCCACACAAGCGCCCTGCTGCAGTTCCTGCGCGCCGAGACGGAAAGGTGCGCCAACCGCCCGTACCAGCCTCGTTGCAAGCTGGAGCATGTCGTCCGCGTTCTTGATACCCGGCATAACCACGCCGAATTCGTCGCCGCCCATGCGTGCGACCGTATCGCCTTCGCGGGCGCAGCCTTTCAGTATCTCGGCCGTCCGCTGCAGCACGATGTCGCCCGCATCATGGCCGATCGTGTCGTTCACATCCTTGAAATTGTCGAGATTGAGGATCATCACGCCGACCATCCGCCCGTTGCGGGCTCCTTCGGCGATCTCCCTCGCAAGGCAATCCTTGAAGTGCGTCCGGTTGCCGAGGCCGGTCAGACCGTCCGTGGTAGCAAGCTGGGCAAGCCGGGTCTCTCCCTCGCTTCGCGCCGCGAAACTGTCGCTGAGCGCCCGCGCAACCGCGCCAATCTCGTCTCCAGGCCCGCCGATATCGGCCCGCGCCTTGCCGCCGCTAGTGGCGAAGTCGCGCAGCATCTCGATCGGAGCGACGATGATGCGGTGGATCAGCAGCGAAATGCTGAGAACGGCGACGACGACGGCGATGGTCAGCCACACCATCAGATTCCACGCATCCGCAACGAGCAGCGAGGCAAGGCCCTCCATGTCGACGCGAACCAGAAGCAGGGCCGTCTCCTTCTTGGCAGGGAAGTGCAGCACTCTCGCATAATCGCCCGCATGTGCGCCGGTCGCGCCAAGTGCGGTTTGCATGGGCAGCCGCAACGCGCTTGCCCGCCCCGCAAGTGTCGACGCCTCGAACACAATCTGTTTGCCGATCCATTCCGGATGGGATGCGAAAAGAATGCGCCCCTCCATGGAAGCAACCGCAGCGCCTTTCAGCGCCGGCGCACCGGCCACCGCGTCGATGACGGCGGCGATTTCTTCCGGCTCCGTGGCCTGCGCCGCCGCATAGGCTACCGCATCGGCAACGCCTGCCGCCCGCACATAGGCACCGTGCTCCAGGCTGCTCTTGAAATTGTAAACGACGAAGCCCGCACTCGTCAGAAGACAGATGGCGCCAAGCAGCGTCATCAGGGCGACGACCTTGGCGCGGACCGAGGTGAAGCGCCCATCCAGCTTGATCCGAAGGGCGGAAATAGCGGCCAGCCGTGCAGACAAGGTAGCGCTGCCCGCCACGGCTTCATCCGCCGCGGCAGGGTTTTCGCCCTCAGCCTCTCCGCCTGTGCGCCGATGCGCCAAAGAAGGACCTTCCATATCGTCGCATCCGGAAAATCCGGATTTCTAGACCGAAGGCCAGATATAGAGACAAGTCGTCTAAAATTGCTTTACAGGGCAGGGCCGGAAGCCCGGCCCCCGTCCCGATTTGGCACATATTGAGATGCAATCGTGACCGGGCTCGCCGGGGCGGAAGGCCGGGCGACGAGCCTCAGCCCCTTCCGCCAGAGCTTTGCCGCCTCGATATGAATGCCGGCCATCACCTTCAGCGTCATGAGCGGGTGCCGGAGAAAGGCCGCGAGGAGCGCCGCCTCGCTGAAAACCCGTGCCTCGCCGGAGAAGGAGGCCGTGAGCAGCGCGCCACTGGCATCGCTTTCCCGGATCGTCAGCGCGAAGCGCTCACCCGGCCGCAGGAGCTTGAAGTGATAGCGCCCCGCCACCGGCAGAAAGGGCGACACGTAGAATGCCTTGCTGCAATCCTGGGCCAGCCTTTCCGCCTCGCCGTCCGCGACGGGGATGAGATAGGAATGCCGGTCGCCGAATGTGTTGTTCACCTCGTAAAGCACCGCGGCGAGCGCCCCATCCTTGCGGTGGCAGAAATAGACGCTGAGCGGATTGAACACGTAGCCGAGAATGCGGGGAAAACAGAGGAGGTCGATCCGCCCGCCATCCGTCTCGATCCCCGCGCGCGACAGCTGCGCCTCGACCCATTCCCTGACCGGCGCACCCGTACCGTCGCCGTGATCGCGATCGTGAAAGCTGAAAATCCCGAACCGGTTATGTCCGAAGAGGCGCGAGCGCCGCGCAAGCACCGGCACTTCGTCGAGATCAAGCAGCATGTAGAAAACGCGGTAGGAAAGCTCATGCACCCGCGGCCGGAGGCGGCGGTGAAACACGCGCCCTTCATAGAGCCGCGAATGGATGGGATCGCTCATGCCGCGGCCTCCGCCATGCCGCCTTCCGCGGCCTGCGGGCGAAGGCTGATCCGCCCGGACGGATTTTCGACATGCCAGGGCCTCGCGACGCCGCCAAGTTCTTCCGCCACGGCAAGCCCTGCCTGCAATCCGTCCTCGTGGAAACCCGAGCCGAAATAGGCGCCGCAAAACCAGGTCCGCCGGTTTCCCTGCAACTGCCAGAGCTGGCGCTGGGCGGCGAGTGCCGCCGTGTCGAAAATCGGATGGTCATATTCGATCCGCTCGATCACGCTGCCGGGTTCCGGCTCGCGGGACGGATTGAGCGTGACGAAAAGCTGCCGTTCGGTCGGCAAGGCCTGCAGCCTGTTCATCCAGTATGTCACGCAGACGGGCCGCCCCGTGCCGCCGCCCATATAGTTCCAGCTCGCCCAGACGCGCCGCTCATTGGGCATAAAGGCCGGGTCGGAATGGAGCCAGGCAATATTGCGCTGATAGGGCAGAGCGCCAAGAACCCTTGTCTCGCGCTCGTCGGCATCTGCGAGCATCGCAAGCGCCTCGTCGCTGTGAGACGCGATCACCGCATGGTCGAAGCGCTCCCGGTTGCCATTCCCGTCGATCACCGTCACGCCGGCCTCGTCGCGCAGCACGGTCTTGACGCCCGCGCCGAGCCGCACCTCGCCCCTGAACCGGTCGAGCAGCTTGCGGACATATTCCCGCGAGCCGCCGCTCACCGTGCGCCACAACGGACGGCCCTTCAGCCGCATCAATCCGTGATTGTCGAAGAAGCGCAGAAAGGCGAGCGCCGGAAACTGCTCGACACGTTCGAGCGGCAGAGACCAGATCGCGGCACACATGGGCAACAGATGGTCGTCGCGCAGCGCATCCGAATAGCCCTGTTCGCGAAGGAAATCGCCGAGCGGCTTTTCATCGAGCCCGGCGAGCAGTGCGAGGTCCGGCGCCGCGCGATAAAGCTTCAATATGTCGCCGATCATCCGCCACATGCGGGGAGATGCGATATTGCGCCGGTCGGCGAAGAGCCCGTTGAGTCCGGCCCCGGAATATTCGAAACGCCGCTTGCCCCCCGTCGCGAGCGAGGCGGCAAAGGACATGTTGCTTGCCTGCGTTTCGACATCGAGATGACGAAACATCGCCGTCAGGTTCGGATAGTTGAGTTCGTTGTAGACGATGAAGCCGGTGTCGACCGGCACCGGCCCTTCCGGACATTCCGCAACAAGCGTGTTCGAATGGCCGCCGGGCCGCCGCTCCTTTTCGTAGAGAACGACATTGTGACGGGCGGAAAGGAGCCACGCCGCAGCAAGCCCGGATATGCCGCTTCCTGCAACCGCGATCCGTAAACGGCGGGTCTCGCGGTGCGCACCGGAAGCTATTGAACGATCTTCGAAAGGCGGCATGAATACACCCGAAAGGCGAAAGCATCGATTTCCCTTTGCCTACGTGGACTTTACCCCGGCGGATCACAGCCGCCTGCTTTCGCGAGCCGTGCATTTTCCCTAGACTTCGAGCCAGGGCTTTAACCGGGCGACCCGGAAAGTGATCCGGACAGGCGCAGGCTTCGTAGGTTGGATATGCCGACGAAACATGCGCTCGAAAACGGTCAGGCCTCGAACGTTCGCCCGATATGGCGGACGAATGCGAAACCATTGAGCCTGATGAACCGGGAGCGAATGTCCGGCGAAACACCAGAGACAGCACCCCCGGGGCAACTCGCGGAGGAAATGGCCGGACTGATCGCGGCCATCGCGCACAACGCCGACCGGACGGCCTTTGCCCGCCTCTTCGGCTATTACGCGCCGCGCGTGAAATCCTACCTGAAGCGGCTGCGCGTCGATGAAAGACTTGCAGAGGACCTCTCGCAGGAAGTCATGCTGACGGTCTGGCGAAAGGCAGCGCAGTTCGACCGCTCCAAGGCTTCCGCCGGGACATGGATATTCACCATCGCCCGCAATCGCTTCATCGACAGGGTGCGCCGCGAGAACCGTCCGGACCTCGACCCCGCTGACCCGATGCTTCTGCCCGAGGAAGCACGGCCGCAGGACGAGGCGCTGGCGGGCGCGGAAATCGGCGCGCGGGTGCACGCCGCGCTCGCCACCCTGCCGCCGGACCAGGCGGAAGTGGTGGAACTTTCTTTTCTGGAAGGCCTGCCCCATTCGGCCATCGCCGAAAAGCTGGGCCTTCCCCTTGGTACCGTGAAATCGCGCCTGCGGCTCGCCTTTGCCCGCCTCCGCCCGGCGCTGGAGGATCTGCGATGACTGCCCCGACGCCGTCCGGCGTGAAAACCCGTCCCGTAACGCATCGCCTCGGCGACGATTGGCTGATGGCCTATGCCGCAGGTGCGCTGAGCGAAGGACAAGCGCTGATCGTCGCTTCGCATCTGAGTTATCTCGATGACGCACCGGCGCGTCTCTCGCTGGCGGAAGCCGCGGGCGGCGCCTTGCTCGACCGGCTGGATGGCGAACTCATGGCGCCGGACGCCCTCGCGCGCACCCTCGCACTGCTCGATACGGAGGAACCTGCGGCAGCGGCGCCCACGCGCCCGGCGAAAGCGCAGGACGGCGATCCCCTGCCCGCACCGCTTCGCGACTGGCTCGGGCGCGGTGTCGACGATCTGAAATGGACCTGGCTCGGCCCGGGCATGCGCAAGGTGAACCTGTGGCATGGCGGACCGAACGACCAGCGCCTCTGGATGCTGCGCGCCGCACCCGGCGTGGACATTCCCCTGCATGGCCATAGCGGCACGGAACTGGTGCTGGTCCTGAAGGGCAGCCTCACCGATCCGCATGGCGTGTTCCATCGGGGCGATATCGAGGAATGCACCAGCGATGTGGTCCACGCGCTGCGCACAGGCGAAGGCGAGGAATGCATCTGCCTCGCGCTTACCGAAGGCCCCACCCGCTTCAAGGGCTGGATCGCGAAACTGCTGCAGCCTTTCATCGGCCTCTGACAAGAGAACATATCCTCCAAACGAACATGGCCCGGCGTGAAGCCGGGCCATGATGCTTTCGGGAAGCGGGCTTGCCGCCCGCCACTCCGAGGAACTCAGAAACGTGCCGTCGCAACGAGACGTACATTGCGCCCCGGCTGCAATACATCCTCCTTCTTGAAGGACGAATGCCGGCGAATATCGTCGTCGAGCAGATTCTCGCCGACAATGGCGATCTCATAGGTGTTCGCCCCGGAGAAACTCTGCGGCAGCCGGTAGCGCAACTCCGCCTTGAGGTCGGTATAGCTTCCGGTCTCGGTTTCGTTCGGCGAGAGCCGGTCCTGCTTGAACGCGTGCAGGAAGCCGAGCCGGCCCGAGAGCTGCGTATCCTCGTAGAAGACGCCGGCGCCCGCCCGCATCGGCGGAATGCGGGGCACGTTGCCGCCCGCATCGAGCTCGGCCCGCACCATGTCGAACTGGCCGGTAATGCCCGCCCGGCCCGTGCCGAAGCGCGCCAGCGTCACGCTGCCCCTGGTTTCGAAACCGCGGAAGGTGGCGTCTTCCTGCGTGAAGAAGACCTGATCGAGCTCCGTGCCCGCACCATGCGGCGTACAGGTATCGAAATCGTCGTCGCAGGTCTCGCCGGTCAGGCGCTTGTAGATGAAGTCCTTGAACGAGGTGTGGAAGATTGCCGCCTCGATCGAGTAGTCGTCTCCCATGCGCCGCACATTCGCCTCGAAGCTCAAGGCCTTCTCCTTGGAGAGCGTGGGATCGCCGACCTCGAACGTCTCCGTCGCCTCATGCGGGCCCTTGGAGAAGAGTTCGAGCGCATCCGGCGCGCGCTCGACATGCTGCGCCGTGAGCCCGAACACCCACTTCTCGAAAGGATTGAAGACGAGACCCGCCGAAATACTGCCCGGCGTGAAGCTCCGCGAAACAGGATAGTCGAACGGCGCCAGCGGATCGGAGTAATCGAGCGCGCGGCCCGACACATCCACATTCTCGATACGCCCGCCAAGCTGCAGCTTGAGCACGTCTCCCGAAATCGGCATCTCCTCGAAAATGAAGGCCGCGACGGATTCCATCTTGGCGGGAGCCAGAAGCTCGCCGCCCTCGCCTTCCGCCGAAATCTCGCGGCGATGCGCCTGAATACCGATGGCGCCTGTGAAGGGACCGATCGCGCGATGCAGGAATTCCGCGCGGCCCTCCCACTCTTCATTGTCGAAGCGCGAGCCGGTATCCCCGGCTGCATCCACCTCGCCATGCGTATAGTCGCTATAGCCGCCGGCAAGGCTGATGCCGGAGAGGAAGCCGCCGGAAAATTCGAGATCGCTGCCGACCTGGATCTTGGTCTGGTTCATGTCGATATGAACCGGGTTTGCCGGATCGCCCGGCGCGGGAATGCCGTATTTGCTGTCGTAGTAGGAGATGCTCGCGCCGACATGGCCATCGACATCGCCATTGCCGAGGATCAAGGAGGCACCGCCTGCGATGCCCGAGCTCTCGGCCCAGGTCTCGCTCTGGCGGCTGACGGCGCCCGGAATGCGATAATCATCGGCCTTCCGCGTGAAGCCGTCCGCATGCCAGACCACATTGCCGGTCGCGGCCTTTGCCATGCCGCCCGCCTGACGGCCCGTGCTGACGCTGTCGTAGGAGGCGCTCGCCTCCGCCTCGAAGCCGCCTTTCGGCATCGCCCTCGGAATGCGGCTGTTGATCACGTTGACCACGCCGCCGATCGCCTCGCTGCCATAGCGAAGCACGGCAGGGCCGCGGATCACTTCCACGCGCTCGGCCGCATAGGGATCGATCGGCACACCGTGGTCCTCGCTCACCGCCGACACATCGCCTGCACCGATGCCGTTTTCCTGGATGCGGACGCGCGTATTGTCGAGACCGCGAATGATCGGACGGCTCGCCCCGGCGGCGAAGGCGCTCTCTGAAATGCCGGGCTCGTCCTTCAATAGGCCGCCAAGAGTGGTGGCGGAGGAGGTGAGAATGTCGTCGCGCGTTACCACCGTCACCGGAGCGGCAAGCTCGTCGATGGGCGAGGCGAGCGGCGAAGCGGAAATCACGAGCGGCCGAACCTGATACAAGGTGGATGGCGCAGCTTCCGCCGCCGCCTCCTCTTCCACGGCAGGCTGCGCTTCGACGGCAGGTTGCGCATGCGCCTGCCCGGCAAAGGCCACAACGGAAGCACTCATGAGCAGCGTTGCCCGCCAGAAGGCCAGCCTGCCACTGAAACGGCTAAGGCGATGATCCCGATCGCGCATGGTACCCCCTTGTCTGTCATCCGCCCCGGGATGAATTGTTACGTTATAACATTAACTTCATATCTTCATCCCGGGCGGGCTTCAACCCCCCTTCGGGGCGGGCCTTTCCGCCGGCGACGGGCGGGGATAGGCTCGCAAAGGGGCAGAAAAGCGGGATACCGGAATGAAGGAAACGCAGGATCGGGCGGAAGACCGCGGACGATCGAGCCCGAAAAAGACCTACAAGAACGAGCTCTACCGGCTTCAGGTCGAACTCGTGAAGCTGCAGCGCGACATCATCGCCTGCAACCGGAAGCTCCTCGTGATCCTCGAAGGACGGGACGCCGCCGGCAAGGACGGGGTCGCCAAGCGCATCGTCGAACACCTCTCGCCCCGCGATACGCGCGTGGTCGCGCTCGGCAAGCCTTCCGACCGGCAGCAGACCGAATGGTATTTCCAGCGCTTTGCCGAGCACCTGCCCGCCGCGCAGGAACTCGTTATTTTCAACCGCTCCTGGTACAACCGCGCGGGCGTGGAGCGCGTGATGGGCTTCTGCACCGATGAGGAATATGAGCGCTTCGTGGGCGCCGTTCCGCATTTCGAGCAGATGCTGGTCGATTCAGGCATCGTTCTCATGAAGTATTACCTCGACATCTCCAGGGGCGAACAGAAGAAGCGCCTCGCCGACCGCCGCAAGAACCCGCTCAAACAGTGGAAGATCTCGCCCATCGACAAGGTCGCCCTGAAGCACTGGAGCGATTACAGCCACGCCCGCGATGCGATGCTGCTTCGCACCCATACGGCAATTGCGCCCTGGCATATCGTCCGCGCCGACAACAAGCAGGATGCAAGGCTCAATCTCATACGGGACCTCCTGTCGCGCATTCCCTACAAGGGCAAGCCGAAGGACGGGATCCATCCGAACCCGAAGATCGTTGTTCCCTTCGAGCCCTCCCTGATCGAGGCGGGCCTTCTCGCAGCGTGAGACACACATGGACGAAGAGAGCGTAACGGCCTTTATCGTGGGGGCGCCGGACGGCCTGCTCGCACCGGAACGGCTGATCGCGCTTTTCGCCCTCGCCTTCTTTCTCGGCCTCGCCTTCGAGGACTATTTCGGCGACCGGCGGCTGAAGGCACCGGGCGGCGTGCGCACCTTTCCGCTGCTCGCGCTTTCGGGCGCCCTGCTCTATGCGCTGATGCCGCAGAACGGGCTTCTCTTCCTCGGCGGGCTCGCGGTGCTCGGCGCGTGGCTCTCGATCTGGTACTGGCACCGCCTGTCGATCCAGCGCGCGGAGCCCCGGATCGAGCATGAGCCCGGCGTCCGCCTCGATGGCGGCATCATGGCGCTGATGGGCAACATCCTCGCCTATCTGCTCGGACCCATCGCGCTGACGCAGCCGCTCTGGATGGCGGTGGCGATTGCTGTCGCCGCGGTGCTGCTCACCGGCGCGCGGGAGCGGCTCCACACCTTCGCCGAGACGATAGGCGGCACGGAGCTCGCCACGCTGGCGAAATTCCTCATCATTATCGGCGTCATTCTGCCGCTCGTCCCGAACGAGCCTGTGACGGATATCACCTCCATCACGCCCTATCAGGTCTGGCTCGCGGTCGTCGTGGTCAGCACGCTTTCCTATGCGAGCTATATCGTCCAGAAATTCATCGCACCGCATCGGGGCCTCCTCTATTCCGCCGCGCTTGGCGGCCTTTATTCCTCGACGGCGACCACCATCGTTCTCTCGCGGCGCGCCAGCCAGGCCGAACAGGGCGGGCACATGCTCAATGCCGCGCTCGTTCTTTCCACGGCGGTGATGTTCCTGCGCATCCTGATCGTCGTCGCGATCTTCAACCTGAGCCTTGCCATGGCGCTTGCGCCCTCGCTCGCCGCGCTCTTCGCCGTGGGCCTCGGGCTCGCCTTCTTCCTCTACCGGTGGCGCAATGGCGGCGAGGCGCAGAAGGGTGAGGAGCTGCTGCCGCCCTCGAACCCGCTGGAAATCCAGGCGGCGCTCGTCTTCGCCCTGCTCTTCATCGCGCTCTCCATCGCGGTCGGCTGGGCGCGCACGGAATTCGGCGAGGGCAGCCTCCTCGCGCTTGCCGCCATCGCGGGCGTGACCGACGTCGACCCGCTGATCCTGTCGATCGCGCAGTCGGGCGGCGGCGGCGGCGGCGTCATGTTCGATGCGGCGGCCATTCTCATTGCGGCAAGCTCCAATAATGTGCTGAAAGGGCTTTATGTTCTCGCCTTTGCGGGGCAGAAGGGGCGCGTGCCGGCAGTGGCGCTGCTTCTTCTCGCCGGTGCGGGCATTCCCCTGATCCTGATCACGCTCGGCCTTGCATGAATTACCGCCACGCCTATCACGCCGGCAATTTCGCCGATGCGATGAAGCACGCGCTTCTCGCGCTCGCGATCGAACACATGAAGAAAAAGGACAAGCCCTTCTTCCTGCTCGATACGCATGCGGGCACCGGCATGACGGACCTCGCGGGCGAAGAGGCGCAGAAGACCGGCGAATATCTGAACGGCATTGCCCGCCTTCTCGACGCGCCTGAACCGCACCCGCTGCTCGCGCCTTATCTCGATGCCGTGCGCGCGCTTGGCGGCCCGGAAAACGGAAATGCTCTCGCGCGCTATCCGGGCTCGCCCGCGCTGATGGCGCATCTCGCCCGCGCCGAAGACCGCCTCGTCTTTTGCGAACTCCACCCGGCGGACGCCGCCACGCTCCGCGCGCATTTCCGCCGCGATGCGCGCGTGAAGGCCCATGAGATGGACGGCTATACGGCGCTGAAGGCCATGCTGCCGCCGAAGGAGCGGCGCGGCCTCATCCTCATCGATCCGCCCTTCGAGCAGCGCGACGAATATGCCCGCCTCGTGGCGGCACTCGCCGAGGCGCATCGCCGCTTCGCAACCGGGACCTGCATGATCTGGTATCCGCTGAAGGACCCCGCCGTCTCCGGCGAATTTCTGGAACGGCTGGCGGCGGACGGACCGCCGAAAACGCTCGCCCTCGAAATGCAGGTGATGGCGACGGACCCGATGCGCATGACGGGCTCGGGCATGATCCTGGTGAACCCGCCCTTCGCGCTGACCGAAAAAGGCGCGGACGGGAAATCCGCCGCCTTGTCGCTGCTCGACTGGCTGGCAGCCACGCTCGCGCAAGGCCCCGGCGCCCGCGCGCGCGAGGAATGGCTGACCGCCTGATCGCCTGCGAACAGGTCTCCCTGAAACTTTTACGACAAGCGAACTGACCGGATCGGCCAAACGGGTCTATAAAGGCCCGGCGCCGCCCCCGAAGAACCCCGACGAGAAGAAGCGGCCGGAACCGGATTTGCGGAATGGACCAGTCGCTCACCGAGGAGGAGAGGCGAGCCCGCCTCGCCGAGGCGGAAACCGCCTATGAAGCCGAGATCGAGGCGAACCTGAAGCGGAACTACGCCGCGAACCTCGTTCACGGATTGCTCGGCCAGACGGGCTTTCGCCTCGTCAACGCGCCGACCTTCGTGCCAGCCTATATCTACCTCCTCTCGGGCTCTGAATTCGCGGTCGGGCTTGCGCTCGCCGCGCAATGGTTCGGCGCTTCCGCCTCCTCGATTTTCGGCGCCACGCTGATCGAACATCGAAAGCGCGTGCTCCCCATGGGCCTCCTGATCGGCTGGGGCATGCGGGCGGGCGTGCTCGGCCTCGCGCTGGGCGGCTTCTTCCTGCCGCCGAACCTCGCGCTCATCACCGCGCTCGCCTTTCTCGGCATCTTCGGCCTCTTCAACGGCATGCAGGCGGTGATCTTCAACACGCTGATGGCCAAGGTGATCCCGCTCCGCCTGCGCGGACGGCTGACCGGCTTCCGCAATTTCGCGGCCGGCCTCACGGCGGCGGGCGTTTCCTGGATGGGCGGACATTACTTCGTCGAGGGAAATCTCCTCGGCAATGGCTATGCCTCGACCTTTCTCATGGCTTTCGTGCTGACCTCCATCGGCTTGTCGCTGCTCATGCTGGTGCGCGAGCCGGAGCCGCCGACGATCCGCGCCCGCGCGAAACTGGGCGGGCGCTTGCGCGAAATTCCGGCAATGCTCCGCGCCGATCCGGCCCTCACACGCTTCTATATCGCCGCCGCGCTGGCGGCGCTCGGCACCATGGCCGTGCCCTTCTATATTCTCTTCGCGGGCGAGCGCATCGGCCTGTCGGGCACGACGCTCGGCATTCTCTCGACCGCCTTCCTGCTGGCGCAAACCGGCGCGAACCTCGCCTGGGGCTCGCTCGCCGATCGCTATGGCAACCGCATCGTCTTCATCTCATCGGTCGGCCTCTGGGCCGTGTCGACGCTGGCGCTGCTCTTCACACATGACATGATCGGGCTCGCGCTCGTTTTCGCGGGGCTCGGCGCCGGGCAAGGCGGCTTCCAGAACTCGAACCAGAACATCGTCGTCGAGTTCGGCGCGCGCGACGACCTGCCCATGCGCATCGCAATGCTGAACACTGCCACCTCGCTGATGATGGCGCTCGGCCCGCTCATGGGCGGCCTCATCGCCCGCGGGCTTTCCTTCACCGCGCTTTTCTCTTTTTCGATTGCCGTCCTCGCCGGCGCCGTCCTCACCATGCTTTTCGTGGACGAGCCGAGGAAACGGCGGAAGGCTTGAAGGGCGCGCGGGCCTCGACCACTCCCTTCCCAATCCTTCACCGTCATGGCCCGGCTTGTCCGGGCCATCCACGTCTTTCTTTCAAATCAACCCTCGTAAAGACGTGGATGACCCGCATAAAGCGGGTCATGACGAACAGGGTTTTAAGCCAGGTACAAATCCGCCCCCGGGATGACACCTGTCTTTGGAACAGGCCCCGCTCTTCAAACACAATTCTGGAGATAAAAACGAAGTGGGAACGAGCGTGCCGCTCTTCAAGGGGACGCCCGCAAATTATTCCGCAGACGGCCCTTACGCCGCGCGGGACTTGAGCTCCCGCGCCACGAGATAGAAGAGAAGGCCGAAGGCACCCGCGGCAAGCGTTATCGCGACAAAGGGCCAAGGCGTGACACCGCTCGTCTTGGCATCATGCAGCATCCAGAGAATGCCCAGCCCGCAGACGATGACGAGATCGGTGAGCACCTGCATCCCGGCATAGTTTTCGAACTGTCGAAGGAAGATGCCGAAATACCCGGCCTCCATCAGCGCGAGAACCGTGAGCGCCCCGAAAGCGAGAATGACGGCGAGAAGGGCCAGAAGCCGGACGGACATGATTAGCTCCCCAAGGATGACGATCCATGGGAGCCATGCTCGCCGGGAGGCGTCAGCGCGGCAATTACCTGGGAGGTAGGCGGGAGGGGGATGGCAGTTTTCAGGCTGCCGCCCGCGGCGCCACGGGACGAAAGCGCATCGGCAGATTCTTGAATCCCTGCAGCACGTTGTTATAGGCAAAGCGCGGTTCGCCCGCTTCGAGCGCCCCCACCTGCCGCACGATGCTTTCGAGCAGCAATTCCATTTCGAGCCGCGCGAGATGCATGCCGACGCAGCTATGGGGTCCGTGGCCCCAGCCGACATGGTCGCGCGGATTGCGGCGGATATCGAAACGGTCCGGCGCCTCGTAGTGGCGCTCGTCGCGATTGGCGGAGGCAAACAGCACCAGCACCCGCGCGCCTTCCGGGATCACCGTGCCGTCGAGCTCGAAATCGGACGCCGCATGACGCGTGAAGCCGCGGATCGGCGAGGCGAGCCGGACGGCCTCGTTGACGATGCCGGGAATGAGCGCCGGCTCCTCGCGCAGTTGTGCATAGGCTTGCGGGTCGGTTGCGAGCAGCCAGAGCATGTGTCCGCTTGCCAGGATCGTCGTGTCGAGCGCGGGCCCCACATAGTCGATCACCATCGCGCGCGCTTCTCCCGACGAAAGTTCGCCGCGCTCCGCCGCCTCGAACAGCCGGTCCGCCCAGCCACCCGGCACCACATCCGCACGGCCGAGCTTCTCCACATAGCGGCCGAGATGCATGAGCTTCGGCAGCGCGGCGAGCCCGCGCAGGTTGAGCACGCCCAGCATGTTGAAGGTCGCAGCCGCCCAGCTCAGCATCCTGCGGCGCCCCGCCTCGTTGAGGCCCACAAGTTCCGCCACCACCGTCACCGGCAGATGCGCCGCCACGCTCGACATCGCGTCGAAGGTGTCGCCTGTCGCGTGCCGCGCGATCAGGGCTTCCGCTTCCGCCTCCAGCCGGGGCCGCAATTCCTTCAAGGGACCCGGCATCACCGGCTGGATCAGCACGCGCCGCCGCCTGTCATGCGTCTCGCCGTCGCTTGTCAGGGTGATGGGCGATGTAATGCCGTTGACGAGGCCGTTCGCACCGACGCCCTTGCCGCTCACCAGAACATCGCCCGCGCGCAGCGCCGCGCGCACGCCGTCATGGCGCCCGATGGCCCACAATCCGCGCTTCGGCATGAAGACCGCCGGGCCCATGTCGCGAATGATCTTGTAATGAGGATAAGGATCGCGAAGCGCCGCGCGCCGGTAAAGATCGCCCTCGAACTGCACCGATTTTTCCTCCCCTCCGGATATCCCGGGCGGGAGTATGCGCTGCCCGCGCCTGACGTTCAGTCAGAAGCGCGCTCCTTCCCGCTTCAAAAGACTCATCAAGTCGCACCACAGTTTCAGCGCCGGAGTCTCGCGAAGGTAGACGCCGCTTCCAGCGGCTTCTGGATGCCCGGGTCGAGCCCGGGCATGACGGGTTGGGGGGGTGAAGTTCCTACCTCACCCACAAGTGTCATCCCGGCACTTGTTGCCGGGACCCATTGGCTCTCCCAGCAAAAGCAATTGCGCGCCGCAAGCCGCGCCGAAACACCGAACCCTCAAACAACCGCTGTAGCAAACAGATCGGCGAGTGGGTCCCGGGGACAAGCCCCGGGATGACACCGTGGTTTTTGGGCATAGAAAAAGCCGGTGCGATTTCTCGCACCGGCTGTTCCGCACCCGGATTAATCCGGGCCTCTTGCTCTTTGCCCGCCGTCTCCGCCTTACCGCATTGCCCGGCTTGAGCCGGGCGATGCGGCGAGCGCGACTGCGCGCCGGCGCTTATGCGCCGTCAGACGATCAAGCGGCGTTATAGCCGAGCACCGCCTTCACTTCGAGGAATTCCTCGAAGCCGAATTCGCCCCATTCGCGGCCGTTGCCGGACTGCTTGTAGCCGCCGAAGGGCGCGTTGAGGTCGGGGCCGGCGAGGTTGAGATGCACATTGCCGGTGCGGAGCCGCGCGGCGACCTTGCGGGCGTGCTCGGGCTCGCCCTGCACATAGCCGGACAGGCCATAGACCGTGTCGTTGGCGATGGCGACGGCTTCTTCCTCGTCCTTGTAGGGCAGGATCGCCATGACCGGGCCGAAGATTTCCTCGCGCGCGATGGTCATGTCGTTGGTGACGTTCGCGAAGATCGTCGGGCGCACGTAATAGCCCTTGTTGAGGCCTTCCGGACGGCCCGTG
>PNMC01000020.1 GCA_013823365.1 Parvibaculum sp. | reverse complement strand
ACCGTGCCGATGATTTCGCCGGCGGCGAGTTTCGGCAGCCAGGTTTCCTTCTGCTTCTGCGTGCCGAAGAGCTTGATCGCTTCGGCGGCGAGATAGATCGAGGAGGAGAAGGGAACGGGCGCGGCGGAGCGGCCGAGCTCTTCCGCGATCACGCAGAGCTCAAGCGCGCCGAGGCCGAGACCGCCGAACTCCTCCGGGATCGCTGTGCCGGTCAGCCCCATCTCGACAAGGCCCTTCCAGACCTCTTCGGCATAGGCCTCTTCCTTTTCGAGCACGCGGCGCGTCACCGTCATCGGGCATTTGTCCGAGAGGAACTTGCGCACCTGCTCCTTCAGCATTTTCTGGTCGTCGGAAAAATCGAAATTCATGATGTCTCCCTTGATGCCTCTATGGGGCTTAAGTCATGCGTTTCTCGGGCGCCTCGGCGGCCGGGCACGGTTCGTTTGGCGCGCATTCTCCCCGCATTGGGGCCGCATGAAAAGCCCTGTGCATTTGACGCCGCGTCGGCTTGGGATGCGGCGGGGCCGCGAGGCCGAATCCGCGCCGAGAAGCAGAATTTCAGGGTGGATTACGAGGATTTCGGGGTTCTGGATCGCCACATGACGAGGCCTGCCAGACCGATGATGACGGCCCAGCCCGCGAGCAGCGCGAAACCCACGAAGGGGGCAATGCCGTCAAGCGCCCGTATGTCCACACGGCCCGAATGCCAATAGACCCACTCGCCGCCCAGCGTCACGGCGAGGCCCGGATTGCCGGTCGCGAGCACGATGATACCGTCCCCTGTCGCCGGGTCGAGGCGAGCGGTGGTTTCGATCGCGGAGAAGTTCATACCGTCATGGCCGACGATGAAGCCGCCGCCGGGCGCTTCGGCATAGAGCATGACGCCGAGGCCCCAGATCGGCAGACCGAATTGCGAGGCATGGGGCGCAAACATGGCGGCTGCGAGATCGGGCGGCAAAAGGCCCTGGCCTGCGCCCTCTGTCCGGGCTTCGAGGAAGCGGGCGATGTCGGCGGCGCTTGCATGGAGCGAAGCGGCGGCGGGCGCGGCGAAGCGGCGATAGGCGCATGGCGCGCCATCCGCGTCGAAGCAAGGGGCGAGCCCCGCCCTCTCCGCTTCCGCCAGATCGAAGGTCGCATGCGACATGCCGAGCGGCGCGAAGACTTCACGCTTCATATAAGTGTCGAAGGGATCGCCCGAGATTTCCTCGATCAGAAGTTCGAGCAGCCCATAGCCGCCGCCCGAGTAACTCCAGGCGCTGCCGGGCGTGAGGCCAACACGGGTCCGCCCGTCGGCGCCGGGCATGGGGTCTGCCGCTTCCGTCAGCGATGCCTCGAGCGTCTGAACGGGTGTGCCCGGCTCGAAGCCGAGATAGCCGAGGCCGTCCGTCAGGCCCGCGGTATGGGACAGGAGCCGCCGCGCGGTGACCCCCTCCGTTCCATATTCGCTTTCAGGAAGCTGCCAGCGCGTCAGATAGCGCGCTACGGGCGCATCTAGGTCGAGCTTTCCATCCGCGGCCAGCTTCATCACGCCGAGCGCCGTCGCCCATTTGCTGAGCGAAGCAAGCTGGAACAGCGTGTCGCGCGTGACGGGCTCGCCGGCGGAAACATAATGTTCGCCGAAGACATCGCCCTTTTCGATCAGAACGAAGGCGACCGCGCCCTGCTCCGCCGCGTCGATTGCCTCAACCGATGTCGAGAAGAACGACGCCACATCCTCGCGAGGGCCTGGGTCGGCGCGCCACCAGCCGACGACCGCCCCTGTCAAAACGAGGGCGGCCCAAAGCGCCATCGCCGACAATGCAGCCAGAATCAGAAGGACAAGTTTGCGCATTGATTATGTTAGGCCGAACCGCGCACAGCGCTCAAGCCTCAGAGCGATGGTGCATCGCCCTGCCCGTCTGCCGCTTCGAGGTTCGCCTTGATGCGCTGGAGCAAGGCAACCAGCGTTGCGTATTCCTCGGGCGTGAAGTCCTTGAGGGCGGTGCCGAACATGGCGAAAGCGGCTTCCCAGAGCGGGTCGTGGAGGCGGTCCAGTGCATCGGTCAGATAGACGCGCCGGACGCGGCGGTCGGCCGGGTCGGCGCGGCGGGTGACGAGGCCCACCTCCTCCATCCGGTCGATGACACGGCCGAGCGGCGCCTTTTCCATCATCACGAGGTCGGCCAGCTCGGTCTGGGTGAGGCCGTCACGCTGGCGAAGTTCGGCGAGAACGCGGGACTGGGCCACGTTGATGCCCGTGCCGGAAGCCTGCAAATGCCGGTCCCAGGCGCGCTGAAAGAGCCGGTACACATCGCGCTGCAACCAGCCGAACTCCTGATCGGGCTCGATTTTTGCCTTGCCGGCACTCATGAAAGGCCTCTCGTGAATCCGCTTCCTCTATATCGTAACCAAGGATACTATAACAAGGTACAAGTTCTCCCGGCCATCGCCGGGACCGGGGCGAGGTTCAAGACAGATGTTATTCCGGGCGAAATGGTTTCCCGTGCTGGCATTGGCCGCGATGGCGCTTTCAGCCTGCGGAGAGGATGCACCCAAAGACGCGGCCGAGACGGGGCAGGACGCGATCACCGTTTTCGCGGAAACGGTGCGGCAGGAAGAACTGGCAGAGCCGGTGACGGGCACAGGCACCATCGCCGCCCACAAGACGACCCCGCTCGGCCCGCGGGTCGATGGCATCATCGAGGAAATCTTCGTGCGCGTCGGCGACCGCGTGAAGGAGGGGCAGCCTCTCTTTCGCACGCGCGATGCGGAATGGAAGCTCAAGGTCGCAGAACTCGAAAATCAGGTGAAGCTTGCCGAGGCCGATCTTCGCAATGCGCAGAAGGCCTTCAACCGCTCCTCCGAACTCCACGAGAAAGGTTTCGTATCGAGCGGCAATCTCGACGATGCGCGGCGCGGGCGCGACACCGCCACGGCGCGGCTCGGCATGGCAAAGGCGCAGCTTGCCTCCGCGCAGCAGATGCTCGACGACTGCGTCGTGACTGCGCCTTTCGACGGCGTCATCACGGCGCGCGATGTGGACGAAGGCAAGTTCATGGCAACCCGCATGGGCGGCATGGGTGGGCCGGGCGGCGTCCTTGAAATCATGAAGATCGACATCGTGGCCGCGATCGTGAACGTGCCGGAAATCTATCTCTCGAAATTCGAGCTCGGCACCAAGGCGACGATCTATGTCGACAGCATCGACCGGTCCTACGAGTCCTATGTGGCGATCATCAACGACCGCGTGGATCACGTCACACGCTCGGTTGAAATCCGCCTGCCGATCCGCAATGAAGATTATGAAGTAAAGCCCGGTCTCTTCGTGCGCGTCGAGGTGCATCCGCAGCCGCGCCATGTGCTGACGCTGCCGCGCACGGCGCTGCTCGGCACGGAGGCGGCGCGCTATGTCTTCATTGCCGAAGAGGGCAAGGCGAAACGCGTCAATGTCGCGGTCCGTCAGATCGACGCCACGCGGGTCGAAATACTGGAAGGCCTCAAGGAAGGCGACACGACGCTTTCGGGCCCGAACCTGCCGCTTCTCGTCGAGGGGATGCCTGTCCGCATCGAGGTGCGGCCGGGTGCCGCCGATCTTACCGCCGCGAGCGGCGGAACCGGCACGACGGAAACGCGCTGAAGCGCAGGGGGAGAGAGTTCCGATGTGGATTTCCGACGTATCGATCCGCCGTCCCGTCTTCGCGGTCATGGTCATCGGCGCCCTCGTCGTTCTCGGCTGGATCTCGCTCGGCCGGCTCGGCGTCGATCTCTTTCCCAAAGTCGAGTTTCCGGTCGTCTCGGTAACGACGACGCTCGAAGGCGCCTCGCCCGAGGCCATCGAAAGCGACGTCACCGATCCGATCGAGGAACAGGTCAATACGACATCGGGTATCGAGACGCTCTCATCCACCAGCGCGGAAGGCCTTTCCCAGGTCGTCATTCAGTACGAGCTCGACGAGAACGTCGATGTGAAGGCGCAGGACGTCCGCGACAAGGTCGCCCTCGCCCGTGCCAGGCTGCCGCTCGACGCCGAGCAGTCGATCGTCCAGAAGGTCGACCCGGACGCACAGGCCATCATGTCGGTGATGATCGCGGGCGATCTGCCGATCCGCGATCTCACCCACTTTGCCGACAAGACGGTGAAGGAGCGGCTGCAGCGAATCTCGGGCGTCGGCTCCATCGATATCGTCGGCGGGCGCGACCGCGAGGTGCGTATCTGGCTCGATGCGGTGAAGATGCGCGCCTATGGCGTGACCGCCGAAGACGTGACGGCAGCGATCCGCCGCGAACATGCGGAAATTCCGGGAGGGCGCCTCGAAACGCCGGGCGGGCTTTCCGAGTTCTCGATGAAGACGAAGGGCGAGGTCGCGAATGTTTCCGACTTCCGCAGCATTCTCGTCGCGTTCCGGCAGGATGGCGCGCCGACGACCATCGGCGATGTTGCGCGTGTCGAAGACGGCATGGCGGATGAACGTTCCTATGCCGAACTGAACGGCAAGCGCGGCGTCTCGCTCGAAATCCGAAAGCAATCGGGCCGCAATACGGTGGAAGTCGCCCGCGCCGTGCGTGCCGAACTCGAGCAGGTTCGCAAGATCGCGCCGGAGAGCGTGGACATCGTGACCGCGCGCGACACGGCGGTCTTCATCGAAGGGTCGGCGGAAGACGTCTTCGTCGATATCCAGCTCGGTATCGTTCTCGTCGTTATCGTTACCCTCGCCTTCCTGCTTTCGCTCCGCGCCACACTGATCGTCGCGATTGCGATGCCGACATCGCTGATCGCCACCTTCTTTTCCTTCTACGTGATGGATTTCACCATCAACCTGATGACGCTGATGGCGCTGTCGCTCGCGGTCGGTCTGCTGGTGGACGATGCCATCGTGGTTCTCGAGAGCATCTATCGCAAGCTTGAGGAAGGCATGCCGCCGATGCAGGCCGCCTCCGAAGGCACGAAGCAGGTGGGACTTGCGGTACTCGCGGCGACATTTTCGATCTGCGCCGTTTTCGTGCCTATCGCCTTCATGGAAGGCGTGGTCGGACGCTTCTTCTTCCAGTACGGACTGGCAATTACCTTTTCCGTGCTCGTGTCGCTTCTCGTCTCGCTGACACTGACGCCGATGCTCTGCTCGCGTACGCTGAAGCCCGGCGAAACGGACCCTGCGAACTACAATCGCCTCGCCCGCTTCTTCAACGATGCCTATGACGCGCTCGACCGCTTCTACGGCAAGGTGCTCACCTGGGCGCTCGGCGCGCGCTGGGCCGTGGTGCTGATCGCGATTGCCTCACTTTTCGTTGCCGTCTTCGTTGCGCGCACCATCCCTTCCGCCTTCGACGCCCGCGCCGACCGCGCCGAGTTCCTTGCAACCGTCGAGCTGCCCTTCGGCGCCGGCATCGAGGAAACCCGGATCGTCGCCTCGCGCGTCGCCCGGGCGGTGGCCGGCGTCAGGGAAGTTACCACCGTCTTCTACACGATCGGCTCCGATACGCAGCAAAGCGTCAACAAGGCATCGTTCTATGTCGGCCTGACGGCGAAAGACGCGCGCGACGTGAGCTTCATCCCGATCATGGACGAGACGCGCATCGCCATGCAGCGGGCGGCGCCGGAGGCCAAACACATCTCGCTTGCCGACGTGCCGTGGATTTCCGGCGGCGGCTTTGCCGACTACGCCATGATGTATGTGCTGCAGGGTCCGGACCTTGCCGTGCTCGAAACCAGGGCCAACCAGGTCGTCGCCCGGATGCGGCAGAGCCCCCTCTTCGCGGACTCGAAGACGAGCTACGATTCTGGCAAACCGGAAGTGCAGGTTCAGGTGGATCGCCGCCGCGCGGCCGATCTCGGCGTGCCGGTGCGCGCGCTCGCCGAAACCGTGCGCGCGACGGTGGGTGGCATGAAAGCCGGCAGTTTCGAGGAGTACGGCCAGCGCTACGACGTACGCGTGCGCCTCGAGGAAAACCAGCGCGACGATATATCGAAGCTCTCGCTCATCCAGGTGCGTGCCGCGAATGGCAGCCTGATCGACCTGTCGAACGTGGCGCGCTTCGACGTTGCCGAAGGGCCGGCCCAGATCGAGCGGCAGAACCGTGCGCGGCGCATTGCCATTCTTGCCAATAATCCGCAAGGCGCAGCGCTTGGCCCCGCCTCCGCCGAAGTCGAGCGCTATCTCGACGAGCTCGACCTGCCGGCGGGCTATTCATGGAGCGCCGAGGGCCGCTCGAAGCGGATGAAGGAAACGGGCGCAGCTATCGGTTTCGCTTTCATGCTGGCGCTGATCGCGCTCTACATGATCCTCGCCTCGCAGTTCAACAGCTTCGCCCAGCCCGCGATCATCATGCTCTCGGCGCCGCTCTCCTTTGCGGGCGCCTTCATTGCGCTGAAGATTTCCGGTCAGGAAATGACCATGTTCAGCCAGATCGCGCTGCTCGCCCTGATGGGTCTCGTGATGAAGAACGGCATTCTGCTCGTCGACTACACGAACCAGCTTCGCGATGCGGGCGCGAGCGTGCGCGAGGCGGTGGCGAAGGCGGGGCCGGTGCGTCTCCGCCCGGTGCTGATGACGCAGATCGCGACCGTCTGCGGGCTGATCCCGGTCGCCCTGTCGACGAGCCAGGGCGCGGAGTTCCGAAACGCCATGGGCATTCTCGTGATCGGCGGCCTCGTCTCCTCCACGGCACTGACGCTCGTCGTCGTCCCGGTCGCCTATACGCTGATGGAAGATGCGCGGGCAAAGGCCGCACGGGCCGGTGGCGCGATAAGGGGCCTCATGGCGCGGTTTGGCATGGGCGGGCGCCCCCCCGGGGCCCCCGCGGAATAGAGCCCTTTTTTGGGAGGATCGGTCGAAATTCGCCATTTTCCTTAAGCCTCTGCTTACCGCCCCGGGCGCATCATCCCCGCGGGATTCACCTATTCGGGCGGAGGCTCCTCGTCAGATGGCGAAAGCGCAGTTCCACAAAAACCAGCGGGTCTATGTGCGCCCGGTGGGCACCTGGGCAACGATCGAGCGGATCGTGCCGCAATGGGTGAAGGACATGGATGAGCCGCTGCGCATCCATTACGACGTGGGGCTCGGCCGCGATTTCGCGGCGAAGGAACTCGAAACCGAGGAAGTCGCCACCCTCTCCCATCTCGACCCCGAGATGGAGGACTGGCATGTGGTGCGGGTCGCCAACAAGTGGCGCTCGGCCGATGAATGCTCGAACCATCCCGTTCCGGGCACGCATCCTGTGGTCGTCACGGGCAGTCACGAAGGCGGCGGCTGGCGCGTACCGGGGGTCGAATATGATCTCACGCCGGACCGCGTGGAACTGCAGGCAAAGGTGATCGCCGCTTCGCCCAAATTTCTCGTCCTGCTGCGCCGTCTTGCCGACTATGCACGGCACAACCCGGAAAACCTGCCGGATGAGGTCATGGCGATCGCGAACGATGCCGACGCCATCGTGACCAGCATCATGGGGCCGGCGGAGTAAGCCTGCCGCCCCAATTCCGCCATTCCCCTCGCGAAAATGACGGCCTTGCGGTATCAAGGCCGCGAGCCCCTCTTCGCGAGTACCGAGCCCCATGCGCACCGACGACCCCCGCCCCATCCGCCTCAAGGACTATACGGCGCCCGCTTTCGCCATTGCCGAGGTAAAGCTCGATATCGAGCTCGACCCGAAGGCGACGCGGGTTCACGCGGTGCTGAAGATGGAGCGCAATCCGCAATCGGCGGACCGCACGGCGCCGCTCGTTCTCGACGGCGAGAAGCTCAAGCTCCTCGAAGTGAAGCTCGATGGCGAGGTGCTCGGAAAGAACCGTTACAGCCTCAGCGATACGCAACTCACCATCCACGAGCTGCCGGAAGGCACCTTCACGCTCGAGACGGTTGCGACCTGCGCACCGGAGGAGAATACGGCGCTTGAGGGGCTCTATCTCTCGAATGGCATCTATTGCACGCAATGCGAGGCGGAGGGGTTCCGCCGCATCACCTATTACCTCGACCGGCCGGACGTGATGTCCGTCTTCCGCACGCGCATCACAGGCGACCGCAAGGCAACGCCGGTGCTGCTCTCGAACGGCAATCCGGTGAAGAGCGGCAAGACGAAAGACGGGCGGCATTTTGTCGAATGGTACGACCCCTTCCCCAAACCGTCCTATCTCTTCGCGCTGGTGGCGGGCGACCTTGCGGCGGTCGAAGACAGGTTCACCACCATGTCGGGCCGCGAGGTGACGCTGCGCATCTTCGTCGAAAAGGGCAACGAGGATCGCTGCGCCTATGCGATGGAAGCCCTCAAGCGCTCCATGAAATGGGACGAGGAGCGCTTCGGCCGCGAATACGACCTCGACATCTTCATGATCGTCGCGGTGAGCGCCTTCAATATGGGCGCGATGGAGAACAAGGGTCTCAACGTCTTCAACGACAAATATATTCTCGCCCGGCCCGACACGGCGACGGATGCCGATTATGCGGCGATAGAAGCCATCATCGCGCATGAATATTTCCACAACTGGACGGGCAACCGCATCACCTGCCGTGACTGGTTCCAGCTCTGCCTCAAGGAAGGGCTTACCGTTTTCCGCGATCAGGAATTCACGAGCGACATGCGATCGCGTGCAGTGAAACGTATTTCGGATGTGCGGCTTCTCCGTGCACATCAGTTCCCGGAGGACGGCGGGCCGCTCGCCCACCCCGTGCGGCCAGACAGCTATATCGAGATCAATAATTTCTACACGGCGACCGTCTATGAAAAGGGTGCCGAGCTTTGCCGCATGATCCACACCATGGCGGGGCCGAAGCGCTTCCGCAAAGGCATGGATCTCTATTTCGAGCGGCATGACGGCGAGGCGGCAACGGTCGAAAATTTCCTCGACGCGCTGGCCGATGGTGCAAAGCTCGATCTTTCACAATTCCGGCGCTGGTACTCGCAATCCGGCACGCCCGAAGTACTCGCCTCCGGCCGCTACGACGCCGCGCGCAAGACCTACACGTTGAAAATGAGCCAGGTCTGTCAGCCGACACCGGGCCAGCGCGTGAAGCAGCCCTATCACATTCCCGTCGCCATCGGCCTTGTCGGCCCCGATGGCAAGGACATGCCGCTCACGCTCGATGGCGAGGAGAAGCCGGGCCCGAAGACGCGCGTGCTGCATCTGACGGAGCGCGAAGCGACGTGGCGGTTCTGCGATGTGACGCAGAAGCCCGTGCCGTCGCTGCTGCGCGGCTTCACGGCGCCCGTGAAGCTCAACGCCAATCTCAAGGAACGCGATCTCGTGTTCCTGATGCGCCATGACAGCGACAGCTTCAACCGCTGGGAAGCGGCGCAGCGCTACGCGACCGGCCTTCTCACCGGCATGGTGGACAATCTGAAATCGGGAGGCAATCCGCGCAAGGGTGCAGGCTTCGCCGAGATGGTGCGCGACACGCTCCGCGCGAAAAAGGCCGATCCGGAATTCACGGCGCAGATCATTCTCCTGCCGAGCGAGCAGACGCTGGCGCAAATCATCGGCGAGGATGTCGATGTTGACGCGATCCACGAAGCGCGCGAAACACTGCGCCGGTCGGTCGCGGCGGAAACGAAGGATGTGCTTCTCGACTGCTATCACCGGATGGAAGTGAAGGCGGCCTATAGCCCGGATGCCGAACAGGCGGGGCGGCGCGCACTGCGCAATGCCTGCCTCTCCTATCTCGCGGCCGCACCGGGCGGCGACGGCCTGGCACTGGCGGCGGCTCAGTTCCGCCAGGCCGACAACATGACCGACAAGATCGCGGCGCTTACCGTGCTCTCGAATATCGATTGCGACGAGCGCGAGGAAGCGCTGGCCGCCTTCCATGACGAATGGAAGGGCGACCATCTCGTCATGGACAAGTGGTTCACCATCCAGGCCCTCTCCTATCTGCCGAACACGCTTGCCGAAGTGAAGCGCCTCACCGGACACCCCGCCTTCACCATGAAGAACCCGAACAAGGTTCGTTCGCTTGTCGGCAGCTTCGCCAATGCGAACCAGCTGCGCTTCCATGCCTCGGATGGCGCGGGCTACCGTTTCGTGGCCGACAAGGTGCTGGAACTCGACCGCCTCAATCCGCAGGTCGCCGCGCGCATGCTCGGTGCCTTCAAGAGCTGGCGGCAGTTCGAGGCGAAGCGGCGCAAGCTGATGCAGAAGGAGTTGAAGCGGATCGCCGGCACAGAGGGTCTCTCCCGCGACGTCTTCGAAATCGCCAGCAAAACCCTCGCCTGATCCGTCCCGCCGTGGCACGCCGGGAGGGCGACGATTAACTTCGTCTTCAGCTTAACCCGCTATTAAGGACAAAACCGGCTGATGCCCGGTGAGTCCCGATTGCATCGGTTAACAAAAAGTTAACAGCGCCTATGGACAGCGGGACTCGCAGACCGAATCATCGTTCCAGCAACGGTGATTCGCTCGATACGCGGTGGTGCCACATATATTGATATATGTAGCCCATGTTAGGGTATGGGGGCGGCGCCGCAGGTGAGTGACACAAGGGGCCGAGGCCCGGAGCGGACGGACGAGCGCATGAGCGATGCGACGACGACACGCGAGGAAGCAGCAAGGTGGCAGGAAGCCGCCCAGCCGAAGCGGCGCGTTCTGCCGGCCGGTTTGCTGCCGCGGCTCGTCTTGGGGCTTTCTGCAGCAGCGCTTGCCGCGCTCAACATCGTACTTTTCGCCCAGGACGGTTTCTCCCGCGCGCTGACCGCTTCGGCGATGCTCTCGGGCGGCTATATCGTTATCGCCTATATGCTGGTGCGGCTTCGCGAGTCGAAACTCGATGCGGAAGCCGCGCTTGTCGAAAACCAGTACCGCTTCGACATGGCCTTTGCGGGCGCGCGCTGCGGTATCTGGGACTGGGATATCGGGGAGAACCGCATCTACTGGTCGTCCGCCATGTTCGACATGGTAGGGCTGAAGCAGCCTTCGAAGCGGCTTTCGCCGACCGAGATCAAGGCGCTTGCACATCCCGATGACGCGGATGCCATCGACGAAATCGCGCAGGCCGTGAACCGCGCCTCGCGCTCCTACGACGTCACGTTCCGCCTGCGTCATGCCGATGGAAGCTGGGTCTGGATGCATGCCAAGGGTCAGGTCTGGAGCGGCGGACGCTCGGCCGGGCTTCGCCGCGCCGGTGCGGCTTCGGCCCTTCCGGCCGCCGATCGGCTGGTCGGCATCACCATCGACATCACGGAACAGAAACTCGCCGAAGAGCGCGTCTCCGAAGCCAATGAGCGGCTGCGCGATGCGATCGAAAGCGTGGGCGAAGCCTTTGCACTCTGGGACGCCGAGGGGCGCCTCGTCACCGCAAACAGCAAGTTCGGCGAATTCCTCGATATCGCCACCCCGGCCGCCGGAGCCGACCGCAGTGCCATCATGGCGGAGGCCGGCATCGGCGATGCGTGGCCCGCCGCAAGCGGCAGCGAGCAGGACAAGGGCGTGATGGAAATCCGCCTGCCGAACGGGCGCTGGCTCCATATCAGCGAGCGGCGCACCAAGAGCGGCGGTCATGTGAATGTCGGCACGGATATCACCGCCATCAAGCGGCAGGAGACCGCGCTTACCGACAACAAGCTCGCGCTCGAAAAGACCGTGCGCGACCTCGAAACCTCGCGCCGCCAGCTGCAGGAACAGGCGCGCCAGCTCGTCGATCTCGCAGAGAAATATGCCTCCGAAAAGACGCGCGCCGAGGCCGCAAACCGTTCCAAGTCCGAGTTCCTCGCCAATATGAGCCACGAACTCCGGACGCCGCTCAACGCCATTATCGGGTTTTCCGAGATCATGGAGTCCGGTCTTTTCGGCGAGCTCGGTTCACCGAAATACAAGGAATACGCGGCCGACATCCGCGCGAGCGGCACGCATCTCCTCGAACTCATCAACGACATCCTCGATATGTCGAAGATCGAGGCGGGGCGCATGACGCTTGAGACCCAGGTGCTCGAGGTGCAGGAAGTCGCGGAAGAGTCTCTCCGCCTCGTTTCCGGCCGCGCCGAGATGGCGAGCGTGACGATCGAGAATCGTCTGCCGCCGCTTCCGGTCGTGCATGCGGACAAGCGCGCGGTAAAGCAGGTGCTGCTGAACCTGCTCTCGAATGCCGTGAAATTCACGCCTTCCGGTGGCTCGATCTATCTGAAAGGCACGGCGAAAGACGGTGTCGTCACCATCGCCGTCGAGGATACCGGCATCGGCATTCCGGCGAGCGCCCTGCCGAAGATCGGCCGTCCCTTCGAGCAGGTCGAAAGCCAGCACTCCAAGAAGCACAAGGGCACGGGTCTCGGCCTTGCCCTGTCGCGCTCGCTCGTCGAACTCCATGGCGGCACGCTCACCATCGAGAGCACCGAAGGCGTCGGCACGACGGTGAGTTTCACCCTGCCGGCGGCCGCTTCCTAGAGATACCAGTCATATTCCAGCGGCGAGATCGCCTGCTGGAATTTCTCGTACTCCAGGATCTTCGTTTCCGCATAAACGTCGACATAGAGTTCGGTGAAGTAGCGCCGCATGATTTCGGAATTGCGGAAGCGCTTCAGCGCGCTCGGCAGGTAGAAGGGCAGGTTTTCGTCCATGGTCTCGCAGGCATTGCCTTCGGCGGGATCGCCCGGGTCGATCTCGTTGACGATGCCATAATGGATGCCGGCAAGGATTGCGGCGAGAACGAGATAGGGATTGGCGTCCGCGCCCGGGACGCGATGCTCGATGCGGCGGGAGTCCGGCGAGCCATTGGGCACGCGGAAGGCGACGGAACGGTTGTTATAGCCCCAGCTTGCATTCACCGGCACGAAGAGATTGGGCCCGAAGCGGCGATAGGAATTGAGGTTCGGCGCGAAGATCGCCATGGCCTCGGGCAGCGTCGCCTGCAATCCGCCGATCGCATGACGCAGCCGGATCGATCCCTCATCCGTGCCGTCGTCGAAGATATTGTTGCCCTTCTCGTCCATCACCGAGCAATGGACATGCATGCCATTGCCCGTCTGGTTGACGAAGGGCTTGGCCATGAAGCTCGCCAGGAAATTATGCTTGCGCGCCACGGCGCCGATCAGATGGCGCAGCATGATCGCGTGATCGCCGGCAACCACGACATCATCCTCATGCTTGAGGTTGATCTCGTACTGGCCGGGGGCGAATTCTGCCGTCGCACCCGATGCAGGCACCCCCTGCTCCGCCGCCGCCTCGTCGATGTCCTTCAGCAACGACATGAAGCCATCGAGTTCGGTGATGCCATAGACCTCATGTGCGGTTTCGCGCGCGCCCGTCGCCGGGTTGATGGGCGGCTGCGGGCGGCCCTTCCGGTCGAGTTCCTTGTCGAGCAGGTAGAATTCGAATTCGCAGGCGACCGTTGCTCGCAAGCCGATCTCGGACAACTTGCTCGCGACATTGGCGAGCACGTTGCGCGGCTCGAGCATATGCGGCGCACCGTCCTGGTCCAGCATGGTCATCAGCACCTGGGCCTGCTTCATCGATGCCCAGGGAACGGGCACGATGGAGCCCGCGACGGGCCGCGATTGCTTGTCCGGATCGCCGTCGGAGAAGCCCATGCCGAGCACGTCTTCGTTGACGCCGGTCACATCGAAGAAATAGATCGACTGCGGCATCTGCACGCCGGAGGTGAAAACCTTGTCGGCCTCTTCGGAAGGAAAGCGCTTGCCGCGCACCGTGCCGCACATGTCGACGAAAACGGCGTCGAGATAGTCGATGTCGCCATTCTCGGCGAGGAAGGCGTTGAACTCGCCAAGCGTGGCCCAGCCCTTCGGCCCCTGTCTTTCGCGGTCGCTCATGATGTCCTGCATCTCTGCCGCGCGTAGGTCCACACCGGCGAAGCTCCTTCGCCCGTGTTCGAGACTGCTATCGCGTCCTATCGGTCCATGAGCCAATAGTAGCCGAGAGCCGCACGAAGATACCAGCCACGGAGCGAAGGAAACGGTATGGCGGCCGGTTTGCCGCGGAGAGGCAAGGGAATATCCGGGATTTTCGCTTTGCCGCCAATGAGTTGAGCGGCAAGGCGCCCCGCCCAGGGTGCTGCCGCGACACCGTTTCCGTGATAGCCGAGAGCGAAAAAGACCGATGGATCCGCCGTCAATGCGCCAATCGAGGGGGTGCGGCGAAGACCCATGCAAACGAAGCCACGCCATGAATGCGTGATTTCAGCATCCGCCCAGCCGGGAAAAACCTCGCGCAGCCGCCGTTCCATATAGCGGCGCATGCGCAATCCGTCTTCGGGCGTGCCCGTCGTATCGCCGCGCGCACCGAAGAGAAAGCGGCGATCCGGCAGCAGGCGATAATAGAAGAGGAGATTGCGCGTATTGGCACAGGGGCTCTCCGTCCGCCAGCTTTGCGCGGCAAGTTCGCTTTCCGTCAGCGGGCGCGTCACGATGATATTCGACATCACAGGGAGAATGCGGGATGCAAGCGCATCCGGCATGGGCTCACGCGTGAATCCGTTGGTCGCAACGAGCACGCGCGACGCGGTGATCGTGCCGGAAGGCGTAGTGAGGCGGTGCCGCTGCCCCTCCCTTTCCCAGCGGATGACGGGCGAACGGCCATGAAGCCTTGCACCCGCGCGTGCCGCAACAGCGGCCAGTCCGCGCGCGAAACGCAGCGGGTGGAGGCCGAAGCTCAGAGGCATCAGTAGCGCGCCGAATTGCTCGCGCGAATCGTAGAAGCGTTCGGCCACTTCCTCGCGGCGATAAAGCGGTGCATCGATGCCGAAGACGCGGGAGAGGAGATCTCGTTCCTTTTCGAGTTCCACGAAACGCGAAGGCGCATGAGCAACATGCAGCTCACCTTCGCCCTGCAGCTCGATATCGATCGCCTCCGTTTCGGCGAAGCTCCGCACAAAAGCAATCGCTTCGCGTTGCGTATCGATGAAGCGCCGCGCCTCCTCCCCGCCATAACGCGCGACAAGCCCGCCGAGCGACAATGCCATGGGCGGCAACGTGCAAAAGC
This sequence comes from Parvibaculum sp., assembly GCA_013823365.1. Lineage (GTDB taxonomy): Bacteria > Pseudomonadota > Alphaproteobacteria > Parvibaculales > Parvibaculaceae > Parvibaculum. The sequence continues at coordinate 11,914 of PNMC01000020.1, read as the reverse complement.
CGCCATTGCGGCCCGACGCGCCCCAGCCGAGCGGACCCGCTTCGAGAAGGCGCACATCGATTGAGAAGTCGCGCGCGAGATGGAGCGCCGCGGAAAGTCCCGTGTAGCCGCCGCCGATAATGGCGACATCGCAATTCCCGTCTCCCGCCGGGCCGAGGTCGATGCCGGGAGCGAGCTGCGGTGCGGTTTCCTCCCACAGGCTGCCCGCGGCACGGCCGGCATCATACATGCTCTCGTGATACCAGCTCATTCCGTCTCGCCCCCGGCTTTCCCGCCGGAAGACTATACAGCCAGCACGGGCGAGGCTGTCACTCTTCCATCGGAGGCATGGGGGGTGGCGGCATGTCGCGCCTTATGTCGATGCTGGAATCGCCGTCACGCCCGCGCATGAGTATCTTCATGCGGTCCCTGTCCTTGCGCATGGCATCGGCCACGCGCTGGCGCTGTTCGGGGGAGAGACGGGCAAATCCATCGAGCATGGCGTCGCGGCCCATGTCGCTCATCGCCATCATGGCGCGCGACATTTCGTCGAAGGCGGCACGCACCGCGCTCTCATCGTAAGGTTCGGCCGCAACTGCGTCGGCCAAGGCCTCTCGTGCGTCCTGCATTTCGCTGAAATGGGGCCTGATCTCGCGGAATTTCTCCCGCATGGCGCGGCGGATTTCCTTCCGGTCTTCTTCCGGCAATTCCTTGAAGGCGCCATGCAGCAACGCCGCACCCTGGCCGGGGGGTGTCGGGCCAAACTCGCCGCCGGGCGGTCCCTTGACAAGGGCAACCGAGATCAGCGCCACCAGAAAAAGATTGAAGGCCAGCGATACGAGAAAGGCCGGACCGAGCCAGCGGCGCTCGGGCTTTCCGGTGGGCGCGGGGTTCATCTCGCTCATTGTATCCACTCCTCGGGCCAGGTGACGTCGGCCAATGCCAGCGAAATCAGGCGGTCGCCCGTTTCCGTCTCGGCAGCCGCAGTCGCGGTCGCGCTACCGTTCAGTACGGAAATCTCGGACACCGATCCAAGCGCAACGCCGAGCATGATGGACGCCGCAAGGGCGCCGGTCGGCAGCGCGGGCGATCCGTAAGGCCAGATCGCATCGACCAGTTCGCGGAAGAGCCCGCGGGGTTTCGCGGCCGGCGCCAGAGCCGCAAGGGCGCGCGGGCGCGCCGCCATCAACCGTTCGACAAGAGCATCGGAAGGTGCCTCCAGCGGTGCGGCGGCAAGCAGGCCGTCCAGCATCCGCGCTTCGGCGAGAAGCGCGCGCGCAGGGGCCGATGCAGCGAGAAGCGCATCGGCCGCGCTGCGTTCCGGCGCGGGCCAGCGCTCCGGCGACGCCCCATAGGCATCGACGATCGCAGCGAATCTTTCCAGCGTGATTTCCTTGTCCATCGTCTCAATTCCGAATAAAGCGCCTCAGGCACTTGTTTCCTTTAAACGCAACAATTCGTCTCTTTCCGTCGCAAGCAGGCTCCGCAACTGGCGGCGCCCGCGCGACAACAGCGATTCGACCGCCTCGACGCTGACAGCGAGAATTTCCGCGGTCTCGGTATTGCTCAAGCCCTGATAATGCGAAAGCGCAATCGCGGCCCGCTGCCGCTCCGGCAGCTGCTGGAGCGCCGCCTCGACGCGGGCGGCAAGTTCATCCGCCTCCAGCCTGCGGTCCGGCCCCGGCTCTTCGCTGACGAGGTCGGGCATGTCGTCGATATCGACCGTACCGCGCCGGCGGCGAAGCCGGTCGAGGCAGAGATTGGTCGCAACGCGGTGGAGCCATGTCGAGAACTGCGCCCTGCCCGGCTCCCAGCGCTCCGCATGGGTCCAGACCCGCAGAAAAACCTCCTGCGCCACCTCCTCGGCATCGGCCTGATTGCCCATCATGCGCCGGGCCAGCGCGACGGTGCGCCCGAGATGACGCTCCATCAGCAGGCTGCAGGCGGCCCCGTCGCCCTTTGCGACAGCGGCAACCAGTTCGTCGTCCGACGCTTCCTTCACGCGCCCGCTTCCTCTCCTGCCATGACCTGCCGACGCAGGCAAAGGGCCCCGGCTCATGCCGGCGCCCTTCACCCATTCGGGCATGTCCTGCCGAAGCCTAGCGGGCTTCGGCAGGTGTTTCATCCCCGCATCAGCGCTTTTCGCGACCTTCGCCACGTTCGATCTTGCCATCGCTGTTGCGGTCGAGCCGCTCGAACATCCGGTCGGCGCCCGCCAGGAACTCGTCCCTGGATACCCTGCCATCGCCATCCGTATCGAGGCGGGCAAAATGATCGCCGCGCTTGCCATCCTTCGGGCCCTCGCGCTTGGCTTCACCCTTGCCGTCGCGCATCGTCTGCTTCGCGGCCTGCATTTCCTCGAGCGTCAGCGCGCCGTCGCCATCGGTATCGGCCTTCTCGAAGAACTTCTCCGTCCAGCCGGCGTGGCGCTCGGAAAGTTCGCCACCTTTGCGCTCTGCCGCTGCCTGCTTCATTTCTTCCAGCGTGACCCTGCCATCGCCGTCCGCATCCATGGCCGCGAAGCGTTCGGCGGGATCGCCGCGGTGCTCCTTGAACGTCTCGTGCATTTGCTCGCGAGCGGCGGACATCTCCTCTTTGGTCAGGAAACCGTCGCCATCCTTGTCCATGGCCTCGAAGCGCTTTTCGGCCGCAGCGCGGAAGGCGTCCCAGGAGATTTCGCCGTCCTCGGTCATCCCGAAGAACATGCCGCCATGTCCGCGCTTGCCGGGCTCGGCGTGAGAGAGGGCCGGAACCGTCATCGCGAGCGCAAGGGCCGCTGCCGTTCCGAGCAGTCCATATTTGAGTTTCTTCATCTCAGTCGTCCTTTTTCCAGTTTCCGTCCCCCGGAGCTGAACAAGGAACCGCCGCCGCATCAGGGAAGCGCAGGCGGGGATACCGCCGTCCTTACCTATTCAAACGGCCGGGACACGGGAATCCGTCGGAAAATGGCAGAAAAAATCAGGGCCGGAACGGAGCTGGAACGGCGAAGCGGCGGGGGTGAGAAAAGACCGGCCCGGCCAGAATCCGGGCCGGAAGGCGGCTTTCGCCGACAGAGAGGCCCGCCCGGCGCTCCGCCAGTACGGACAGATCGCCAGACCGCACCGCCCTCTCGTCCAGCAGAGCGAGCGCAATATTCGCGCCGAGAGCGGGCGAGAAACCCGCGCTTGTGGCAAGGCCAACAGGTGCCCCGCCTGCGGAAATAGCGGCGAACCGCACCGGCTCCAGCCCTTGCACGGCAAGGCGTACAAGGCGGCGGGCAGGCGCCTCGCCCTGCATGGAACGAAGCGCAGTTCCGCCATTGAAAAGACCCTTGGCGGGGTCGGGCACAAAATGCGGCCAGATCGCGGCGGGCGGCAATGCGTCCGCCGGGTCGATGGCCGCGAAGGCGGAAAGATAATCGCGACCGGCACGCGGATAGCCCGCTTCGAGCCTCGCAAGTTCGCGCAGCGCAAAGCCCGCCGGGCGAAGACCGAAGGCCGCGCCCTTCGCCATCAATGCACGCCAGACATGCGGCGCATCCTCCGCGTCGCACCAGAGTTCATACCCGAGGTCGCCGGTTGCGCCGCTCCGGCTCGCATAGACAGGCATGCCGCCCAGCGCGATCCAGCGTGCAGCGAAAGGCTCAAGCATGGCGGCATCGCCGATGCCGAGTTCGGCGAGCAGCAAGGCCGACAGCGGACCCTGAAGCGAAAGTACGGCGAGCGTTGCGCTCACATCCTCCACGCGAACGCGGAAGCCCTCCGCGCTGTCGATCAGCCAGGCAAGATGGGTTTCCTCCGTCACCAGGCGATAATCGTCGGCGCCGAGCCGGAAGAGCAGACCGTCGCCCAGCACCATGCCGCTGCCCTCGCAGAACATCACATGGCGCAACCGGTCGATATCGAGCGTGGCGACGGAGACGGCGCAAAGCCGCTCGAGATAGGCGAGCGCATCCCGCCCCGAAATCCGGTATTTGACGAGAGGCGACAGGTCCATCAGCGCCGCCGCGCCGCGCAGCGCGCGATATTCGTCGCCTAGGTCGGTCAACACACGCGGCACGGTATAGCCATTCCACGCGGTCCATCGATTGGTGCGGCTTTCGGCGGCGGTTTCGAGATGAAGCGGCGTTGTCCGCACGGCGCGGGCAAACGGCGGCTCGCTTCCCTCTTCCTCGAAGAGTGCGGGATCGACCTCTGCGCGCTCATCCGCCGGATCGGGGGCATTCGCCGGCGCGGCAGTATCATGCAGCGCGTCCATCTGTTCCTCTTCGGCGCGGGGAAGCGTGTCCGGCGTCATCGGGCGCCCTCCCCGTTTTCCATCGCCACACCGGCGGCGATCCAGCCCGGCAGTCCCGTCACGCCGCCGCCCGGATGGCTGCCCGCGCCGCAGAGATAAAGCCCGGCCACCGGCGTTTCGTAGCGTCCGAAGACGGGCGAAGGCCGGAACGCGAACAGGTGGTCGAGGCGAAGGTCGCCCTGATGCCAGTCGCCGCCTGCAAGTCCGTATTTCCGCTCGATATCCGGCGGCGTCAGGATTTCACCCGCGATCATCGCCTCCTCGACGCCCGGCGCAAATGCCGCGATCCGCCGCACGACTTTCTGCACGAAGCTCTCGCGCTGCATAGACCATCCGCCTTCCGCCTCGTAAGGCGTGTAATGCACGATCACGGAAAGAATATGCTGTCCTTCCGGCGCAAGCGACGGGTCGGCAAGGCTTGGCAGATGCAGTTCCAGCAGAGGCGCGGAGGTCAGGCGGTTCTCGCGGCAGGAGGAAGCGGCTTCCTCGACCTCGTCCAGCGACGGCGCGATGAGGAGGCGCGCTCCGTGATGCTCGGCTGCAAGTCCGGTGAATATGGGCATGCGTTCAAGCGCGAGGTTGAGTTTCGCCGTCGTGCCGGGGCGTGGCGCGCGGCTCAGTTCCAGCGCCTCATGCGTTTCCACCCGGTTCGCGCCCAGAAGATCGAGGAGCGTAATGCGCGGATTGATCGCCGACAACATGAGCGGGGCGCGCAGCACCGTGCCGTCTGCAAGCTCGACGCCAGCGGCGGCACCGTTCTCGACGAAGATGCGCGCTGCCGGGGAATTGACGCGCAGCTCGCCGCCGCCCGCCGAAACGATCGCAGCAAGCGCCTGAACGAGCGCGCCCGGCCCGCCCGCGATCTGGCGAAGTCCCTGCCCCTGCATCCGCAGCGCCTCGCGCCAGACGGCGCGGAACGACGTGCCGTGCGCATAGGGCCCTTCCGCGCCGCCAAGCGTTGCATCGAAGGCGAGTGCGCCTTTCAGAAGCGGGGACTCGAATTCGGCATCGAGGCGGTCGCCGATACTTTCCGGCAAGTTCCGCATCAGGCTTTGCAAGCCTGCCCGGCCGGAAAGCGCACTGCGCCAGACGAGACGGCGGAAGAGGCTGCGCAGCGCGCCCGCGTCGTGAAGATCGGGCGGCGTCTCTCCGAGCAGCGGCTCGATCAAGGCGGCCTGCGCCCGCAGCAAGGCGACGTAGTTCCGATAAGCTTCCGCATCGCGCGGCAAGCGGCTCGCGAAGCGCTTGAACTCTCTTCGGTTACGCGGGAGCAGCAGATGGTCGCCATCGGGATCGAGCGCGACGGTCGGGATATCGCGCGCGGCATAGCGCAATCCCTGCTTCGGCAGTTTCAACTCGCGTTCGATCCGCTTCGGGAAAGCATCGACGAGGTGAGCCACAGCGGGCGCCGCATAACCCGGCACGATCTCCGACGTCGCCGCGGCGCCGCCCGCCGCCTCGCCCGCTTCAAGCACGAGAACGCGGCGTCCTGCCCGGGCAAGACGCGCGGCGGCGACCAGGCCGTTATGTCCCGCGCCGATCACGATCGCATCGTATGTATTGCCGTCCCGGTTCATGTCTCAGCCCCTCCCCTTCAGAGCGGTGAGGACTTCGGCGGCGGCATTCGCGCCCGGCGCACCCATGACGAAGGGGCCGGGATGGGCACTGGGCGAGCAGAGATAGAAGTTCCGCAGCGGCGTCGACGCACCACCCTGTCCGGGGAAAGGCCTGTTCGCGAAGAACTGGTCGAGCGTTGCCTCGCCATAGGCGAGATCGCCGCCAGTCAGCCCCACTTCATCCTCGATATCCCCCGGCAACAGCACCTCGCAGGCGAGCATGTGCTTGCCGATGCCGGGGCTCACTTCCGCAAGGCGCGCCGTCACGAGGTCGCGCAGGGCATCGCGGCGCTCCACCGTCCAGGTCCCGTCGTGCAATTCCCCCGGCACGAATTGCACCAGTGCGGAGAGCACATGCCGGCCGGGCGGCGCAAGCGACGGATCGGTAATCGAGGGGATCAACACATCGATCACGGGATCGCGCGGCGGCATACGTTCGCGCCAGTCGGCAAAGGCGCGATCCATGGCAGGGATCGTGCCTGCAAGGCGCAATCCGCCGCCAAGAGAAGGGCAGCCTTCCGGCAGGCCCGGAAAGTCCGGCATGGCATCGAGCGCGATATTCACCTTGGCTGCAACGCCCTTCATGCGGACGCGGCCGACACGTTCCACCAAACCATCCGGCAGATCCTTCCAGCGGAAGAGGCTGAGGAAACTCCGCTTCACGTCGAGGCCCGAAAGCACCGCACCGGCGCCGATCGTCTCGCCATTCGCGAGTTCGACGCCGCGCACCCTGCCGTCCTTGATGAGAACATCGGTGACTTCCGCTTCGAGGCGGATCGTGCCGCCGCCGGCCTCCACCGCGGCCGTCAGCGCCTGCAGCAGCGCAATTGTGCCGCCTTGCGGCATCAGCGTGTCGGGCGCGCCGCCCATGGCATCGCCCGTTTCCGACAGCCAGGGCCATACGAGGCGCGATGCGCTCATCGGCGATGACGGTCCGAGCGTGCCGCCGATCAGCGCCGCGGCGGCCAGATGCGCCTTGATTTCCGGTGCTTCGAAATAATCGTCGAGATAGTCCGAGGCGGACATCGTCCAGAGCCGCAGCATGGCCGCGAGATCGGCAGGCGGCAGAGCGGCAATGCGGTCGGCAAGCGCGAGCTGCGCGCGAAGTCCCGCGAACAGGCCCCCGAACGGGGCCTTCGCAGCACGCGTCAGGAGTGGCGCAAGACCTCGCGCTGCCCGCAACATGTCGCGGCGGTAGCGCGTCCAGGCATCGGCATCGCGGCGCGAATGACGGGCGAGTTCTCTGCGATGCACGATACCGTCGCGATAGCTCGCGACATAGGCGCCGCCGGGGAAACAGGCGACGCTGCCCTCGGCGCGGATGAAGCGGAGGCCGTGTCGTGCGAGATCGAGATCGGCGGCGATACGGGGCGGCAGGCCGCCGCTGCCGAGCGTGTAACGCGGCAACACGAAGCCCGGCGCAATCTCATATGGCAGGGCAATACCGCCGGGCGACGAGGCGCGGTCGAGCACCAGCACATCGAGGCCCGCGCGCGCCAGATAGGCGGCGGCGACAAGCCCGTTGAGCCCGGCTCCGATCACGACTGCATCGCGACGCTCCATGCGTCCTAACCCCACACACCGCCCGATCGGAAGCGTACCGGATTGGCACGCTTCGCGCCGGGCAAACGCAGGCTCCTGCCGGATGGAATCCTGCGTTAACCAAGAAAGACCGGGGAATGTCTGATATCGGACACGCGCCGCCCCGTCAGGGTTAACGCGGCCCGCCCCGGCCGGCGCTTCGGCGGTGCAAGTAATCAGCCAGAGGCGGCGACGACGATTGCGTCGAAGGCCTCGCGCACACGGCGCTGGCTCTCGATGAGTTCGGCCTCGAGGGTAGCGAAATCCGGCACGTCGCCCGCACGGGCGAGGCGGAACTTCAGGCCGCTCGGCGCCTCGGCAGGATCGAACACGCCCTCGACGCAGATGCGGATGACCTGTGTCAGATTATGGTTGAGGCCGATGGCGCGGACGAGCATGTCGGCCGTGTCCGCGGGCAGCAGCCCCTCCTCCGCAATGCGCGCAAGCGCCGTGCGCGTATGCGGGTGGCGGATCGCCGGATGCTCATGCGCGTGGACGAGCTGCAGATACTGGCAGATGAACTCGATGTCGACGAGTCCCCCGCGCACATGCTTCATCTCCCACGGATTTTCGCTGCGCTTCTCCTTCGCAAGGCGAGCGCGCATCTCGGCGACATCCGTGGCGATCTTCTTCGGGTCGCGCTTCGTGAGGATCGTGTCGGCAATCGCCTTCTCGATCCGCTCGCGCAGTTCGGCCGGGCCGGATATCACGCGGGCGCGGGTCAGCGCCATGTGCTCCCATGTCCAGGCTTCCGTCTCCTGATAGGCGACGAAACTGCTGAAGGAAGTCGCGATAGGTCCGGCATTGCCGGAGGGCCTGAGCCGCATGTCGACCTCGTAGAGCTTGCCTTCCGCCGTCGGCGCCGTGAGCGCGGTGATGAGCTGTTGGCAGACACGCGCGTAATATTGCGAGGCATGGAGCGGCCGCTCGCCATCGGACTCCGCGTCGCCATCCGGCAGATCGTAGATCACGATCAGATCGAGGTCGGAGCTCGCGCTCATCTCCTCGCTGCCGAGCTTTCCCATGGCGACGGCGCAGAAGCGGCCGCCGGGAATCCGGCCATGCCTTTCCGCCACCTTGCTCTCCGCGGCGGGCGCGAGTGCGGCCACGAGTTCGGATGCGAGGGCGGCATAGGCGGGGCCCGCCTCCTCCGCATCGGCACTGCCCGACAGCACACGCACGCCGAGGCGGAAACGATATTCGCGCGCCCAGACGCGCGCGAAGTCGAGCACATCCTGATAGTCCTCGGCATGGGCGAGCTCGTCGGCAAGGCTGCGGTTCAATTCATCGCGGCCCGGCAGAACCTTGAAGAAGTTCGGATCGACAACCGCCTCCAGCACACGCGGATTCTGGCTCAGATAGCGCGCAAGACGCGGCGCCGTTCCGCATATGCCCGCCAGCAGATCGAGCAGATGCGGATTTGAATAGAGCATCGAGAAAAGCTGCACGCCGGCGGGAAGGCCGGTGAGGAACTTGTCGAAACGGTCGAAGGCCGTATCGGGATTGGCCGTGCGCGAGAGGGCGCGCAGCAGCTCCGGCATCAGGCTCGTCAGCAACTCGCGCGAGCGCGTCGCCCGCGTGGCGGGAAAGCGGCCGGTATGCCAGCCGCGGATCGCCTCCGACATTTCGGAAACCCGCGTGAACCCGAGACCGCGCAATGTTTCGAGCGTTTCGGGGTCGTCCTCCGTTCCCGTGAAGACGAGGCTGCCCCCCTCCTCGCCGAGCGGCGGTGCCGTTTCGAAAAGCTTGGCGTAATGATCGCGCACGCATTCAAGGCGCGCCGTCAGCGCTTCGGAAAAGGTTTCACGGCTTGCAAATCCCATGAAGCAGGCGACGTGATCGAGCCCTTCATCCGTCGAGGGCAATGAATGGGTCTGCTCGTCATCGATCATCTGGACGCGGTGTTCGAGCGTCCGCAGGAAGCGATAGGCCTCTTTCAGCTCTTCCGCCGTTTCCGGCGCGATCCACTTCTTCTCCGCCAGTTCGTCGAGCATCGGGCAGGTCTGGCGCCCGCGCAGATCGTGGTCGCGCCCCCCCGCGATCAATTGCTGCGTCTGCACGAAGAACTCGATCTCGCGGATGCCGCCGCGCCCGAGCTTGATATTGTGGCCCGCCACCGCAACGACCGCATGGCCGCCGACCGCGTGGATCTGCCGCTTCATCGAGTGAATGTCGTCGATGGCGGCGAAGTCGAGATTCTTGCGCCAGATATAGGGCGTCAGCAATTTCAGGAAGCGCTCACCCGCTTCTATGTCGCCCGCGATCGGCCGCGCCTTGATAAAGGCGGCGCGTTCCCAGTTCTGGCCGCGGCTCTCGTAATAGCTTTCGGCAGCGGGCAGCGATACCGCGACGGGCGTACCGCCGGGATCGGGGCGCAGGCGCAGGTCGGTGCGGAAGACATAGCCCTCCGCCGTCCGCTCCTGCAGCAGCTTCACGAGGTCCTTGGTCAACCGCACGAAGAAATCGCCATCGTCGAGCCCTTCCTTCAGCGGCAACTGACCCGGCTCGTAGAAGACGACCATATCGATATCGCTCGAATAGTTCAGTTCGCGCGAACCGTATTTTCCCATGCCGAGAATGACGAGGCCGGAGCCTTCCTGGGTCACCTCATCGGGCGTGCGGAGAATTTGGCCGCGCGTAGCCGCGTTCCGCAGAAGCCAGGCGACAGAACTCTCCACCGCCATATCCGCAAAGGCGGTGAGCGCATCCGTCACCTGTTCCAGCGGCCAGGTGCCGGTGATATCCGCCATGGCGATCAGGAGGGCCGCTTCCGCCTTTGCGAGGCGAAGCTCTGCCATGACATCGGCCTGCTTTTCGATGTCGCGGGCCGCTTCCACCCGCTTGAGCAGATCGTCCATGGCGGTTTCGGGCGCGCGGTCGAGAAGACGCGGCAGCCAGCCGGGATGGAGCCTCACGATGCGGCCGAGGAAAGGCGAATTGCCAAAGATGGAGCGGATGAGATGCCGCGATGCCGGTTCCTCGATCAGCCTTGCCGCTGCGCCATCTTCGAGCTTTGCCGCGGCGGCGACGAGGTCTTCCATCTCACGTTCCACACGCGCCATATCGAAGGGCGCGGGCGCGCATTCCCCCCGCTCACGAAGTGCCGTAGCCATTCCGCCACCAACAGGTCTGTTCATTCCGGCCCGGACGCTAGCAGATTCCCGGCCGTTCAACGCCCCGAAACGGGCAAATTGAGCGTGACCCTGAGGCCGGGCCCGTTGTCGCCGAGTTCGATCGTGCCGCCGTGCAGGCGTGCCACCGCAGCAACGAGGCTGAGGCCGAGGCCGGAGCCCGGTGTGTTCCGGCTTGCCTCAAGCCGGACGAACCGCTCCAGCACGCGCTGGCGCTCCCCTTCGGGAATGCCCGGGCCGTGGTCCGCCACGGCGAGGACGACGCCCCGCCCCGCCCGCACGAGGTCCGGCCTCGCGGTAATCGCGATTACATTCTCAATGGCATCATTTTCCGGCAGGCCGTGCTTCAGCGCATTGTCGAGCAGATTGGCGACAGCCTGTGCCAGCAATTCGCGGCTGCCCCAGATTTTCAGGCCGTCTTCCACATCGACCTTCAGCGTCACATCCTTCTCTTCGGCCAGCGGCTCATAAAGTTCGGCGGCATCCTGCAGTGTCGCGTTCAAGTCGACCCAGGACATGGAATCGCGCAAGGAGCCTGCTTCCGCCCGCGCGATCATCAGCAGCGCGTTGAAGGTGCCGAGAAGATTGTCCGCTTCCGCAATCGTCTTTTCCAGCGTCTGCCTGTAGTCCTCGCCGGAAGCCTCCTGCATCAGCGTCACCTCGAGGCGATTGCGGAGGCGGTTGAGCGGGCTGCGCAGATCATGCGCGATGTTGTCCGTCACCTGCCGCATACCGATCATCAGCGCCTCGATCTGTTCGAGCATGGCGTTGAGGTTCTGAGCGAGCTGGTCGAGTTCATCGCCCGTGCCTGCAATCGGCAGGCGCTGCGAGAGGTCGCCGCCCATGATGTCGAGGCTCGAGCGGTTGATCTCGTCAACGCGCGCCAGCATGTTGCGGCTCATGAAGAGACCGCCCGCAAGGCCGAGCGCGACGGTAAGGCCGATCGCCCAGATCAGCGCATTGGTGATGAGATTTTCGATCTCGCGCCGCTCCTGCACGTCGCGGCCGACAAGCAGGTAAAACCCCTCCTGCAGATAGAAAGCGCGGGCGCGAGCGGCCTTGATCTCGATTCCGTCCAGTGTCTTGCGGTTATAGCTGAAATCGAACCAGCCATCGGGCCCGGCCTCGATCTGCGGCCTCGCGTCGAGCGTCCCCGCCAGCACGCGGCCTGCGGGGTCGAGCACCAGATAGAGGCTCTGGCCCGGATCGCGCGAGCGCTGGATCACGGTATGGACGAGAAGCGGCAGCCCCCCCTGGCGGTATTGTTCGGCAAGGCCGGTGATTTCCGCCTCCACCGCCTCATCCGTCTGGCGGGCGAGGAAGCCGGCCGTA
>PNMC01000019.1 GCA_013823365.1 Parvibaculum sp. | reverse complement strand
CGCACGGGCCGGAACCCGCGCACGGGCGAGCCCGTTCATGTCGAGGAAAAGTCGGTGCCCTTCTTCAAGACGGGCAAGGAACTGCGCGAACGCCTCAATAACGCCGATATTTCCGACGACAAACTGATGAGCCATGATGGCGACGACGGCGACGAGGACTGATCGCCGCCCTTTCCCGCCATCGCCGGATCATTCTGGACAGGGCCCAAGACCTTGAAACTCCTGCGCTGGATCATCCTGCCGCCCGTCATCGTCCTCGCCATGGCGATTGCCATCGCCAACCGGGGGGCGGTGACCTTCAGTCTCGACCCCTTCGACAGGGCAGCGCCCGCGCTCAGCTTCGACCTGCCGCTTTTCGCGATCATTCTTGTCTCGGTCCTTCTCGGTATCCTGATCGGCGGCATGGGCGCCTGGGCGCAGGCGCGGCGCAAAAGAGCCGCGAAAGCCGCAGAAATCCGCGAGACGGGCGCCCATCTTCCGGCGCTCCGCGGCGAAAGCTAGAAACTTATCCCCGGTCTGTGACGATCTGTTATAAGGCGCGAAACGGCCCCTCCGCCCCGATTTGGGCCCCAGGGAAGGCGATATGGCATGACCCCCGCGAACCCCATTTATTGCGCGCTCGACACGACCGAACTCGGCCGGGCCATCGCGCTTGCCCGCGACCTCGAGGGCCGGGTGGGCGGGCTCAAGCTCGGCATGGAGTTCTTCAATGCGCTCGGGCCTTCCGGCTATCACGCGGTCGCGGAAACGGGCCTGCCGATCTTTCTCGACCTCAAGCTCCACGACATTCCGAACACCGTGGCAGGCGGCATCCGCGCAGTGCTGCCGCTGAAGCCCGCCATCGTCAATGTTCATGCCGCGGGCGGCAAGGCGATGATGCGGGCCGCCGCCGAGGCCGCGAAGGAGGCCGGCGATGCCCGCCCCCTCGTTATCGCTGTCACCATGCTGACAAGCCTCGATGCCTCGGACCTTGCCGATACCGGCGTTACGGGCACGCCCTCCGACCATGTGCGCCGGCTGGCGGGCCTTGCCGCAGAGGCAGGCCTCGACGGCGTCGTCTGCTCGGCCCATGAAATCGAGATGCTGAAGCGCGATCTCGGCGCGGCGTTCAAGCTGATCGTGCCGGGCATCCGCCCCGCCGGCAGCGATATCGGCGACCAGAAGCGCGTGATGACGCCGGCTGAAGCACTGGCGCTCGGCGCCGATGTGCTTGTCATCGGCCGGCCGATCACCGGCGCGGGGAGCCCGGCGGCAGCGGCCGATGAAATCGCCCGCTCGCTGGCGGCCTGAGACGCCATGACGGTCCGCGTCAAAATCTGCGGTCTTTCGACACCGGAAACGGTGGATGCGGCGGTTGCGGCCGGTGCCGACTATCTCGGCTTCACCTTCGTCGCCAGAAGCCCACGCTTCGTCAGCTTCGACAAGGCCCGGCCGCTTGCTGCCCGTGTGCCCTCCTCGGTGCTCAAAGTGGCGCTCAGCGTGAACGCCGACGATGCCGCCTTCGACGCCATGGTCGAGGCGATCCGGCCGGACATTCTCCAGCTTCACGGCGCGGAGACGCCGGAGCGGCTCATGGAACTCAAGCGCCGCTACGGCATCACCCTGATGAAAGCCATTGGCGTGGCGGAGCCCGGCGACCCGGAAGCGGGCGATATTTACCGAGATTCCGCCGATTTGTTGCTGTTCGATGCCAAACCACCTAAATCTATGGCAGGCGCTCTGCCGGGCGGAAACGGCCTTGTTTTCGACTGGTCGCTGATCGCCGGGCACAGGCCCGACATGCCCTGGATGCTGTCGGGCGGCCTCACCGCGGAGAATGTTGCAGAGGCGATCCGGATCACCGGGGCGGAAGCCGTGGATGTATCCTCCGGCGTCGAAAGCGCGCCGGGGCAGAAATCGTCCGAAATGATCGAAGCCTTCATCAAGGCGGCGAAAGCCGCCTGAGAGGGCAGAGCGAAAGAGAGTTGTCTTGAGCCTGAGCAAACCAAACACGTTGAGAAGCGGCCCGGACGAGCGCGGGCGTTTCGGCATTTTCGGCGGGCGCTTCGTCGCCGAGACGCTGATGCCGCTGGTGCTCGATCTCGACAAGGCCTATGCGGCGGCGAAGGCCGACCCCGCCTTCCAGGCCGAGATCGACTTCATGCAGCGCGACTATGTGGGCCGGCCGAGCCCGCTCTATCTCGCCGAGCGCCTGACCGAGCATTTCAACGGCGCGAAGATCTATCTGAAACGCGACGAGCTGAACCATACGGGCAGCCACAAGATCAACAACTGCCTCGGGCAGATCCTGCTCGCGCGGCGCATGGGCAAGACGCGCATCATCGCCGAAACGGGCGCCGGCCAGCATGGCGTGGCGACGGCGACGGTTTGCGCGCGGTTCGGCCTGCCCTGCGTCATCTATATGGGCGCAACCGATATCGAGCGGCAGAAGCCCAATGTCTTCCGCATGAAGCTGCTGGGTGCCGAAGTTATCCCCGTCACTTCCGGCACGGGTACACTCAAGGACGCGATGAACGAGGCGCTGCGCGACTGGGTGACCAATGTCGAGAACACCTATTACCTGATCGGCACCGTCGCGGGCCCGCATCCCTATCCTGCCATGGTGCGCGACTTCCAGTCCGTCATCGGCAGCGAGACGAAGGTGCAGATGATGGAACGCGAGGGACGGCTGCCGGATTCGATCGTCGCCTGTATCGGCGGCGGCTCGAACGCGATGGGCCTCTTTCATCCCTTCCTCGACGACACGTCGGTGAAAATCTACGGCGTGGAGGCCGCCGGCAAGGGCATCGAGACGGGAGAGCACTGCGCCTCGCTCAAGGGCGGCACACCCGGCGTGCTCCATGGCAACCGCACCTATCTGCTGCAGGACGATGACGGGCAGATCAAGGACGGGCATTCGATTTCGGCGGGGCTCGACTATCCGGGCATCGGGCCGGAACATGCCTGGCTCCATGAGACGGGCCGCGCTGAATATGTCTCGGCGACCGACAAGGAAGCGCTCGAAGCCTTCCAGCTCTGCTCGAAGCTCGAAGGCATCATTCCCGCGCTCGAGCCGGCGCATGCGCTCGCCTTCGTGTCGAAGATCGCGCCGACGCTGCCGAAGGACCACCTGATGGTGATGAACATGTGCGGGCGCGGCGACAAGGACGTGTTCTCCGTCGCCGACTATCTGGGGGTGAAGCTGTGACCACGCGGCTCGACAAGCGCTTTGCGGCGCTGAAAGAGGAAGGCCGCGCCGCCTTCGTGACCTTCATCACGGGCGGCGACCCAGATTTCGATACCTCGTTCGAGGTGTTGAAAGGTCTGCCCGCGGCGGGTGCCGATGTGATCGAACTCGGCATGCCCTTCACCGATCCGATGGCCGACGGACCCGCGATCCAGGCTTCGTCGCAGCGCGCGCTCCGCAATGGCGCGACAATGAAGAAGACGCTCGAACTGGTCCGCCGTTTCCGCGACGGCGACAACGAAACGCCGATCGTGCTGATGGGCTATTACAATCCTATCTATCACATGGGCGTCGAAACCTTTCTGACGCGGGCCTGCGAAGCGGGCGTCGACGGGCTTATCGTCGTCGATCTGCCGCCGGAAGAGGATGACGAGCTTTGCGAACCGGCGATGCGGGCGGGGCTCAATTTCATCCGGCTTGCGACGCCGACGACCGACGATCGGCGCCTTCCCGCTGTGCTCGCGAACACATCGGGCTTCGTCTATTACGTTTCGATCACCGGCATTACGGGGTCCGCGAGCCCCGAGGCGCGGAACGTCGCCGACGCCGTGGCGCGCATCAAGCGGCACACGCCGCTGCCGGTTGCCGTCGGCTTCGGCATCAAGACACCGGCGCAGGCGGCCGACATCGCCCGCACGGCGGATGGCGCGGTGGTCGGCTCGGCGATCGTCGATGCCATTGCGAAGGAACTCGACAGCGAAGGCCGGGCGAAACCGGGCGCGGCGGAGCGCGTGCTCGGCTTTGTGCGCAGCCTTGCCGACGGCGTCCACAAGGCGCGCGCGGCAGCCGCGGAATAGGGAGATCAGCAGATGAACTGGATCAACAATGTCGTCCGGCCGAAGATCCAGCGGGTCTTCAAGAAGAAGGAAGACACGCCGGACAATCTCTGGAACAAGTGCCCGTCCTGCGGCGAGATGATCTTCCACCGCGACCTCGATGCGGCGCAGCGCGTCTGCCCGAGCTGCGGTCATCATATGCGGATCGGCTCGAAAGAACGGTTCGCCGCGTTGTTCGACAATGGCGAGTTCCAGACCGTCGAGGTCGGCGGCGTGGTCGTCGATCCGCTGAAATTCCGCGACCAGAAGAAATATCCCGACAGGCTGAAGGAAGCGCGCAGCAAGACCGGCGCGGACGACGCCGTGACCGTAGCGCGCGGCCCGCTTGACGGCGTCGAGACCGTGATCGCCGTCGAGGATTTCGCCTTTATGGGCGGGTCGCTCGGCATGGCGGCCGGCGAGGCGATCATCAAGGGCGCGGAGACGGCGCTCGAAATGAAGGCGCCCTTCATCCTCTTCACGGCGGCGGGCGGCGCGCGCATGCAGGAGGGCATTCTCTCGCTGATGCAGATGCCGCGCACGACCGTGGCCCTGCAGCTGCTGCGGGAAGCGGGCCTGCCCTTCATCGTGGTGCTGACCGACCCGACGACCGGCGGCGTTCTCGCCTCCTATGCGATGCTGGGCGATGTCCATATCGCCGAGCCGAAGGCGCTGATCGGCTTTTCGGGACGCCGCGTCATCGAGCAGACGATCCGCGAAAAGCTGCCGGAAGATTTCCAGTCCGCCGAGTTCCAGTTCGATCACGGCATGATCGACATGATCGTTCACCGGCACAAGATGAAGGAAACGCTGTCGCGGCTCGTGCGCCTTCTGACGCACCGCCCGCGCAGCACGAAGCAGCAAAGCGCCAATGTGCCCGCGACGGTGACGGCGCCGTCCGCATCGTGAGCGACAAGACGCTTGCCCGCAGCGACGTCATTCTAGAGCGGCTGACGAAGCTTCATCCGAAGCTGATCGACCTGTCGCTCGACCGCACCTGGCGTCTTCTTGCCGCACTCCGACATCCCGAGCGGAACCTGCCGCCGGTCTTTCACATTGCGGGCACAAACGGCAAGGGGTCCGTTTCCGCCATGATGCGGGCGATGCTCGAAGCTGGCGGCTATGCCGTTCACGCTTACACCTCACCGCATCTCGTTCGCTTTCACGAGCGCATCCGGCTTGCCGGACGGCCGCAAAGCGCCTTTATCGAGGAAGACGAGCTTGCAGCGCTGCTCGATGAATGCGAGCGCGCCAATGCGGGCGAGCCGATCACCTTTTTCGAGATCACGACGGCGGCGGCACTGCTCGCCTTTTCGCGGCATCCAGCGGATGCGCTGATCCTCGAAGTCGGGATGGGCGGGCAGCTCGACACGACGAATGTGGTTGCGAAGCCTGCCGTCAGCATCATCACGCCCGTCGATCTCGACCATCAGGCCTTTCTCGGCGATACGCTGACGCTGATCGCCGGCGAGAAGGCCGGCATTCTGAAACCGGGCGTGCCCGCCGTGATCGGCCCGCAGCAGGACGAGGCGCGTATCGCCATTGAAATGGCGGCCGAGCGGACCGGGGCGCCGCTTCTCATTCACGGGCAGGATTTTTCCGCGCATGAGGAGGCGGGCGCACTCGTCTATCAGGATGAGCAGGGGCTTCTCGACCTGCCGCTGCCGCGCCTCGCCGGACGGCACCAGATCGGCAATGCGAGCATCGCGATTTGCGCGCTGCGACAGGCGGGCATGCTGCCGCTGGAGCGGGATGCCATTGCCCATGGCCTCACCCATGCCGAATGGCCGGCGCGGATGCAGCGACTAACGCGGGGGCCGCTATTCACGCACTTGCCGGAGAATTGCGAAGTCTGGCTCGATGGCGGGCACAACCCGGCGGCGGGGCGCGCCGTCGCCGAAGCCATGGCCGACATCGCACAACACGACCCGGCCGCCGCGCCGCGCCCGCTGCTGATGCTCACCGGCATGCTGGAGACGAAGGACGCGACCGGCTATTTCGCCGCGTTTCGCGGGCTCGCCACCCATGTGGAGACGGTCGCCATTCCCGGCGCCGATGCGAGCCTGCCCGCCGAGCGGCTCTGCGAGATGGCGCGCGATGCGGGGCTCAGCGCGAATGCGGCAAGCAGCATCGGCGAGGCACTCGACCGGCTTGTCATTGCGGCGGGCCGCGCGGTGCCGCGCATTCTCATTTGCGGCTCACTCTATCTCGCCGGGCACATTCTCAAGGACAACGGGTGAGGCAACAAAAAAGGCCGGTCGGGCGACCGGCCTTTCTTCGAGTTGCACGCTTCTCAGAGCGAGCTGTCGATCCATTCGACGATCTTGCCCTTCGGCAGCGCGCCGACCTTGGTCGCCGCGACCTGACCATCCTTGAAGATCATCAGTGTCGGGATGCCGCGCACGCCATACTTCGTCGGCGTGTTCGGGTTCTCGTCAATGTTGATCTTGGCGATGGTCAGCTTGCCGCCGTAATCCTTCGCAATTTCCTCGAGCGCCGGGCCGATCTGCTTGCAGGGGCCGCACCATTCCGCCCAGAAATCGACAAGGACCGGGCCGCTCGCATCGAGCACATCGGATTCAAACGATGAATCGGTCACTTTGCTGGTCGTCATTTTGTCATCCTTCAAAAGCCTGGCCGCCGGAAACCGGGGCAAGGCGCGCGTGAGACGCGCAAACACCTGATGGTTCACGTTGCCTTCAATCTAGGAATGCCCCCCGGCAAGGTCAAGGCTGCCGCTTTGCCGCAGGGCCTCAGGATTTCAGTGCATTTTCCAGCATTTCTGCGGGCAATAGCATGAGATGCGCCGTTTCCGTCCAGAGCAGGGCGCAGCGAATCACACGCTCGGGATAGATCTTTCCGAGAACCGCGCGATAGGCCGCCATCTGGGCGATATAGGCGGGCGCGACAGACGTGACATCGGCAGGCGGCGGGCGATTGGTCTTGTAATCGACGATCGTCACCGCCTTTTCCTCGATGCAGAGACGGTCGATCTGGCCGCCGACGAGAAGCGGGCGGCCGCGAAACTCGATCATGCCCGTGACCGGCACTTCGGCTCGGCTGCCCGGCGCGAAGACGGAGGCAAGCTCGGGATCGTCCAGCACCTTGAAGACCGCCTGTTCGATCTCGCGCTGCTCGCCCGCATCGATTCCGTGGACGGACAATGAGAGGAAGCGGCGCGCGGCCTCGCGGCGGGTATCCGACGGCAGGTCCGGCAGGGTTTCGAGAAGGCGGTGGATGAGGCTGCCGCGGCGGAAGCGCGAGGCGGCGTCATCCGTCACCGGCGAAGAGGCTGCGGGCTCCGCCATGCCTTCCGGCGGGAGACGGGACGGCGCGAGCGGGCGGGTGGGTGCGGGTTCGGCAGGCGCCTCGCGGCTTGCCCAGGCCGGAAGCGGCGGCGCTTCCGCGCGCGCTTCCACTTTCGCGGCTTCGGGCTTTCGCCGCTGCTTGCCCTCGATCCGCCAGATGCGGCGGCCATCGTCGAGCACCACTTCCTCCGATTGCGGGATCAGCGCCTCGCAGATCATTTCATACCAGCAATCGGGGGAGGTATCCCTTCCGCCCTTGTAACCGCAAATGTAAAGACGGTCGCGGGCGCGCGTCATCGCCACATAGAGGAGGCGGCGATATTCGGCTGCCTGCAATTCGCGCAGGCGCTCGCGCGCGGCGGCGCTCACCTCGTCCTCGTCCTTCTTGCGCACAGGCCAGAGCAGGAGCTTCGGCCCATCCTCGCCGAGCGAGGGAAGCGAGAGCAATGCCGGATCATGCGCGCCGCCGGGCGCCGCGCAGGTATCCGGCATGAAGACGATATCGGCCTCGAGCCCCTTCGCGCCATGCACCGTCATCACGCGGACTTCATTGCGGCCTTGATCCATATCGCGCTTGATCTCGGCGGCGCCGCGCTCCAGCCAGTGCAGGAAGGCTTCAAGGGAGGGCGCATGATCGCGCTCGAACTCCAGCGCGAGCGAAAGAAATTCATCGATGGGATCGGCAGCGTCAGGCCCGAGCCGTGCGAGCAGGCGCTTTCGGCCCTCCTCGCCTGCCAGCAGATGGGCGAAGAACTCATAAGGCGGTTCGAAATCCGCGCGGTCGAGGAGGCGCGTGAGAAGCGCGTCCGCTTCGGCGTAGCGCGGATTGGCGGGCGCCATTTCTTTCAGTGCTTTCCAGAGCGAGGATTTTCGCGCATGGGCGAGATCGAAAAGCTCATCTTCCGTGAGGCCGCAGAAGGGGCCTTTCAACACGGTGGCAAGCGTCAGATCGTCTTCCGGCAGCAGGACGAAGCGGCCAAGCGCCATCAGATCCATCACCGCCATCTGCTCGGTCAGCACCATGCGGTCTGCGCCCGCGACCGGAATGCCGAGCCGCTTCAGATGACGCACCATCTCGCCGACAAAGGCATTGCGGCGGCGCACGAGAATGAGAATGTCGCCGGGCTCTATGGGGCGGCCGCGTCCTGCGAGAATTTCTTCGTTGTCGAGCCAGCCGCCAATCGTGGCGGCGATACGGGCGGCGAGACGCGCCATCGGCGCTTCGCCCGTCACATAATCGAGCGGCGCATCCCAGGGGCTTGCCTCTTCGCCATCGTCCGGTTCTTCCAGCTCCCAGATTTCGACGAGGCCGGCATCAAGGTCGCGATGGGCGATATGCGGATCGACATCGCCCGACGCGGTGAGCCCTGCCCTTGCGCGCTCCAGCTCGAACACGCGGTCGACGGCGGACAGAACTTCCGGCACGGAGCGGAAAGAGCGCGTGAGCGGCACATAGTCCCAGCCGAGTTCGGCCTCTTTCACATGCTTTTCGAAATAGCGCTTCATGGCGTCGAAGCGGGCGGGATCGGCGCCCTGGAAGGAGAAGATGGACTGCTTCTCGTCGCCGACCGCGAAGATGGTGCGGACCTTGTCGCGCGCGCCTGTACCCGCCAGAAACTCATCTGCGATACGGGCGACGACATCCCATTGCTCGGGGCTCGTATCCTGCGCCTCGTCCACCAGAATATGATCGATGCCGCCATCGAGCTTGTAGAGCACCCAGGGGGCCATCGCGCTCATGGTGAGAAGCGCGCGGCTCTTTTCGATCAGATCGTCATAGTCGAGCAGCGCGCGGTCGCGCTTTGCCGCGGCGAAGGCATCGAGGATCGCGACCGCGATGGTGACGATCGCCTCCGTCGCCTCGGCCACGCGGATGGCGCGGAGGCGGGAGACGAGGTGGAGGACGCGGCCCTGCTCCTCTTCCAGCGCGCGGGCGGCATCGGCATTTTCCTCGGCGAGTTTTTTCGTGATGAGGCGCGCGCGGGGCGTCATGTCCTTCGTCAGGAAAATCGCGATGTAGTCATCCACAGCGCCTGCGCGATCCGGCAAGGCGAGGATGGCAGCGAGCGCGCCCGCCCGTTCCATGTCGGTCTTGGTGCCGCCGCCGAGGACTTTCGCCGCATGGCGCATGTCAGCTTCGGGAAAAGACAGGATGTCGCGCAGGATCGCTTCCGTTCCCTCGCCCGGCGCAACCGACAGCGCGGCGCGGATGGCCGTGCAGATGCCTTCCAATCCGCCAAAGCGGGAGAGCATCTTCTGGAAATTGCCGCGCTGGCCGGTAACTTCCGCAATGAGCTTGCCGAAGGAAAGTTCGTCGACGCGCGAGACGACATGAAGCAACGCCCTGCCGAGCGGCGATGATGTATCCGCCATCGCGTCGCGGAGGACATGATCGCGCACATCGGCCATCATCTCTTGCGCGCTGCGCTCATCGAGAATGTCGAATTGCGGCGGGACATCTGCTTCAAGTGGGAAGCGGCCGAGAAGGCGCTCGCAAAAGGCGTGGATCGTCTGGATCTTCAATCCGCCCGGCGTTTCGACGGCGCGGGCGAAAAGACGCCGCGCCGCGGCCCGCTTCGCGGCATCGGGCTTGCTGCCTTCGATATCGGCGATGGCGGCATCGAGTTTCTCGTCCTCCATCGTCGCCCAGCCGCCGAGACGCGCGTAAAGGCGCGAGGACATTTCCGCGGCGGCGGCCTTTGTGAAAGTGAGGCAGAGAATGCGCTCGGGCGCCGTACCTGCGAGAAGAAGGCGGGCGACGCGCGTCGTCAATGCATGGGTCTTGCCGGAGCCCGCATTGGCAGACACCCAGACCGATGTTTCCGGCTGCGAGGCGCGGCGCTGCGCCTCGTCGGGCGCCATATGTTTCGCGGGCCCGCTCATTCGCCTTCCTCGCCGGCAGACGACCATTCCTTGACGCGCGCCAGATGATCGTAGTCGCCGAAGCGGCCCCAGAACATGGGCCGGGGGCGCGAGAGATAAGGCGTCTTCTCGCTCTCATATTGCCGCAGCAGATCGACCAGCCAGGCATAGGTGTTGTCGGCGAGATCGCCGCCCGGATCGGCGATGACGCGCTCTTCGCCCGCTGTCTCGCCGCCGTTGAGACGGAGATAGATCATGCGGCTTGTGCGCGAGGCGGGGATTTCCGCGCCCTCGCCTTTCACCTCGCGGAAGCCGCCGCGCGCGGCCATTGCCGCTTCGAGGGGCAATTGCGGCGTGAGGCCGATTTCCACCTGCTTCGCGCTTGGCGGCATGCCGGTCTTGTAATCGATAATGTCGATCGTGCCGTCATCGCGAAGGTCGATGCGGTCCGCCTTGCCTCTCAACCTCACGGGGCGGGCAAGCTTGCCGATCAGGATTTCGCCTTTCGCCTCGGCAATGGAGCGGCGCAGGCCGATACGGTTCTCGCGCTCATAGCCGACGATCCAGCGCGCGATGCGCTCGAAGCGCGGCCACCAGAAAGCAGCGACGCCCGGACGGTCGATGGCCGCCGAAAAAACCTCCCGCCCGATTTCGAGCAGGTGATCGAGAGCATTGTCCGGCAGGGCGGCGGGGAAAGCATCGACAAAACGCTCCAGCGCCTCATGGATGATGGTGCCGCGCTCGGCGGCGGCGATATCGGCATCGAGCGGATCGAGAACGGGGAGGCGCAGAATCTTCTTCGCATAGATCGCGTAAGGGTCGCGGATCAATGTCTCGATTTCCGTTACCGAGAATTTATCCGGCCTTGCATCGAGCGGCGGCATGGGGCGCGGGCGGACGGGATCGAGCACATGTGCGGGTGCATCGAGCTTCTGCGCCCACTGCCACCACTCGGCGGGCGCCGACTTCTCCTGCCCCAGACCCTGAATGACGCTTTCGAGACGGAGCCACCAGCGCGAGGCGACGGCGGGCGCGCCCTCAACCTTCAAGGCACGGCTGAGAACCGCCTCCTCCGCAGAGGCGCCCTCGGCAAAATCATGCGCGGAGAGGCCGATGCGCCGCTCCGGCGGCTCAAGCCCCATCGCGGCGCGCATGGGGCGGTTCACCCAGGGATCGATATTCGCTTCGCCCGGCCATATGCCTTCATTGAGGCCGCCAAGGATCATGCGGTCGGCATGCTGCAAGCGCGCTTCGAGCGGACCCCAGATGAAAAGGCGCGGATGAAGGCCGAAACGCGGGCGCACCACGCGCGCGGAGAGAAGCTCATCGAAGAAATACGGATAGGAGCCGGGCAGGATTTCTTCGAAGGCCGGAGCGGATTCGATCAACTCGCGAATGAAGTTTGCCGCGGCTTCGCCTTCCTCCCCACGCCAGAGACGGGCAGCGCCCTCTTCATCGGGCGTGGCGGCAAGAGCCTCGGCGGCGCTCACATGGGCCGTCACGAATTCTTCCGCCGGTGCGGGGGCGCGCATCCGCGCGATGAAAGGCGCAAGAGCGGCCTCGATACGGTCGAGCAGCTTGCCGAGGCGCGGCAGCCTTGCATCCGGCTTTCTGCCGTCGGGCCGCTCACGCGCAAGCTCGGCTTCGAGCGCACGCCACAATCCTTCAATACCCGGCGCGGGGCGCGGCCCACGCAGCAGCATTTCCTCAAGCGCGCGGACATTGGCGCGGAAGCGGGCGGGCTCGCCGCCCGCGGCGGCCAACGGATGTTTGAGACAGGCAAGGAGCGGTACAGGCGCGAAATCTTCTGCCACCATGTTCGCGACGAGACGCAGGAAAGCGGCGGGCGCGGTCTTGCCGAGCGGTTCGCCGCCCGAATCGTTCACCTCGATATTCCAGCGGCGGAGTTCCATCGCCACGCGGCGCGCGAGCCTGCGGTCGGGCGTGACAAGGGCTGCCGTCTTGCCGGGCACTTCCAGCACTTCGCGCATGAGAAGGGCGACGGCACCCGCCTCGTCGCGCTCGCCCGGTGCCTCGATCAGCGAGAGGCCCGTGAGGCCTGCGGCCGCATCCGCTTTCAGCGCGGCAAGGCGGTCGCGCCATTTGTCCGTCGTCTCGGCGGGGCGGAGCGCCTCGGAGAGAATTTTCGCTCGCGCGGCACGCGCGGGCGAAAGATCGCTGCCCGGCCAGAGCGCAACATCGGCGCGCGCGGCGCGGAGGCGCGTCAGCAATTTCTTCATGCCGTATTGCGGATGGGAGGCGGTGCCGGGTTCGCCGATCAGGTTCCAGCTCTCATCGTCAAGATCGAGATCGAGCCCCGGCAGCACGACTGCGCCGAGCGGCAGATGCGCGACGACATCCAGAAGATCGGCAGTGGCGGGGATCGAGCCCGTGGAACCTGCGGCGATGACGGGGGCTGCAGGCGGTTTCACCTTCCAGGCTTCCGCCTGCGCGCGCAGGAGAAGATTGCGGCGCTCGGCCTGCTCCATGAAGCCGAGGCGTCCGAGTTCTTCGGGCCAGCGCGCCGTCAGCACTTTCAGGAAATCGAGCGTCACCTGCCAGTGGTCGGCAAATTCCTGCGGCACCAGCGTCTGGAGCTCAGCAAGGTCCGCGCCTTCGGTCACGATCATGTCGAGGAAGCGGCCGAGATCGGCGGCGAGGCCGAGGGCGCGCACTTCATCGGCGCCGCCTTCGACGGCGATCAGGCGCGCGAGGCGAAGCTGGCGCTCCATCGCGGGCATGGGCGGCGGGAGCGCGAGCGCCTCCGCACCGAGGCCCGCGGGATCGAGGATCATTTCCTCCTCGTCGATATCGCCGAGCGCGCGGACCGAGGGAAGGATGAGCGCGGCGCCATCGCCCGCGCGGAGGAAGGCTTGCCCCAGCGCGCGCACCGCACGCCGTGTCGGCAGGAGAATCGTCAGATCGGCGAGTTCGAAGCGCCCCTCGAAGCGCCCGCCTAGCGAGGGGTCGGCGAGCAGGGCCGAGGCCAGCCGTTCGAGAAACGGCGCGCCGGGCGGCATGGAAAAGATGGTCGGGGAATCGGCCCTCATGGGGGCCATCGTAGCGCGGGCTGCGTCACAAATCCCGCAGGAAGGCTTCGGCTTCCGCCAGATCGTCCGGCGCGCCGACATGCATCCAGACGCCGCCCATGCGCTGGCCGAAAAGGCGGCCTTCCTCGATCAGCCGGTCCCAGATGAGATTGGTCGAGAAGGGGCCTGCGGGACCCTCCGCGAAGAGCGCCGGCTTAACGATCTGGACGCCTGCGAACATGAAGGGGACGGTGGTCGAGGGCGCGCGGCGGGTGAGGCGGCCTTCGGCATCCATGTTGAAGTCGCCGCGGCCGACATAGCCGATGGTGCGGGAGGCATCTGCGATCATCAGCAGCGCGTCCATCCGCTCCGGGTCCCAGGCGGCGATGAGATTGCCGAGATTGGAGCCGAGGCCCTCGATCCAGACGGAATCCGAATTGAAGGTGATGACCGGGTCTTCGCCCAGCAGCGGCAGGGCCTTTTTGGTGCCGCCGCCGGTGTCGAGCAACTCGGCGCGCTCGTCCGAGATCACGATGCGGGGCGCGGCGCGCGGGGCGAGATGGGCTTCCAGCATGCCGGCCAGATAATGGACATTCACCACCGCTTCCTCGATGCCCGCTTCCGCGAGCCGGTCGAGCGCATGGTCGATGAGCGGCTTTCCCATGAAGGGTACGAGCGGCTTCGGCATCTTGTCGGTCAGCGGGCGCATGCGCGTGCCCTTGCCGGCGGCCATGACCATTGCCTTGCGGACGCTACTCATCTCAGGCCTTCTTTTGGAGATTGGCGTCAAGCCAGCGCGCGAGATCGCCGAGCGCAGGATGCGCGAGATTGCGGCGGAGGTAATCCTGTGTGCGCGGCATATGCGCCATATATTGCGGCTTGCCGTCGCGCTTCAACAGGCGCGGCCAGAGGCCGATGAGGCGCAGCGCCCGCTCCGCGCCGAGCACGGCATAGGACGCGCGGAATTCCTCTTCGTCGAAATTCGCGAGGTCCGATTTCGCGCGCTCGACATAAAGCGAAAGCATGGCTTCTTCGCGCGCGACCGGCACGTCGCGGCGCGCATCCTGCAGGAAGGAGACGACGTCATAGGCACGGGAGCCGATCAGTGCGTCCTGATAGTCGATCAGGCCGACGCGCGCCGCCCCTTGCCTCTCGCCGAGCCAGAGCATGTTGGGCGAGTGATAGTCGCGCAGGAAGAGCGTTTTCACGCCTGCATCGATCTGCGGGCGAAGCTCGCTCCAGAGCCCGTGATACTCCTCGCGCATGGCGGGCGTGGCTTCCGTTTCAAGAACCACGGGAAAATACCAATCGAGCAGCACATCGAGTTCGGCGCGGAAAACGCTGTCGTCGAAATGCGGCATTTCATGCGCGGTGCCATCGCCGACGGGGAGCGAGGCGGGCGCCTCGACCGATTGCAGGCGGAGAAGGGTTTCGATGCCGGCGCGGTAGAGATCGTCCAGCGGTTCGCCAGCGGGCCCTGCGCCCTTTTCGATCAGCGCGCCATAGACATGGTCGCCGAGATCTTCGAGGAGCAGCAGGCCGCGATCGAGATCGCTTGCGATGATCTGGGGCGCGGCGAGGCCGAGACGGCGCAGGTGCTCCCCCACCGCGACGAAGGGACGGACATCCTCGGCGAGATGCGCGATGCGGCTATAGGCGGCGCGGCCCGGCACCACCGGCGCATCGGGCCCGGACGGCCAGTCCATCAGCACGGCGGGGCGGCCCGAAAGCGACAGGCGTTCATAGCGCCGCGACGAGGCATCGCCCGCGAGCGGACGGCGCTCTGCCTTTTCCCAGCCGGCGGCTTTCAGGAAATCGCGGATGGTTTCTTCGCGTGGCGTCAAAGCGAAAGCCCCTCGAGACGCGCGGCCCAGCTTCCCCGGCCTTCAAGCCGCGCGCGACGCAAGCCTTCTGGCATGAGAGAGAGCGAGATGTCGAGACTGTCCGGCGAGAGGCGGCGGATTTCGGCTTCCGCGCGCTCCGGCCATTCGACGAGGACCACGCCTTCATCGGCGATTTCGGCAAGGCCGAGCTCGCGCAGTTCCGATGCGTCCTCGATCCTGTAGAGATCGACATGGGCGATCAGGAGGTCCGGGCTCTCATAGGTCTGGACGAGGGTGAAGGTGGGGGACGGCACATCCTCCTCGATGCCGAAGGTAGCAAGATGGGCCTGGACGAGGGCACGGGCGAGCGCCGTTTTCCCGGCGCCGAGATCGCCCCTGAGCAATATGAGGTCGCCGATACGAAGGCGCGCGGCGAGCGCCTGCCCGAGGGCGCGGGTTGCCGCTTCGTCCTTCAGGTCGAGAGTGAGAATCGTGCCGTTTTCCGCGCTCATGCGCGTTTGTAGCGCGGCGGGGCGCCAAGCGGAACCACTTGCCCGGCGCCCTGCCCCACTTGCGTCAGGCGGTCTTGCGGGCCTCCCCGGCTACCGGATGAAGGAGCCGGAAGGAGACCGCCATCCGGTTCCATGTATTGATCATGCCGATGGCGACGGTGAGGTCGACAAGCTCCTTGTCGGAGAATTCGGCGCGGGCTGCGTCCCAGGCCTCGTCCGGCACGTGATCTACCGCGAGCAGGGTCACGGCTTCCGTCCATTCCAGCGCCGCACGCTCGCGGGCCGAGTAAAGAGGCGACTCGCGCCAGGCATTGAGGAGATAGAGCCGCGCCTCGCTTTCGCCCGCCTCCCGCGCCTCGCGGGTATGCATCTCGAGGCAATAGGCGCAGCCATTGATCTGGGAAGCGCGGGTTTTCACCAGTTCGAGCAGGGAATGTTCGAGGCCGCAGCGGTCCACATAGGACTGGAGGCCGAGAAGGGGCTTGTAGGCCTCGGGCGAGGCCTTGTAGGGATCGAGACGTGGGGTGAGGGTCATTGAGGTCATCGGGGGGATACTCCGTTCACGAGGGATGCTCTCCTCCTCAAGACGAGACGGGGCGGCAATTTGTGACTGGCGAACCCCGATAAAAAAAGTTGACGCAAGCGTCATTTTTTGGCGTGGTATGCTCCGCGCGCGGCGATCCGCCGCGAGACAGGACGAGCCAAATCCGGGGATTTCGGGTATAAAAAGGCGGGGTTTACGTAGTATCACTCCGCAATAATGCGCAGTAAGGTCCGCGGCGCGGAAACGCGACGGGGCAAGGGAGGAAGATGGCGGACGACATCATCATCATCGGTGCAGGCCAGGCGGCGGCGCAGGCCGTGCAGAGCCTGCGCGCGGAGGGCTTCACGGGGCCGATCAAGCTCATCGGCGACGAGCCCTATGCCCCCTATCAGCGCCCGCCGCTCAGCAAGAAATATCTCGCCGGCGAGATCGGCTATGACCGCGTCGAGCTCAAGGCGCAGGATTTCTATGCGGATGCGGGCGTGGAAACGCTGTGGCGCACGCGCGTGACGGAAATCGACCGCCGCGAGAAACGCATCCTCACCGGCGACGGCCGCGAATTTCCCTATGGCAAGCTCCTCATCGCGACGGGAAGCCGCGTGCGCGAGATCAATGTGCCGGGCTTCGACCTCGACGGCGTGCATTACCTGCGCAATATCGCCGATGTGGAAGCGATCCAGGCGCATTTCAAATCGGGCGCGAAAATGGTCGTGGTGGGCGGCGGCTATATCGGCCTCGAAGTGGCCGCCGTTGCCGTGAAGCGCGGCATCGATGTGACGGTGCTCGAGACGGCGGACCGTGTGATGGCGCGCGTCGTCGACCCCATCGTCTCGCATTTCTATGAGCGCGTGCACCGCGCTGAAGGCGTGAAGATCGAGACGGGTGTGACGGTTTCGGGCTTCGAGGGCACGGACAAGGTGACGGCCGTCACATCGGGCGAGGGCAAGAGCTTCCCTTGCGATTTCGTCGTTGTCGGCATCGGCATTCTTCCGAACACGGAGCTTGCCATGGAGGCGGGCCTCACCGTCGAAAACGGCATTGTGGTGGACGAGTTCTGCCGCACATCGGACCCCGATATCTGCGCGGCGGGCGACTGCACCAGCCATCCGAACGGCGTTTACGGGCGGAGCCTCCGGCTTGAAAGCGTGCATAACGCGATCGAGCAGGGAAAGACGGCGGCGGCGACGCTTGCCGGCAAGGAGAAGCCCTATAACCAGGTGCCGTGGTTCTGGTCGGACCAGTACGACCTGAAGCTGCAGATCGTGGGCCTGTCCGCGGGCTACGATCAGGCGGTGGTGCGGGGCGACCCGGAAGCCGGCCGGAGCTTTGCCGTGTTCTATCTGAAAGATGGCGTGCTGATTGCGGTCGATGCCGTGAACCGCGCGCCGGAATTCATGATGGCGAAAATTCTCACGCAGAAGCAGGCGGTGCTCGATCCGAAGCGCATCGCCGACGAGACGATCCCCGTGAAGGAAATTGCCGGCTGATCAAGCCGCGCGAACGAGACAAACCGAAGGCAACAAACAAGAAAGTAGCGTGGAGGCGCGAGCATGGCGAAGGTGACTTATATCGAGCATGACGGCAAGGAACACACGATCGACGTGGCGAACGGGCTGACGCTGATGGAAGCGGCGGTGAAGAACGCCGTGCCGGGCATCGACGGCGATTGCGGCGGCGCCTGCGCCTGCGCGACCTGCATGGTCTATGTGCCGGAAGAGTGGCTCGCGAAGCTGCCGGAAATCGAGACGATGGAAGAAACGATGCTCGATTTCTGCGAACGCCGCGAAGACAATTCGCGCCTCTCCTGCCAGATCGTCGCGAGCGATGCCATCGACGGCATCAGACTGCAGATGCCGGAGAGCCAGCATTAGGTTCTCACGCAGAGCCGCAGGTAAACAGGAACGGCGTCCTTTTGGGGCGCCGTTTTCTTTTTCAGATCACCTGCAGCGTCACGGCTGCGAGGATCGCGTAACGCCCGAATTTGGCGATTGTGACGAGGGCGAGGAAGCTCCAGAGGGGTTCGCGCATGACGCCGGCGGCGACGGTGAGGGGATCGCCGATAACGGGGGCCCAGCTCAGGAGCAGCGACCAGCGGCCATAGCGCGCGTACCAGGCGCTGGCGCGGGCAAGCGCGGCGGGGCTTGCCGGGAACCAGCGGCGCTCCTGAAAGCTGAGCGCGGCACGGCCAAGCACATAGTTCACGAGCGAGCCGAGCACATTGCCGATGCCGGCAACGATGACGAGCGCCAGCGCCGGATGCTCGCCCGCGACGAGGAGGCCGACAAGAACGGCTTCCGACTGCGCGGGGAGAAGCGTTGCGGCGATAAAAGCCGCGAGGAAGAGAGCGGTGTAGGCTGACAGTCCGGTCATGCGGCATCCGGCGGGAGGAAGACCGGACCGTCTTAGAGGAAGGCGGGGATGAGGAAAAGGCGTGGCCCCCCGGGGTCAATCCCGGGGGGTGACATGCCTTTTTGTTCGCCGTCCTAGTCCGCGGCTTGCGCGAACTTGTCGGAGACCGGCTTCAGATCGTGCAGCTTGAAGGGAAGCTGGCGGATACGGGTGCCGGTGGCGGCATAGACCGCGTTTGCGACGGCGGCGGTGATGACGGGCGTCGAGGGTTCGCCGAGGCCGCCGATGGGCGCGTCCGAGTCCACGAAATGGACCTCGATCTCCGGACATTCGGAGAGGTGGAGCATTTCGTAGTCAGTGAAGTTCGTCTGCACGACGGCGCCATTTTCGATGGAAATCTCGCCATAGAGCGCAGCGGTGAGACCATAGATGATGCCTGACTCGACCTGCTGCGCGGCGGTGTCCGGATGGACGACCTGGCCGCAATCGACTGCGGCGACCACGCGGTGGACGCGGGGGCTGCCGCCCTCGATCGAGACTTCGGCGACTTCCGCGACGATGGAGCCGAAGCTCTGCTGCACGGCGAGCCCATGGAAATGGCCTTGCGGCAGCGGGCGGCCCCAGCCCGCCTTTTCGGCAGCGAGTCTCAGCACGGCGGCGTGGCGCGGCTGATCCTTCAGGAGAGCGAGACGGTATTCGAGCGGGTCGGCCCCTGCGCGATGCGCCAGCTCGTCGAAGAAGCTTTCCGAGAAGAACGTGTGCTGCGTATGTGCGACGGAGCGCCAGGGACCGCGCGGCACATGAGTCGGCACTTCGGCAAAGCGGATCGACTGATGCGGCACCGCATAGGGAATATGCGGCGCCTCCGCCGGCTCGTCCTTGTAGACGTAGAGATTTTCATATGCCGTGGGGAAACCGTCCGCGCCGACGACCGCGCGGATGCGGCTCGTCACCGCCGGGCGATAGGCATCATGCTGGATGTCGTCCTCGCGGGTGTAGACGAGCTTCACAGGTGCATCGACTTGCCCAGCGATGATCGCTGCGAAGTCGATCTCGCTCGGGAAATTGAAGAACATTTCGCGGATCGGCACGCGGCGGCCGAAGCCACCGCCAAGCAGCATCGGATGCACAGTGACATTGTCGAAGCCGATACCGGCAATGTCGGCGATACGCGCGCGGGCACCGAGCGGATCCTGACAGCCCACCCAGACATCCGCCTTGCCGTCGCGAATCCAGACGGTGCAGTTCATCGGCTCCATGCAGGCATGCGCCAGATAGGGCACGCGATATTCGGCGGAGACGATTGTAGCGCCCGTTTCCGATGCAGAGGAAAAGACGGAAGCAGCATTGCCCACTTCCTTGTCTTTTTCCGTACTGCCGGAAAGCGCCTTGTCTTGCGCAGCGAAGATCGTTTCAGAGGAGACGGCTTCATTACCGCCCGCGTCGAATTCGACCTCGAGGGCGAAAGCCGCTTGCTTGGCGCGCCAGAAATTATCCGCGATGACGGCGACGCCGCCCGGAAACTCGACGACCTGCTTCACACCGCGACGCTTCAGGATTTCCGACGCGTCATAGGAGACGACCCTGGAGCGCGAGACGGGACCGAGCTTCACCGCTGCATAGAGGAGGCCTTCTGGCCGGGCATCGACGCCATACTTGGCGCTGCCATCGACCTTGCCCGGAATGTCGAAGCGGGGACGCGCGGTGCCGATGATCTTCCATTCGGATTTCGGCTTGAGGGCGGGGCGCGCGGAGGGGGAATAGGCCGCGGCTTCGGCGGCTAGCTCGCCATAGGTTGCGCTCTCGCCGTTCGGACCGGTGACGGCGCTCATGGACGCCGTGCAATCGGATGGCGAGACGCGCCAGCGGGCGGCAGCGGCCTTGACCAGCATGTCCTTCGCGGCGGCGCCCGTGACGCGCATGCCATGCTGGCCGGTATAGCGCACCGCCGTGGAACCGCCGGTAACCTGCAGGTTCATGAATTTCGCGACCTGATACCAGGTGGCAGCAGTCACGCCCTTCAGCATCGGGGGAACGTCATCGCCGGAGACAATGTCGTTGCCAAGCGACTCGTTGGCAAAGGCACGTTCGGCTGGTGCCTGCTCGGCGGTGACGAGGGACCAGTCCGCCTCAAGTTCTTCCGCCGCCATCATGGCGAGCGCCGTGATGGTGCCTTGGCCCATATCGGAATGGGGGACATAGACAGTGACCATGTTGTCAGGCGCGATCTTCAACCATGTGGTGACGAAGCGCTCGCCCTCCTCCGCCGCGGCTGCTTCCGCCTGCATGCGGCGAGAAGGGCCCGAGGTCGCGAAACCGATGCCGAGGAGAAGGCCGCCGCCGGCGGCGGCACCGCCTGCGATGAGGAATTGACGGCGCGTGGGCTTCTTGATTTCGATTGCCATGATGTGTCTCCCCCTCAGGCCGATGTCACGTCGCGGATGGCGGCGCGGATGCGCGGATAGGTGCCGCAGCGGCAGATATTGGTGATTGCGGCGTCGATGTCCTCATCCGTAGGCTGAGGGTTTTCGGCGAGCAGCGCCGAGACGGCCATCAGCATGCCTGACTGGCAATAGCCGCATTGCGGCACCTGACGGGCAACCCAGGCAGCCTGCAACGCGGAAAGTTCGCCCGCGCCCGCGCCATGCGCAGCGGCAAGGCCTTCGATGGTCGTGATCTCCGCGCCATCGACCATTTCGACCGGCGTGACGCAGCTTCGCATCGCCATGCCATCGACATGGACCGTGCAGGCGCCGCAGGCGGCGACACCGCAGCCGAATTTCGTGCCGGTGAGGCCGATCTCGTCGCGCAGCGCCCAGAGGAGCGGCATTTCGGGCTCGACATCGAGCTCGTGGCGCTTGCCGTTGACGGTGAAGGAAATGGACATGGGAGGCGACCTCGTCTGGCTTGAGGGCTGGGGCGAAAGTCCCGACTGACCAAAAGTACCATTTTGGTCATTGGGTCGCCAGCGCCAAGTAGCGCCCTCACGGCTTCGTGAACCGCAGGCAAAGGGTTTTCCGGCGGCGCGAATGGTCTAGTTTGTTCCGCAGCGATGACAGTTTTCCGACGGAGAGACTCGATGAAATTCATGCAGATCGCCCCGATTGCCGCTCTTTTCGCCCTTGCCTCGCTCCCCGCGCTTGCGCAGGAGCAAGCCTCCGCGACCGGCACTTTCCGAACGGCCGAGCGCGACCAGGCGGGGACGGTGTCGCTCAGCGAGGGGCCTAAGGGCGTGCTGCTGCGGGTGGAAGTCGAGGGGCTCACACCCGGCTGGCACGGGATTCATTTCCATGCCGTGGGCGATTGCTCGGATGAGGGGTTCCAGAAGTCGGGCGGCCACACCCATCATGAGCCGGAGAAGCCGCCGCATGGGCTGCTCAATCCGGAAGGGCCGGATGATGGCGACCTGCCGAACATCCATGCCGATGAAAACGGTGTGGCGGTGGCGGAGCTCTATTCGCCCTTCGTGACGCTGACGGGCGCCGAGGGACGGGCCAACCTGCTCGACGAGGACGGCGCGGCGATCGTCATTCACGCAAACCCGGACGATCATGTGAGCCAGCCGATCGGCGGCGCGGGCGACCGTGTGGCCTGTGCGGTGGTTGAAGCGGCGGAGTAGGCACGCCGCTCTCGGCCTCACCTGTCCAACTCGGGATAGTGGCGGAAGATGCCACTTTCATTGAAAGGCTGGCGGCGCTCGCTTTCCAGATAGCGGGCGATCCGCGGCCGCTTGCGCACCGATGCGTGGAGGGCCGCGACGAGAGGACGGTTTCTCAGGAGGCGGGCGGAGGCTTTCGGAAAGGCGTAGAGAAGCCCGTCCACCGTATGGAAGAGCGAGAGATCCGCATAAGTGAGCGAGCGGCCGACGAGATGCGGCTTCGTTTTCGTTGCACCGTTCGCCTCCAGCACAGCCTCGAACCAGTCGAGAAATTTCGGCATGCGGGCGCTGCGGAAATCCTCCGCGCGGCGCGCCGCTTCCTTCTTCTGATCTTCGTAGTAGAGGCCGACGCCGACCGGATGATGAACGTCATGCGCCTCGGCCACGAAATCGGTAATGGTGAGCTCGATCTGATGCGTCCAGAGCGCGCCCGCCTCCGATTTCGGTGCGAGCCGCAGGCGGGGGCCGAGATAGAAAAGGATCGCAGCCACCTGGCCGACCACCAGGCGCCCATCGCGCAGGAAAGGCGGGGCGAAGGAGGGGCGCCGGTTCCCGCCCGCCTCCATCAGTTCCGTCATCTCGTCCATGCCGCCCTCGCGCTCACGGGCGACATCGACATAGGGCGCGCCTGCCTCCTCAAGCGCGAGGCGAACATATTCGCCCCGGCCGGGAATGCCCGGCCAGTAGAAGAGTTCGTAGGGCTTGTGGCGGGTGGGGGACATGAAGGCACCTCCTTTTGGCAACGAGGTAGACCCTGATCCGCTGGCGAAAAGGCAAGAATTACATGGAGTTGGGGGTGGCGCGCATTTTTGGATTGATTAATGATGATATCTTGATTATTTAATGCTGCAGATCAGATGAGGCGGCCGCTCCATGGGGGAGTGGCGCCCTCCGGAGGACCGGACATGACAGACGAAACGCAGCAGGCAGGCGCGGACGCCCCGCGCGCGACCCGTTACAAGGTGGGCGTGGGCGAGGATTTTCCCCTGCTCGAACAGGACCGGCACGGCCGGGTGGATTTCAGCGCCGAATGGCAATGCGGCTATGGCCGCGACAGGCGGTCGGCGCATCGCGATGAGAGATGGGAAGAGTTTGGCGGCTACAGGCTGCCAAGGCTCTTCTATGTGCTGGCCGCGGTCGCCGTCTTCGTGGCGCTGATCTCGGCGGCGGTGAGCTATCCGCTGGCGACGCTCGGCGTGGTGGCAGTGCTGCTGCTTCTCGCGGGCGGACCGCGGCGGCGGCGGCGCAGCTTCGACTATCGCGACTGGGATGGCCCGCGGCGCGGCGAAAGGGATGCAGCATGAGCAGCGAACGCATGGAAGAAACCGGTGAGGAACCGAGGCGCGGCCGGCGCGGACATCGCCACGGCCGGCGGCATGGGCGCTGCGGCCCGGAAGAGCGCGAGACGACGCGCGTGCAGCTTGAACTGCCGCCCCAGGCGATGGAGCGGCTGCAGCAGCTCAAGGAAAAGACGGAAGCCGCGTCCTATGCCGAAGTCATTCGCAACGCGCTCCGGCTTTACGAGGCGCTGATCGCGGAAGCCGAGCGCGGCGCCGAATTCCAGGTGAAGGAGCCGGACGGTACAAGCGTGCCTTACAGGATTTTTCTCTGAGTTTATTTTTCGTCATGGCCCAGCTTGTCCGGGCCATGACGCTCTGGAGAACAGAAATAATCCGCTGGCGGATTATCTATCGCATCCTAGCCCACTTCGAGCTTCGTCGGCACCTGCTTTGCCGTGGATTGGGCGGCGGGCGGAGCGGCGCGGACGGGGAGATGGCAGGTGACGCGCGTGCCGACGCCGGGCGCGCTTTCGAGCGTCACCCAGCCGCCATGCAGTTCCACGAAGGAGCGGACCAGCGAGAGCCCTAGGCCCGCGCCGCGATGGCGGTCGGAGCCGCCATGCGCCTCGAAGCGGTCGAAGACATTGCCCTGATGTTCCGGCTTGATGCCGATCCCTGTGTCCTCGACATAGAGTTCGACGGAGGCCTCGCGGCGAAGGGCGCCGACAACGATCGCATCTCCCGGCGAGGTGAAGGCCAGCGCGTTCGAGAGCAGGTTGATCATGATCTGCTTGATGCGCTTCTCGTCGGCGCGGACGATGCCAATATCCTTCGGGCATTCGATCCTGAGCGTCACCTTGTTCTTCTGCGCCGGACGCTGCGCGAATTCCTCCGCTGCATAGACGACTTCCGTGAGCTCGACATCCGACAGGTCGAGCGTCATGGCGCCGGCCTCGATCACCGCGAGATCGAGAATGTCGTTCACGACATCGATCAGCGTTTCCGAGCTTTCGAGAATGCCCTGCATATATTCATGCTGGCGCGGGCTCAGCGGCCCGAACATTTCCGTTTCGAGAATTTCGCCGAAGCCCAGGATATTGGTGAGCGGCGTGCGAAGCTGATAGGAGACGTGACTGATGAATTCGGATTTCAGGCGGTCCGCCGTTTCGAGTGCATCGTTCCTGTCGCGCAGGGCCTGTTCCATGCGCGTCGAATCCGTCACGTCGACATAGGTCATCAGCGTGGCGCCGTCGGGCAGCGGCACCATGGCGTAGTCCACCACCGAACCGTCCGGCCGGTCGAGGCGGCCGGTCTGTTGCGCGCGGATGCCGGACATGCCGGTAATGCCGTTCTTCAGTGCTTCCCATTCGCTCTCGTCGTCCATGAGCGGACGGCAGAGCGCGATCAGATCGTTGACATGCGGCTCTCCGCCAAGCTTGTCCGGATCGAGCGCCCAGATATTCGCGTAAGCCGGGTTGAAGAGCTTGAGGCGGCCGTCGGACCCGAAAACGGCGACACCTTCATAAAGATGGTCGATCGTCTCGCGCTGCACGCGCGCCAGCGTGTTGTAGGAGCTTTCGAGATTGAGCCGCTCGGTGACGTTTTCGTAGAGATAGATGACGCCGCCGAAGGGATGCGCCTGTGCGAGCACCTTGATGGTGCGGCCATCCGGCAGATGCCAATATTCCTCGAGGGGTTCTGTCGAGGTGTAGATTTCCATGCGCGCCTGCTTCCAGGCCGGAAAATTTGCCTGTTCGGGCAGACGGCGGCGCGCACGCAGCTCGTCGAGCACCTCGCCATCCGAGGGGCCCTGGTCGAGCCAGTGCGGATCGAGCCCCCAGAGCGCGTCATAGGCGCGGTTGTGGAAAGTGAGGCGCTTGTCCGGCCCGCAAATCGCAACCGCCGTGGTCACCCGGTCGAGCGTGGCGGCATGGCTGTCGATATGACGGCGGAGTTCGGCTTCGGCTTCGTCGAGATCCGATACGTCGATTGCGACACCGGCGACACCATCCGACAGGCGTTGTTCCACCACATCGAGCGCGCGGCGGGCGCCTTCCATGATGGCATGGCTGCGCTCACGGGCGCGGTCCCGGTCGAAGAGCGCGCGGCGCAATGCGCCCTGCACCTCCTCGCCCAGAAGCTCGATGCCGCGGGTGACGGCTTCTTCGGGCGTATCGGCATCGACGGCGCGGGCATAGGCAGCGTTCACCCAGACGAGGTTGCCCTCCTGATCGCGCCGCCAGGCGGGGAAAGGCGCTTCCATGAGATGCTCTTCGAAGCGGTCGCGCGCCCTTTCGGCCTGGCGGAGCCTTTCCTTGAGGCGCGAGACTTCCGCGCGCTCGCCCGTCACGTCGCGCAGCCAGAGAACGGCGAGCGCGCCGGCGGGGCGGCCTTCCGCTTCGAAAGTGCGGCCGTCGACCGACTGGACGTGAAGCGAGAAGCGCGCGCCGCGCGTGCGCAGCCGCTGCACCGCCGTGTTGAGCCGGCCCGCATTTTCCGGTTCGAGGCGGGACAGGAGATAATTGAAATCGAGATCGCCCGAGGAAGGATCGACCAGCGCGGCGGTGGAGCCGACAATGCGGGGGCGAGCCTGAAATGTACCGGGGGCGGCGCGGAGCGTTTCCGGCGTCCAGATGAAAACGGCATCGGGCTCGGCGGCGAGGATGGCCTCCGCCGCATCGAGCCGGGCTTCGAGCGCGGTGAGGCTCGCCTCTCGCTCCAGCGCCTTGCGGCGGGCGAGGCGTGCGGCGCGGAAGCCGGTAAGGGCGGCCAGCGCACCCGCAAAGGCAATTCCGACAGCGATGGCAAAAGTGGCGGCGAGCGCGGGCTCGGAACTCGCCTCTGCCGGAAAGCCGATGGCTGCAAGCGAGTCGATCAGGCCTTTCGGGGTCTCGACGGCGTGCGCCGGGAGCGGCATCAGCGCCACCGCCGCGGCGCCCGCCATGAGGCGCGCAGCCAGCACGGGCCGTCCGTCCCGGCCGGGCGCCCTGCCCGGCATGCCCTGTTTCGCCGCCCTCATTACGCGCGCAACCCCTTCGGCGCCGAACCTTGCAGCACGACGCAAATCACCTGTCCCCGGCGAAGCATACACTACCGGAAACTCTTGGGTGAAATTCGCACCATATCCCCGCCATTCTGGCCCGCCTTCAAGGAAAAAGCCCGGCGTTTCCGCCGGGCTTTCCCGATCGTCGGATTCTGCAGCTCCCGCTCAGTAGCGGTAGGTATCCGGCTTGAAGGGGCCTTCGGCGGCAACGCCGATATACTCGGCCTGCTTCTTGTTCAGCTTTTCGAGCTTCACGCCGATCTTTTCGAGATGGAGACGTGCCACCTTCTCGTCCAGCGACTTCGGCAGGACATAGACCTTCTTTTCGTACTCGCCGGGCTTCGTCCAGAGTTCGATCTGGGCGAGCGTCTGGTTGGTGAAGGAGGCGGACATGACGAAGCTCGGGTGGCCCGTGCCGCAGCCCAAATTCACGAGGCGGCCTTCGGCGAGCAGGATGATGCGCTTGCCGTCCTGGAATTCGATTTCGTCGACCTGCGGCTTGATGTTGTGCCACTTGTAATTGCGCAGGCCGCCGACCTGAATTTCGCTGTCGAAATGGCCGATATTGCAGACGATGGCGCGATGCTTCATCTGGCGCATGTGATCGACGGTGATGACATCCACATTGCCCGTCGTGGTGACGAAGATGTCGCCCCGGGTCACGGCGTCGTCCATGGTCGTCACTTCATAGCCTTCCATGGCGGCCTGAAGCGCGCAGATCGGATCGATCTCGGTGACGATGACGCGGCAGCCGGCCTGACGAAGCGAGGCGGCGGAGCCCTTGCCGACATCGCCGAAGCCCGCGACCACGCCGACCTTGCCCGACATCATCACGTCGGTCGCGCGGCGGATACCGTCGACCAGCGACTCGCGGCAGCCATAGAGATTGTCGAATTTCGACTTCGTCACGCTGTCGTTGACGTTGATCGCCGGCCAGAGCAGCGTGCCCTTCTTCTGCATCTCGTAAAGACGGTGAACGCCGGTGGTGGTTTCCTCGGTCACGCCCTTCACGGCCTTCGCGACCTGATTGTACCAGCCCGGCTTGTGCTTCAGGCGGCGCTTGAT
>PNMC01000018.1 GCA_013823365.1 Parvibaculum sp. | reverse complement strand
TGCTTCATCGAGCGCCCGCCCGCCGCGGCCGCGCACATCCATCGGCCGCATCAGCCGGTGCGTATCGAAGCCCGTTGCAAAGACGATCACGTCGAGCTCGTGAAGCCGCCCGTCTTTCGTGCGGATGCCTCTGGCTTCGATCCGTTCGATGGGATCGGCCACGAGTTCGGCACTGGGCTGCTGGATTGCCTCATAGAAATTTTCCGAAAGGATCAGCCGCTTGCAGCCGACGGCATAATTCGGCGTCAGCTTCGCGCGGAGGTCAGGATCACGCACGCTGGATTCCAGATAGTCCCGGCAGACCTGCACGAGCTTTTCATAGGCGCGCGGATTGGCGCCGACGATGGCGGCGGCGAATTTCGAATTGTTCTCGTCCGAAATGCGTTGATATTCGGATGCGAGAAGCTCGGGCCGCGCGCGGAAAAGCGCCTTCTGCTCCTCCGGTATCGGCCCCTGCATCAGCGGCGCGATCCACTGCGCCGTGCGCTGGAAAAGCGAATAATGCGCAACCTTCGGCACCAGCGCGCCGGTGATCTGCGTCGCGGTCGAGCCCGTGCCGATCACGCCGACGCGCTTGCCCGTGAGGTCGAGATCGTCCTTCCACCGCGCCGTGTGGAAAGCCTCGCCTTCGAAACTCTCGCGGCCCGGAATATCGGGATAGACCGGATGGTGAAGCACGCCCATCGCCGTGATCACGGCATCGAAAGCGCCCTGCGGCCCGGACGTCGTCTCGACATGCCACTTGCCGTCCTGCCAGATCGCGCGCGTCACTTCCTCGCCGAAGCGGATCGAGCGTTCGACATCATGCTTCTTCGCGACCGCCCTCAGGTAATCGAGGATCTCGCTTCCCGGCGCGCAGACGCGGCTCCAGTCGGGATTGGGCTCGAAGGAATAGCGATAACCATGCGAAGGCACATCGCAGGTAACGCCCGGATAGCGGTTGTCGCGCCAGGTGCCACCCAGCGTTTCCGCCTTCTCATAAATGGTGACGTCGTGAAAGCCCGCCTCCCGCAGCTTGATGAGCGCCATCATGCCGGAGGCACCTGCGCCGATCACCGCGAGCCGCAGATTTTTCGCTGCCGTCATGCCGTTTTTCACCGCTTCGAGTTCCGGTCTCCCGATCATCGCATCCTCCCTCGTCCCTTGCGTCATTATCGGCGCAAGTAGGTGGCCGCTCAATGGGGAAGCAGGTCGAGCGCCCCCGTATCGAGCACATGGTCTGCGCCGCCGCGCAGCATCTGGAAGAACATGTTGTCGCCGCGCTCCGTCCGCTCGACGATCATCGAGGCGGTAAAGGCCATGTTGAACAGCGAGAAGCTGTAAAGTGCGTAGTGCCGCATCATCTCCTCGAAGGAATAGCCGCTCACGCCAAGCTCGCCGAGCTTGCGGTGATAGGCGGTGAGCAGTTCCTTCTCATGTTTGCGCCGCACCTCGCGGGGCAGCGCGCCACTCAGAAAATAGGAGACGTCGGCCATGCAGCAGCCAAACCCGATGGACTGCCAGTCGACCACGGAAACCGGATAGCCGCCTTCCGCCGTTCCGAACATCATGTTGTCTGGCCGGAAGTCGTTATGCGTCAGGCATTTCGGCCCGTCATAGGCGCGAAAATGCTCATAATTCCGCGTGATCGCCTCGCCGATCTCGATGCAGTCGGCGGGAATGCGCTCGCCATAGCGTTCGCGAAAACCCTGCCAGAGCAGTTTGATGAGATCCGGCTGCGTCCGCTTCGGCGAAGCCTTCGTCTCGAACAGCCAGGCAATCTCGTCCATCGATGCATCGTTCCAGTGCGAGGCATGAAGCTTCGCCGCCTCGCCGAGCACGAGGGCTGCTTCCGCAACGCTCGTTCCTTTCATCTGGTCGCCGGGCTGCGCGGGCGCGAGGTCTTCCATGATGAGCACGAAGTCGCTCGTCTCCGGTTCGACATCGGCATGAAGGCAGATCGGCGTCGTCACGCCCGCGCTGGGCTTCAGGTGACGATAGAAATTCACCTCGCGAATGTAATTGCCGAAATTGACGCCGGTTGCCCGGCTCTCGGGGTCGGAGGAGGGGAACTTGCCGACGACGCTGCGCGGCGCGCCTCCGGCATCGCCCTTGTAGTCGAGCGTGAAGCGCACGCTCTCGCCCACCTGCCCCGTGCCGACGCGCTTGCCCGCGAGGCTTGCCACCGTCACCTCATGGCCGGCCTTCCGCAGCACGGCGGTCATCCATTCAGGCGTCACCGCCGCCGATGCAAGGATCGGCAGTTCGAGCGTCTCTCCCATTTCTTTCCTCCCGTCCCGGTCTTTGCCGGGTTTCAGTCCGGTATCTTCGTTACATTGTGCACATAGACTTCATTGAGCTTGATGCGGTCGCCTTCCAGCACCACAAGGTCGAAGCCGCGCATCAGGCCCTTCGTACCATCCGGCATCGAGATCGTCGCGTACCAGCGGCCGCAAAAGCCGTTCGCCGTTTTCCATGTTTCATGCGGCGCATAGTGGATAGGCGGCGTCGAGTCGAAAAGCTGCTTGAGGTATGCGCCAAGCGCCTCTTCGCCCGTGAGTCCGTCCGGCACCTGCGGATCCCGATAGACCGTATCCGCCGAATAGAATTTCAGCAGGCCCGCAACATCTTTCTCGGACCATTTGGCAAGCCAGCGCGCATTGAAATCCTCGATATCGATGCTCATGCCGCCGCCCCTTCTTCCTGCATCTCGCCAAGCACGCGGCGCTTGTGTTCCTCGGTGAACATGTCGGGCGGCAGCGTTTCCGGTCCCGCCATGATGGCGAAGGCATGGGCGCCAAGCGTCGGGTCCGCGGCCTTGCGTTCATTATAGCGCCGGCGGCGCTCTCGTGCGGCCTCGCCGAATTCCGCATCGAGCGCGGATTGCAGATGCCCCGCAAAGCGCAGCCGCCGCAGCCGTTCAAAGCGTTCCTCGGCGTAAGGCGCGAAGAGCGCAGGGCCCCAATCGTCATTCTCTTTCAGAAGATCGCTCGCGATCCGCACATCGCGATAGGTGATGGAAAGGCCGAGCCCGTTGATCGGATCGTTCCAGCCCGCCGCATCGCCGACCAGCACTGCGCCTTCCGCGAAGGGCTCGTCCGTCCAGGCGTCATTGTTGAAATAGCTGAATAGCGGCCCGGCAGGCTTCGCATCGGCGAGATATTTGTTGTCCGGCGCGCATTTCATCCGGAAAGCTTCGAGGAAGGCCCGTGGGCCCTCATCGCCCGCAAAGCGGCGGCGCTCGTCGAGCGAATAGCTGCCATAGATGCGCACGCGGCCCTTGCCCTGCGGAAAGGCGAGAAAGGCGAAATTGCCCTCCGTGCCGATCGCCTGCCGCGTCGCATTCCAGCCATCTGCGCCCTCCACCAGCAGCCCGCCGAACATGTGATGCGGCTTGTCCTGATGAAGCTCGATGCCGCAGGCAGCGCGCACCACGGAGGAACGTCCGTCCGCGCCTGCGATCAGCCGCGCCGCCGCCACATGCGAGGCGCCGTCATGTTCGTATTCGACGCGGGGCGCTGCGCCCGGCACGACCTTCGTCACATTGACGCCGCGCAGCGCCGTTGCGCCCGCGCGTTTCGCCTCGTCGAACAGCGTCTGGCAGTGATGAGGATGGCCGATGCAGAGCGGCCCCGGAATGCCGGGAATGAACATGTCGAGCGGCAGCGGCATGGCTTCGGCCATTTTCGGGTCGTGCAGCTCGTCATAGGTAACATGCTGCGCGAGGTGATGTCCGCCCGCATTGACAAGCATGTCGTAAAAGCCGAGCCGCTTCGTCTCCGCGACGCCCCATGGCGCGATCCATTCGCCGCGCACATGGTCTTCATAGACCGTGCTCTTCTCGAGCAGCAGCACGCTCTTGCCGGCCTTCGCCATCGTTGCGGCGAGAGCCGAGCCGCCAATGCCGCCGCCCACAATGATGAGATCGTATTGCTGGGTCATGTCCGGCCTCCCGTCCGGTTCTTCATTTCTAGTCGAGGATCATGCCGACCGATCCGACGACGGCGCGCGGTTCGCCGCCCGCGCCGCCGCCGCCCCAACTCTCGCCCGCGAGCGCCGGGTCGAGCGGCGCGGCAAGCAGCGCCGTGATCGTGTCGATGAAATGCCGGAGCGTCGCCTCCGCGCTCCACATCGGGTGCGGTCGCGAGCGGTCGGCAAGCGCCGCCTCCCGCGCCGCGATGACGCCGGTGAGATAGGCGCCGAGAAAGACGAAGCGCTGGTTCTTCGCGGCCTCGGGCATTTCGGGCATCAGCCTGCGCAGATGGTCGAGGCAGCGCAGATAGCCGGAGTTCCAGCGGTTCTCCAGCGCCTCCATGAAGAGATCGCGATGGCTCATGCCGAGCAGTGCGATGAAGCGGATATAGCTGTCCTCCGCCGTGTCGGTTTCTTCCGCGAGATTGACGGAGGGATAGACCAGCGCCTCCGCGACTTCGCGGATCGACTTCGGCCCGCCCTTCGCTTCCAGCCCGTCGAGATAGGCATTGCGGCGAATGTCGATGAGTTTTGCGCCATCGGTCACGAGTTCGCGGACGAGGGCCTCCTTGGTGCCGAAATAATAAGACAGCGAGCCGTGATTCTTCTGGCCCGAAGCCTCCACGATTTCGCGCACGGTGACGCCGTCCATGCCGCGCTCGGCAAAGAGCCGCCGCGCCGCCAGCTTGATTTGCTCGCGCGCGGGCAGTGGCCTTGCTTCGATGCTTGCTGCTTTGCTCATTGACAGAGACTGACTCTTCGGGCTTGATAGGTCAAATGGATAAAGCATCTGACCTAGCGTAAACCGGCGCGAGACCGGCAAGGGTCGGGCAGGGAGGAACGGCCGATGGGAGACATCCCCGTCGATCTTGAGGCGCTTGCGCGCTGGATGGACAGTCAGGGGCTGGG
Organism: Parvibaculum sp.; assembly: GCA_013823365.1. GTDB lineage: Bacteria > Pseudomonadota > Alphaproteobacteria > Parvibaculales > Parvibaculaceae > Parvibaculum. The sequence goes on along the minus strand of PNMC01000018.1, from coordinate 22,952 downwards.
CAAGGGGCCCCTCGAAGACGCGGCCATGCTGGGCGGCGGCACGCAGAATATTCTCCTGCGTTTCACCCGTGACGGCCGGACTTACGTGCTGCGCCGCCCGCCGCCGCATTTGCGCAAGAATTCGAACGAGACCATGCGTCGAGAGGCGCGCATGCTTGCCGCTATCGCCGATACGGATGTGCCCCATCCCCGGCTTATCGCCGCCTGCCCGGAAGAAGATGTGATCGGCGCATCCTTCTATCTGATGGAGCCGATTGACGGCTTCAATCCGACGGTCGCGCTGCCCGCGCTTCATGCTTCCGATCCCGCCATTCGCCGCCGCATGGGCTTTTCGCTGGTCGAAGGCATCGCGAAGCTTGGCGCCGTCGACTACGAAAAGGCGGGGCTCGCCGGTTTCGGCAAGGTCGACAATTATCTGGAGCGTCAGGTCGCGCGCTGGCAGGCCCAGCTTGAAAGCTATCGCGAGTTTCCCTCATGGCCGGGACCGGAAGCCATTCCGGGCGTCGCCAGGGTCGCAAAATGGCTGGAAACCAACCGTCCGGAAAAACTTATCCCCGGTATCATCCATGGCGACTACCATCTCGCCAATGTGATGTACCGCCATGACGGGCCTGAGCTTGCCGCCATCGTGGATTGGGAATTGACCACAATCGGCGACCCGCTGCTCGATCTCGGCTGGCTTCTCGCCACCTGGCCGCAGGAAGGCGCGGCAGCAGGTGCCGTCGGAGTTCAGCCCTGGGACGGCTTTCCGTCGGCGGATGAACTGATCGAGCACTACAGGCCGCTGACCGAACGGGACATGAGTCATATCGAGTGGTACGGCGTTCTCGCCTGCTACAAGCTCGGCATCATTCTGGAAGGAACGCATGCCCGCGCCTGCGAAGGCAAGGCGCCGAAGGAAACGGGCGACAAGCTCCACGCCAGCACGGTGGGCCTTTTCGAGCGCGCCCTGCGCTGGATCGCCTGACGCAAGAAACACGGAAGCAAAAAGGGAAGAGCGATGAAGGATACGGATTTCTCGGGCAAGCGCGTGCTGGTCGTCGGCGGTTCCAGCGGCATCGGCAACGGCATCGCCCATGCGTTTCGTGAACGCGGCGCCGAAGTCCATATCTGGGGCACGCGCGCTTCGGCGAAGGATTATGAGGGCGCCGAAGGCTCCGACATGACCGGCCTTCACTATACGCAAATGGATATTTCCGACTTCGACGCTATCGAAGCCTATGCGCCGCCTTTCTCCTCGCTCGATGTGCTGGTGCTGTCGCAGGGTACCGTCATCTACAAGCGCGGCGAATTCAGGATGGACGGCTTCCAGAAGGTGATGGATGTGAACCTGAACAGCCTCATGGCCTGCGCCATCAAGTTCCACGACATGCTGGCCGCCGCGAAGGGCTCGCTCATCACTGTGAGTTCGACGGCGGGCTTCCATTCGACGCGCGGCAACCCCGCCTATAACGCCTCGAAGACCGGCGCCGTCGGCCTCACCCGCACGCTGGGCGAAGCCTGGGCCAGCGACGGCATCCGCGTGAACGGCATCGCCCCCGGCCTTGTCGACACGAAACTCACCAAGGTCACGACGGAAGACCCGAAGCGCCGCGAAATGGCGATCCGGGGCATTCCCGCCGGCCGTCTCGGCACGCCAGAGGACATGGCAGGCGCGGCGATCTTCCTCGCCTCGCCGCTCTCCTCATACATCTACGGTCAGACGCTGATCGTCGATGGCGGCCTCATCCTTTCCTGAACTGTAATGAAAGCACGCCGATGAATTTCGAACATGACGACAAGACGAAGGCGCTGATCGCGAAACTGACCGCCTTCATGGATCAGTACATCTATCCGAACGAGCAGGACCATTACGACTGGGTGACGAACCACGCAAACCTGTGGAAGCCCTGGCCGAAGATCGAGGAACTGAAGGAAAAGGCACGCGCCGAAGGCCTCTGGAACCTCTTTCTGCCGGAGGAATATGGCGAGTTCAGCCCCGGCCTCACCAATCTCGAATATGCGCCGCTCGCCGAAATCATGGGCCGGGTTCCCTGGTCGTCGGAAGTCTTCAACTGCTCGGCGCCCGACACAGGCAATATGGAAGTGCTGGCGAAGTTCGGCACGCCCGCGCAGCAGAAGGAGTGGCTGATGCCGCTCCTCAATGGTGAAATCCGCTCGGCCTATCTGATGACGGAGCCGCAAGTCGCCTCGTCCGATGCGACGAATATCGAAACCGCGATCCAGGCCGATGGCGACGATTACGTCATCAATGGCCGCAAATGGTGGATCTCCGGCATCATGGACCCGCGCTGCAAGCTGCTCCTGCTCATGGGCAAGACGAACCCGGATGCACCGCGCCACCAGCAGCAATCCACCATCATCGTCCCGCGCGACACGCCGGGCATTCACATCGTCCGCAATCAGGTCGTCTTCGGCTCGCATAATTCACCGGGCGGCGAAGCGGAGCTCCGGCTCGAAAATGTCCGCGTACCGAAATCCAACATCATCATGGGCGAGGGCAAGGGCTTCGAGATTGCCCAAGGCCGCCTCGGGCCGGGCCGCATCCATCACTGCATGCGTTCCATCGGTCAGGCGCAGCGCGCACTGGAAATCATGGCGCGCCGCGTCGAAAGCCGCGTTGCCTTCGGCCGCAAGCTCTCCGACCAGTCGAGCATCCGCCAGGACGTCGCACGCTCATGGTGCGAGATCGAACAGGCCCGCCTGCTGACGCTGAAAGCGGCCGATGCGATGGATCGATACGGCAACAAGCAGGCGCGCGACATCATCGCCGCCATCAAGGTCGTCGCCCCGCAGATGGCGCAGAACGTCACGGACCGCGCCATCCAGGCGCATGGCGGCATGGGCGTCAGCGCCGACACCCCGGTTGCGGGCTTCTTCACGCTGAACCGCTTCCTGCGCATCGCGGACGGTCCGGACGAAGTGCACATGTCGCAGCTCGGCAAGCTGAAGATCGCCGAGTATCAGAACGGCAAATAGGGAAGGAAAGGGGAAATCGCCATGAAGGGTCTCGGATATTTCGGCGAAAGGGACATCCGCTATGAGGATTTCCCCGATCCGGTCCTGCTGGGACAGGACGGCGCGGTTGTGAAGATGAAGGCCTGCGGCATCTGCGGCAGCGACCTGCACATCTATCACGGCCAGGGCTTCTCGAAGGATCACGGCTATTGCGTCGGCCATGAAGCGGTTGGCGAAGTGGTCGAGATTGGCCGAGACGTGCGCACCTTGAAAGTGGGCGACGAGGTCATGCTGTCAGGCGCGGTGCGCTCGGGTGGCTGCGGCCGGTGCAGCTACTGCCGTGCCGGCACGCCGGCGAAATGCGGCAAGCAGATGTGGGGCTGCTATGGCCTCAGCACACAGCTGCAAGGCTGTCAGGCGGAAGGCATCGCGGTTCCCTGGGCCGATCACAATGTGACGCGCATCCCCGAAGGCCTCACCGCCGAACAGGCGCTGCTGCTGACCGACAATCTCCCGACAGCATACATGGGCGCGAAGAATGCCGATATCGGCCCCGGCAAGACGGTGGCGATCGTCGGTCTCGGCCCTATCGGCCTGATGGCGATACAGTCCGCCTTCGTGCTCGGTGCCGCGCGCGTCTTCGCGATCGACCTCGTGAAGGAGAGACGCGACGCCGCGGCAGCACTCGGCGCAATCCCGCTCTCGCCGGAAAATGCGGTCGAGGAAATCCGCGAGGCGACGGACGGTGCGATGGTCGAATGTTCCGTCGAAGCCGTCGGTATCGACAAGACGATCGAGCTTGCGATCTCGCTTGCGGGCCGCAATGGCAGCATCTCCGTCTTCGGTGCGAACCAGAATCAGGCATTCAAATATCCGCTCTGGACCGCCTTCAACAAATCGCTCACCTTCCGCGTGGCGGGCTGCTTCGTGCAGAGCCACTGGCCGGAATTGATCCCGCTGGTACAGGCTGGCCGCCTCACGCCGGAGAAATTCGTCACCCACCGCATGTCGTTGAGCGATGGCGCCGAGGCCTACCGGATTTTCGACGGCAAGCTCGACAATGTGATGAAGGTCGTGCTGGCGCCCTGAACGAAGGAAGGGAAGAGAGAATGAGCGTGACGACACCGGCGGGCCGCCTCGTCTCCGCCTTTGGCGATGTGGAGAAAATGTCGGCGCTTTATGCACCGGAAATCGAGTGGAGCCTGTCGGCCTCACTTCCCTATCCGCGCCCGATGAAAGGCAGTGAAGCCGTCATCGCCTTCAACCGGTCGGTCTGGGAGGATATCTACTTCCCCGATTGCGCCGTCGAAATTCTGGACGAGATCGGCGGCGAAAGCCTGAGCGCCGTGCGCTTCATCTATCGCGCGCGCTACCGTGCGAGCGGGCTGCCCTACGAGAACGAATATACGCTCTTTGCCCGTGGCGGCCCGGGCGGCATCCGCGAAGTCTTCGAGGCGCTCGATACGCTCGCGATCTTCGATCAGATGAAGGGCGAGAAAAAGGGAACGGCCTTCGCCAGGTTGACGGAATAGAGGAAGGCTCTTCAGTCGAGCGTGAACCGCATCGGCACCGTCACAAGCAGCGTCTCGCCGGAGATTTCCGGCGGCAGCGGCGGAACCGGGGATGCGCGTTCGACGGTCTCCAGCGCCGCGCGGTCGAGCACCTGATGCCCCGATCCGCGCTGCAGCTCCGCCGAGACGATATTGCCCTGCCGGTCGATCCGGATCGTCACATAGGGCATGCCCTCCTGCGCGCGGCGCTGCGCTGCGCGCGGATAGCGCTTGTAGCGTTCGAGATGCCCGAGCAGAAGCTGCTGATAGGTGGGAAGCGCGTTGCTCGGCGCGCGGCTCGGCATGGCATTGACCGGCGCGGCTTTCCGCTCGGCCACCGGCGCCTCGATGGCACGCGGGGCAGTCGTCTCCCGGACTTCTCTCTTGCGGGGCGTTGGCGGCTTCACCACGGGCTTGGGCGGCGCCACCTCGTCGGGCTCCGGTTCCGGCGGTTCGGGCTCCTGCTGTTCTTCTTCCTGCGGGCCTTCGGGCAGGGCGGTTTCGGGTTCCGGCGGCGCGCTCACCATCGGCGCGAGATCGATGGCGATGGCGGCGGGGGCCTCGGGCGCCGGGCTGCTGGCGAAATGCGAGTAGACGATCGCGCCGGCAAGGCTTGCATGGAGCAGGACCGCAAAGACCGTTCCCGCGCGCCACGCGGGCGCGGGCAGGCCGGTCGCGATTGCTTCGCTTTCCTTGCCGGAGGTCATCGGCCCGTTCATCGCGCTTCCGGCGCTTCGAGTCCCACGAGTGCGATCTTGAGATAGCCCGCTGCGCGGAGTTCGTTCATGACATCCATCAGGCTGCCATAATCGACCGACTTGTCGGCGCGGAGAAAGATGCGCTCTTCCTTGTCGCCATTGGTTCGCGCATCGAGCGCGGCGGCAAGAGCATCCGGCGCGATCTGCTCCTCCCCAAGTGCAAGGCTGAGATCGGATTTGACGGAGAGGTAGATGGGTTCGGTCGGCCGGGGCTGCGGCTGCGCATTGGCGGAAGGCAGATCGACCGGGATATCCACCGTCGCAAGCGGTGCCGCGATCATGAAGACGATCAGCAGAACCAGAATGACGTCGATGAAAGGCGTGACGTTGATTTCATGCGTTTCGGCGAGATCGTCGTCGCCATGATCGAGACGGACGGCCATGGCTCAATCCGCCGCTTTGGAAAGCCGCGCGCGCCGGCCGAGATCGAGATCGCGGCTCACGATGCGCAGCAGTTCCGCCGAACTGTCGGCGACAAGCGCGCGATAACCGGCAATGGAGCGCGCGAACGCATTATAGATGACGACGGCCGGAATGGCGGCAACGAGACCGAGGCCCGTCGCAAGCAAGGCTTCGGCGATGCCGGGCGCGACGACGGCGAGATTGGTCGTCTGCGTCTGCGCAATGCCGATAAAACTGTTCATGATGCCCCAGACGGTGCCGAACAGGCCGACGAAAGGCGCGGTCGCACCGATGGTGGCGAGAACGCCGGTGCCGATGCCGATCTGACGCGCGGCATTCGCCTCGATGCGCTGAAAGCGCCATGCGATGCGCTCCTTCACACCCTCCTTGTCGGAGGTGTCGCCGGATGCATTCACCTCGCCGATGGCTGCTTCCGCAAGTTCGGCGACCGGTCCCCGGAACTTGCCCATGTTCCGCGCCGCATCGTCGAGCGAGGAGGAGGCTGCAAGCGCTGCGAAGGCCTGCCGCGCGCGCCTTTTGGCGTTCGAAATCTCCATCCGCTTCGCGAACCAGATCGTCCATGTGACGATGGACGCGATGATGAGGCCGATCATGACCGCCTTCACGACGATATCGGCCTGCATGAACATGCCCCAGGGCGAGAGATCGTGCGGCAGCGTTTCGAGCTCCATCGCGCCCTCCGCGCCGGGTGCTACATCTTCTCCGGCGAGAGCACCCTCATCGGCAATGGCGGCAGCGCTTCCCTCGGTCGCGGTTTCGGCGGCATCCCCGCCCCGCAAGTCCGCACCGGGTGCCGCCTCCTGGGCCTGAAGCGGCAGGGCGAGCAGCAGACCCAGCATCAGCGCTGAAAGCGTGGCGCAAAGGCGCGGCAGGACCGGAATGTAAGTCATCTTTTCACCTTCACTCTACGCATGCTGGCGATTCCACGGCGTTCCCCGGACCGGCGCAATTGGAAACTGCGGGCGGTCCCTGCGGCGAAAATCCGCGTCCCCTCCGCATCGGGGCCCATAGGCCACATCTGCGAGTAATTATCAATAACGTATTTTGCCGCGCCATCCCTTTTAGCCTGAATCAGGGGGAAATCGGCCCGCCGCGCCAAGCGTGGCTCATATGTCACAAATGAGAGGCATTTGCAGAACGAGGTCTTTTTGGGCTGGCAGCGATTTTACGGGACATCTAAGAACGACTCGCAATCGCATTCTCGAAGGGGGAATTCCAGACCGATGAAAACCGACGCTCGTCTTCTGTCCACCGCGTCCCGCCTCGCGCTCGCTGCCGGGGTGACAGCTTCCTTGTCCATTTTCGCCACAGGCGCCGCCGCGCAGCAGGCCGCGCCGGCTGAAAATCAGGAAGTCGAGGAGATCGTCACGGCGCCGCTCGAAGTGCAGGGGCAGGGGCAAGGCGGTTACGCCGCAGATCATCTGTCGTCATCGAAGCAGACCGCGCCGCTTCTCGATACGCCGCAGACCGTGAACGTCATTCCCGAGCAGGTCTTCCGGGAGCAGGGCGCCCGCAACCTGACGGAAATTCTGAGGAACACGCCCGGCATCAGCTTCAATGCGGGTGAGAACGGTTTCGGTACCTCGTCCAACAATTTCATGCTGCGCGGCTTCGATGCGAGCGGCGACATCTTCTATGACGGATCGCGCGACAGCGGCAGCTACACCCGCGATTCCTTCAATGTCGAACAGGTCGAGGTCTTCAAGGGACCCGCAGCCGACAATGGCCGCGGCAGTGCCGGCGGCTACGTCAATATCGTCACCAAGACGCCCATAGCGCGGGATTTCATCAATGCAGACGTAAGCTACGGCTTCGACGAATATGACAGCGAGGACCGCCGCCGCCTGACAGCCGACGTCAACCAGACCGTCGGCACGAACACGGCGGTCCGTCTCAATCTGCTTCTTGAGGATAGCGGCGTCCCCGGCCGCGATGTCGCCGAAGCGAAGTCGTGGGGCCTGGCGCCCTCGGTCGCCTTCGGTCTCGGTACGGAGTTCCGCACCGTCCTTTCTTATGAGCACGTGGAGCGCAACGATCTGCCGGACTGGGGCTTGCCGGGCGCGGCCTTTGCCGACCTGAACGGCAACAACCCGGATCCGCAGGCGGTCTACGATCCGGCGCTGGCCGGGCTGCCGCGCGACAATTTCTACGGTCTGTCGTCCGACTTCGACGATACGACAAGCGACGTTTTTCTCGCCCGCTTCGAGTACGACCTCTCGCCGGGAACCACGATCAGCAACCAGACACGCTGGTCGGTGGTCGATCGCACGGCGCGCTTCACCGTGCCGACCGGCAATGCGGGCGGCGGCGTCATCAATACGCAGACGCAGTTCTACGACCGCAAGAACGAGACCCTGACGAACCTGACCAACCTGTCGTTCCAGTTCGCAACGGGGTCCCTGAAGCATAATCTCGCGACAGGCATCGAGCTCACGCATGAGCAGGGCGATGCCAACAAGTTCGGCACCGTCAGTGGCACGACAAATGCCTTCAACCCGGACCCGAACCGCGCCCCGGGGGCACCGGTCGCCCCGACGGCGAGCAGCGAGGTCGACGTGAAGACGGTGGCGGCCTATGTCTACGACACCGTGGAAATTACGCGGCAGTGGCAGGCGACGGGCGGCGTGCGCGCCGAGCGCTACAAGGCCGATATCGAAACCGACGACACCTCCATCGCCGGTGCCGCTACCTACAGCGAAAGCGATACGTTGCTGGGCGGCAAGCTCGGTCTTGTCTACAAGCCTGCGGAAAATGGCAGCGTCTATGTTTCGTTCGGTGTGTCGCAGGATCCGCACACCTCCTTCCTCTCCAATCCCGACATTTCGCGAACCGGCGGCAACGCGTTCCCGGGATTCGTGGCCGGTGCAAAGCCTGTGACCTCGCACAACTATGAAATCGGGACCAAGTGGGACGTCCTCGACGAGCGGCTTTCGCTCACGGCCGCCCTCTTCCACACGGTGAAGAAGGATGTTCCGATCGCGCTTAACTCCACGACGTTGCTCGGCTATGGCGAACAGGTGGTTCAGGGGCTTGAGCTCGGCGCGGCCGGCCAAATCACGCGGGAATGGAATATTTTCGCGGGTCTCCTGCTCATGGATAGCGAGCGCAAGCACGACCCGGCCTTCGATGCGGCGCTCAGGGCCGCCAATCCGGGCGACTACGGCGCAGCGCTTACCACGAATGGCGATGAGCTTGCCTTCACGCCGAATGTGACCGCCAATCTCTGGACGACCTATCGCTTCCCGATCGGCCTGACCGTTGGCGGCGGCATTCGCTATGTCGGAGAGTCCTATATCGGCCGCACGGACGATGCCCTGCGCATCATCGCAAACAGCCGCTATGGCGAACTCCCCGCCTATACGGTTGTCGATGCCATGGTCTCCTACGAGATCAACGAGAATGTCGATATCCGCCTCAATGTCGAGAACCTGGCGGACCGGACCTATGTCACCTCGACCAACTGGAACGGGCGCCGCGTGCAGATCGGCAATCCCCGGACTTTCACAGTTACCACAAGCTTCCATTTCTGACATCGCTCGCACGTCTGCTGAACGAGTCCCGGCTGCTCGCAGCCGGGACTTTTTCATGCGTGGCAGACGGAACTGGCGGGCAACCCGTCTCTCCCCTATACATGACGGATTGCGGATGAAGGGAGATTTCCGCCGATGATGCTCACCATTCCGGGCTTTCTCACGGCAGAGGAAGTGCGCCAGTGCCGCGAGGCGCTGGAGAAGGCGCCATGGCAGGATGGCCGGGCCACGGCGGGCGACCTTGCCGCGCAGGTGAAAGCGAACGAGCAGCTCGCGCCGGACGATCCTCTCGCACGCCAGCTCGGCGATTTCATTCTCGATCGGCTTGGCCGCAGCGACCGCTTCATGTCTGCAGCCCTGCCGCTCAAGGTGTTGCCCCCGCGTTTCAATCGTTATCTGGGTGGCGGCACATATGGCAATCACGTCGACAATGCGATCTTCTCCGTGCCCGGCACGCCGCATCGCATCCGTTCCGATATTTCTGCCACGCTCTTCTTCTGCGATCCTGAAGACTATGAGGGCGGCGAACTCATCGTCGAGGACACCTATGGCAGTCACTCGGTCAAGCTCCCGGCGGGCCATATGGTGCTTTATCCAGGCACAAGCCTCCATCGTGTGACGCCGGTCACCCGCGGGGCGCGGCTCGCATCCTTTTTCTGGATTCAGAGCCTTGTACGGCAGGACAGTCAACGCGCGCTTCTCTGGGAGATGGACGAAGCGATAAGGCGTGTACGGACGGAAATGCCGGAAAGCGAAGCTGTGCCGAAGCTTATGGCTGTCTACCACAACCTGCTGCGCCAGTGGGCGAACACCTGAGAGGCGCATGAGCCACTTCCTCAAACCGCCGCTCGAACGCATCCCGCCATCCGTCGCCTGTGCGGGCGATTACGAGCGTCATGCCCGCGAGCGGCTGGATGATGGCGTCTGGGCCTACCTGAATGGCGCAGCGGCGGATGGCTTGACGCATGAAGAAAACCTCGCTGCCTTTCGCCGCCTTCGTCTTCTGCCGCGCGTGTTGGCCGATATGAAGGATGGCTGCACCTCGGTCGAGCTTTTCGGCGCGCACTTCGAACATCCGGTTCTTGTCGCCCCCATGGCCTTTCAGAAACTCGCCCATCCCGACGGCGAGATCGCAACCGCGGTTGCCGCAACGGCGCTGAAAGGCGGCATGGTGGTCAGCGCCCAGGCGAGCGTGAGCATTGAGGATATCGCGGCAGCCGCGGGCGGCGCGCTCTGGTTTCAGCTTTATATCCTGCCCGACAGGGATTTCACGCTACGCCTGGTGAAGCGCGCGGAAGAAGCAGGCTACCGTGCGCTTGTGGTCACCGTCGATGCGCCGGTCGCCGGTATCAGGAACGACGAGCAGCGGGCAGGGTTCGCGCTGCCGCCCGGTGTGGAAGCCGTGAATCTCCGGGGCATGAAAAGCCCGCCGCCCCATATGGCCGGACCCGGCGAAAGCGCGGTTTTTGCAAGTCCGCTCCTCGCGGCCGCGCCCGGGTGGGCCGATATCGAATGGCTGGCGGCAAACACGCATTTGCCGCTGCTGCTGAAGGGCATTCTCCACCCGGACGATGCACGTAGGGCACTCGATGCGGGCGCTGCCGGCATTATCGTTTCGAACCATGGCGGGCGCACGCTCGACACGGTTCCTGCGACAATAGATGTTCTGCCGGGCATCGTCGGGGCGGTAGCGGGCCATGCGCCGGTCCTTCTCGATGGCGGCATTCGCCGCGGCACCGACGTTGTGAAGGCGCTGGCGCTCGGGGCGAGCGCTGTGCTGGTCGGGCGCCCCGTCGTCCACGCGCTCGCGGCTGCGGGAGCGCCGGGTGTCGCCCATGTCCTCCATATGCTGAGAGCCGAACTCGAGGCGGCAATGGCGCTCGCCGGCTGTCGTCGCCTCGCCGATCTCACATCTGCAGTGTTGTGGCGGGATGCCGCGGAGGGATGAACCCGGTCGCGCATCATGAAATCGTCCTTTCGCAAACTTTCCTCCATCTATAGGCTCTTCCCGATATCTGCCTTGGAGGAGGAGCGGAATGTCAGCGGGCTTCAGTTCCCGGCCCAACGCCATCGCACTACCGCCGATCGCGCTCGATACCGATCTCGACTGCGAGATGCCGGAGTTGAGCTATGGCCTGAATTATTGGCGGCGGAAGGCGGCGGGGCGTGAGATGCCGCTCCGCGCCGATATCCTTCCCGAGGAAATTCCGCGGCTGCTTCCCTACGTCACGCTTTTCGAAATCCGCAAACAATCCGGATTCCTTGAAATCTTCCCGCGGGTCGCCGGAGCAAGATTCGAGGAGGTCTTCGGGCCGATCCACAATCGTCCGCTCTCGACGGTGCTTGCGCCGGAAATCCTGGAACGGTGGCTTGGCGCAGTCAGAGCGCTGATCGAAGCGCGCCAGCCGCTTCGCGGCCAGGGCCAGGTGCTGCATGAAGACAAGACCTTCATTCGCTTTGAAATCCTGCTGGCACCCTTGTCGAAGACCGGAGAGGAGCTCGACATGATCTTCCTTGTCAGCCAGTTCGAGATGAAATCCGGCCCCCGCGCCTGAAGGCTTTGTTCCCGGGCGGGGCCAATGTAGTCTCGCGCGACGAAGCGCCCCGGAAGCGGGCACAGGAGGCGGGGGACGATCATGGAACAGCCGAAAGATGCTACCGAAGCCACGCGCCGCGCATTGGAAGCGCTGGTTCGCACTCTACCTGAAGACAAGGGCGAGGATTTCGAACTCGCGAGCAGGGGCTTCATCGGCACCATTCCCGACGCAAAGGTCCTGAACGAGCACGGCCATGCCGTCTGGGACATGGGTACCTTCGCCTTCGAAGGCGAGGGCTGCGGCTGCCCCGATACGGTCAATCCAAGCCTCTGGCGCCAGGCAAAGCTCAACGCCATCCATGGCCTCTTCGAAGTCACGCCCGGCATCTATCAGGTGCGCAATTTCGACCTCTCGAACATCACCTTCGTCGAAGGTGACACCGGCTACGTCGTCATCGACCCGCTGATCTCCGCCGAACCAGCCGCTGCCGCGCTGGCGCTGATGCGCGAACATCGCGGCGACAAGCCCGTCACCGCCGTCATCTACACGCATAGTCATGTCGATCATTATGGCGGCGTGAAGGGCGTGCTCTCGGATGAGGATATCGCCAGGGGCCTGCAGATCATCGCACCGGAAGGGTTTCTCGAAGAAGCGGTGAGCGAGAATGTGCTGGCAGGCAATGCGATGGGCCGCCGCGCCACTTATATGTATGGCACACTGCTGCCGCGCAATGCGCGGGGCCATGTCGATGCCGGCCTCGGCAAGACCGTGTCGATGGGGCAGGTGAGCCTCGTGCCGCCGACGGTGAGCATTTCCGAAAGCGGCACGCGTATGGTCGTGGACGGCGTGGAGATCGTCTTCCAGGTGACGCCGGGCACCGAAGCACCGGCGGAAATGAATTTCTACTTCCCGCAGTTCAAGGCGCTCTGCATGGCCGAGAACTGCTCCTGCCACCTCCACAATATCTACACGCCACGCGGCGCGCAGGTACGCGATGCCAAGGCCTGGAGCTGGTATATCGACGAGGCGATCAAGCTTTTCGGGGCGAAGACCAATGTCCTCTTTGCGAGCCATCATTGGCCGCGCTGGGGATCGGATGCTGCGGTGTCGTTTCTGAAGAAGCAGCGCGACCTCTATAAATATGTCCATGACCAGACGTTGCGCATGGCCAATCACGGCATGACGCCGCTCGAAATCGCGGAAGAACTGAAACTGCCGCCGACGCTGGCCGCCGAATGGTACACGCGCGGTTATTACGGCACACTCAATCACAATGCGAAGGCGGTCTATCAGCGCTATCTCGGCTGGTTCGACGGCAACCCGGCGAACCTCCACAAGCACCCGCCGGTCGAGGCCGCAAAACGCTATGTCGATCTCGCGGGCGGCGCGGACGCGCTGCTGGCGAAAGGCCGCGATGCTTTCGCGAAGGGTGATTATCGCTGGGTCTGCGAACTCGTGAACCATCTCGTCTTCGCCGATCCGGGCAATGCCGATGCGCGGCATCTGCAGGCCGATGCGCTGGAACAGCTTGGCTATCAGGCGGAGTCCGGCCCCTGGCGCGCCTTCTATCTCACGGCGGCGATGGAGCTTCGTAATCCGCGCCTGCCCTCGGACACGCCGCGTCAGGGCGCAGCGGGGCAGCTTCGCACGCTGCCTGCCGAGCAACTGCTCGACTCGCTCTCCGTTCGCCTCAATGGAGAAAAGACAGGCGCGCGCGAATTTGCCTTCAACATCCGTTTCACCGACGCGAAGGAGCATTTCCTCGTTACCGTGGAGAACGCGGTCTTCCATCACTATCCAAAGCGCGAACTGAAATCGGCGCCCACCGTCTCGCTCACTCGCGAGGCGCTGGTGAACCTCGTCACCGGCGACACCGCGCTGCCGCATGAAAGCGTTTCGATCGATGGCGACGCCGCATCCTTCGCGGAATTCATTTCGCTGCTCGACCGCTTCGATTTCTGGTTCGAGATCGTGATGCCCTGAAAGGGCACACCGCGCCGACATTTCGCTACCGACGACATACGGGAGGACAATATGAAGAACGACGTCAACCGCCAGTTCCGCCTGAAGACGCGGCCCACAGGCCGCATCGAGAAGTCGAATTTCGATTTCGTGGAGGAGAGCATTCCCGAGCCCGGCCCCGGCGAGGCGCTGGTGCGCGTTCTTTATCTCAGCCTCGACCCGACCAACCGGATCTGGATGAGCGACATGGACCAGTACATGCCGCCCGTCGCGATCGGCGAAGTGATGCGCGGCGGCGGTGTCGGCGTCGTGGTGAAGTCGAACTCCGCCCGCTACAAGGAAGGCGATCATGTGAGCGGCCTCACCGGCTGGCAGGATTACTGCATCGCCGACGAGGGGCTCCGCGCCATGAGCGTGCTGCCGCAGGGCTTGCCGGTCGATCTGCCGGTCATGCTCGGCGCTTGCGGCATGACGGGCCTCACCGCCTATTTCGGCCTGCTGGAGCTCGGCCGCCCGAAGCCGGGCGAGACCGTCGTCGTCTCCGCCGCAGCGGGCGCCGTCGGCTCCGTCGTCGGCCAGATCGCGAAGATCAAGGGCTGCCGCGCGGTCGGTATTGCCGGCGGGCCGGACAAGTGCCGCCACATCGTCGAGGATCTCGGCTTCGATGCGGCCGTCGACTACAAGAACCCCGATTGGCGCAAGCAGCTTGCCGCCGCCACGCCGGACGGCATCGACGTCAACTTCGAGAATGTCGGCGGCGAGATCATGGAAGCCGTCATGGCCCGGATGAACCTTTTCAGCCGCATGCCTCTTTGCGGCATGATCTCCGGCTACAATACCGGCGATCCCGCGATGCGCGGCGACTTCTCACCCATTCTGATGCGTCGCATTGAGGTGCGTGGCTTCATCGTCATCGATTTCATGCCGAAATTCGCCGAAGGCACGATGCAGCTCGCGCAATGGGTGGTCGAGGGCAAGCTCAAGCACCGCGAAACCATCGTGGACGGGCTTGAGAATGCCCCCGTCGCCGTCAACCGGCTCTTCGATGGCGGCAATCTCGGCAAGCTCGTGGTGAAGGTGGCGGAGGCTGCCTGACGCCCGGCCTGTCCCGGTTTGACCTGCCGCCGCGGCCAACTGTGTCCGGGGCGTGACACCGGGCTGGATTTTGTGTCCTTGTGGCGGCGCCGGGCCGCCCTACATTCTGTTTGAACTGGCTGTCTTGCCCGGTTTCGGAGAAGGTTGTGCGCGGCGGGCGCTCTTGCCCCCGGCCCCGGAGGTAGAGAGATGAAAGCGACTGGACACGGTGAAATGCTGAACGGAGCCCTTGTCCGGGTTTTCCTTCTGGGCGCGGCTCTGGCGGCGGTACCGCTCGCGCTCCAGGCACAGCCTGTCGAGGAAACGGTGACCGGCGCCGGTGGCGACATCCACTACGAAACGTCGGACCCCGTGGGTTCACCCCCCGTCAATTACCGTTCGGGCTACGACGATGAATATTCCTCGCCCGAAACGCGCGATGCGGAGATGTATGCCGAGGAGTATGAGCGGCGGAAGCAGCAGGAGCTGATCCGCGAGCGGGAGCAGCTCGACCGGATCAACAATTTCTCCTCGGGCGCCATAACGACGGAAGGCGTGATGGGCGGGCGCCGCTGAGCACCTAGTAGTCCCATTTCCAGTTCACGCCGACATTGCTCGACGCGTCGTTGCCGATCTTCGTTTCAACGCTGATATTGGACGTGACGTCGATTTCAACCCTGACGCTTGAATCGCTTGCCAGCGCGCCCTGCTCGACGCCGACATAAAAGCCCTCGCGAAGATACTTGCCGGCCGAAAGCGTGGTGCCACCGGAGGCGCCCTGATCGACGCGCAACACGTCGAGGCCGAGCGAATCCTGAATCTGGTTGAGAACGCCGAAACCGCCAATGCCGCCGCCGGAGAGTTCTGCCGCCGTATTGGCAAGCTGCGCCGCTTCGAACGCGGTAAGTTCGCCCGTACCCTTTTCGAAGAGAACGCGTGAGATGATCTCGTCGCGGGGCAGAGTCGGCGTGGAACTCAGGTCGATCGAGGGCGAGGAGCCGCGTCCGCTGACGGCAACCGTCGCCGAGAAGTCGCTGCGCTCATAGTCAAGCGCGATGTCGAGCCTCGGGTCGATGGGCTGCTCGCCCGCGAAGATGACGCGGCCGCGCGCAAGCGTGAACGTCTTGCCGGCAAAGTCGAGCGTACCGCGTTCGGCGGTGAGCGTGCCGCGCACCACGGGGTCTTCCGCAAGCCCGGTCACCTGCACCGAACCCGACCAGAGCGAGTCGACGCCGCGGCCTGCAACGCGCGCAGGGGGATTGCCGATGCGAAGCGTAACGTCCAGTTCGAGCGGCAAGGGCGTTGCATCGTCGGCAAGGATGGCGGCATCGGCTTCTTCCGGTCCATGCACGATGATGACGTCGATGGTCGAGACCCCGCCGGGTAACCGCTGCGGGATGAGATAGCGCGCTTCCGTCGTGACGAGCGAGCCTTCGAGCTTCAGCGGGGCATCGAGGCTTGGCGGCAGGGCCGGTCCGGTGAGCGCGAGCTCTCCCTCGACGCCGAGAACGAGATCGCGCCGGCTCACCATCCGCATGTTGGAAAAGCGCGTGCGAATGGAAACGGCGGGGTCTGCATCGGCCGCAAGCGAAACGGTCCCTTCGGCATTAACCGTACCATCGGCATGGTCGCGCGCGCTCATCGAGAAGGAGAGCAGTTCGCTCCGCCGCCCCTCGATGTTCACCGTGAGATCGCGCATCAGCGTACCGGTCTCGTAATTCTCGAAGGTGCCGTTCGCGATCCGGGCATGGCCCGACACTTGCGGCGCGGAAATATCGCCATCGGCGGTGAGCGCGATTTCGGCGTCCCCCGTCAGTCTCTGCCCCGGAAGGTCGGCCAAGGCCATCAGCGAGGCCATGGGCCCCTTCCAGGTGAGCAGCGCCTCGATGGGCCCGCGCTCCGGAAGCACAGGGAACGCGCCTGCAGGGTCGCGAATGAGCGGCAGCGAGGCCGTGAGCCGGAAAGGGGTTTCGGAAACGCCAAGTGCCTCCGCCGTGAGCGACAGGCGACGGCGCGCCCATTCGGCATCGAGCGTGGCGTCGAAGGCGGGCCGTATATCGAGCCCGGCTTCGGCAAGCACCGCCTTGTCGAAGCGGAGGGAGATCGTGCCGGTTTCGCCTGCCGTATCGAGGTCGAGCGTACCGGAACTCGTGCCACCGAGAACGGCGAAGGGCAGGAAGGGCGAAACGAGTTCGAGCGGCAGGCGCTCCAGCGTGAAGGCCATCTGCGCGCTGCGCGGGCGCAAGGCAAAGTTGCCGCCAAGCGAGCCTTCGCCTTCGGGCCCTGTGAAGCGCAGGTCAAGCGCGCTCAGGCGGGTCAGCCCATCGCGAAGCTCGACTTCGAGGGGAGAGCCGAGCCGGGCGCGCGCTGCGCCGACAACCGCATCGAGATTCGTGAGCGTCACATGCGACGGCGTCACCCGGCCTTCGAGAGCAAAGCTCAATTGCTCGGCATTGATCGTGAGCCGCTCGCCCTCGATCCCGGCGGAAATGGCGATGTCGTCGAATGGCCCGGTCGCGCGCGCTTCCACTCGCGTAAAGCGTGAATTCCCGGATGCGCCGCTTTCCGCTGCAAGCCGCGCGTCGATGGAGCCGCTTCCCGTGAGGTCGGCCAGTTCGGCCTCGAAGGTGACGTGGTCGAGCGTCGCAGGCTCGGTGAGCTCTATATCGATGCGCCGCGATGCGAGGGAAAGGCTTGCATCCTGCCGGCCCTCATTGTCGGCAAGCGCTAGCTCGATATCGGCGCGCCCGTCAAGCACGAGACCCGCAAGCCGCCCGAGCGGTTCGAGGGCGACGCGATCGCCAGAGAGCCCGCCCTGCGCAATGCCCCCGGACGAAACGGCGACGGCGCCTGCAAGCCTCGCACCGAAAAGATTGAGGTCTATGGCATCGAAGCGGGCGCCGCCGTCATTGGGCAGTTCGATCTCGCTTCGCAGCGTCGCGGTGCCGTCGGCGCCGCTGAGGCGGAAGGAGAGTGGCCCGCGTCCTTCGCTCAGATCGAGGTCGAGCACCGCCTCGTGCGCATCGAAGCCGGCAATCTCCCCGCGCCCGAGCCGCGCATTGAGGGTGAGGCCGGGCCGCTCCACAGACCCCGAAATCCGCGCCTCCGCGTCGAGCCTCCCGCGCGCCATATCGCCCGCCACGGCGCCGGCATCTTCCATGCCGATCCGCACTTCGCCGTCGGCGGTGCCATCGTCGAAAAGCGTGAAGCCTCCGGCGGCCTCGAGCCGGTTGCCAGCCCTGATGCCGAGATCCGTTGCCGATATGGTGATGCCGCCGCCGAAACCGATGCGTGCATTGCCGCGCAGGCCCTGCGCCAGCAGCGCGTCGAGTTCCGCACTGTCCGTCGCAATGGTGCCGCTCTCAAGCGCGAGCGAGAAGCTGCCTGTGTCTCCTTCGAGCGAAACATCGCTGAATGCGAGGCTTGCTGTGCCGGCCATTGGCTGCCCGAGGAGTTTGCCCACGGGCCTCAAGTCGGAAATGTCGGCACTGCCTTCGCCCGTCAGCGCGAATTCTTCGGCGAAGGACAAGGCCCCGGTGAAGCGCGCAACGCCTGCGCTCGTGGTTACCTCTGCTTCCGCGATCTCGGCGGCATCGAACGCATCGTTGACGGTCCCCTCGATCCGCCAGCCCGCTCGCGCCAGCAGCGCCTCGGCCTCCGGCGAGACGAGATGATGCGCTCCTGTGAGTTCGCCCGTACCTTGAAGGGCATAGCCGCCCGTCCGGGAAGTGGCCGTCACGCTGCCCGTTGCGGCAAGCTCGCCCGCCTCGAGCGAAGCGATGTCGGCTCTGTAGCTACTGCCGCGGAGTGGCGTGATCCGGAAACTGGCGCGGGTTTCCTCTGGCGCACCGGCGAAGCCGAGTTCCTGCGCGACGAGACGGCCCCGCGCGGCGGCCTTTATCTCAAGATGCGTGCCGCGCGAGAGGCCGCCATGCGCATCGATCTCCACGCTTATGGTGCGTCCGCCATCGAGCGAGAGCGCCCCCGTCATCAGTCCCTCGCGCAGTTCGCCACTGGCGGTAAGCGCAAGCCGGTCGAGCCCGTCTATGTCGAGAAGCGGGGCAGCTATTCCCGGCCGTCCGGGCGCACCATCCTCAAGGGAAAGCGAAAGGCTGCCGCGCCCGCTGCCGGGCAGATAGGCAAGCGTGAGAGAAAGCACGCCTGTCACGTCATCCGTGCGCGCAGCGCGGACCGAAAGCGCTCCGCCGCCCCGCGCGAAGGTAACCGCACCTTCCGCATCGAACGCGACATCCTGCCCGGCAAGCTCTTCGCCAAGCCGCGTTTCCGTGAGAAGGAAGTTTTCGATCTCGATCTCGACCGGTAGAGCGGGAATGGCGAATTCTCCTTCCGCCTCACCGTCGCTGTCGCCTGCCGGCGCTCGCCGGACGGACAGGCCCTCGCTCGCGAGCCGCTCCACCAGTGCACGGCCGCGCCAGAGTTCGAGCGGCTGCCAGTCGAGCGCGAGCCGCCGGAGCGTCAGCCATTCGCCCTCCGCATCATGGAGGCGCAGATCCTCGATCACGAGATGCCGCGGCCAGCGCCCCCCGATATCGCCGATCTCGATGCGCATATCCTCGCTCTCCACGAGCCGCAGCGCCTGTTCGAGCAAACCATGGCGAAGGGGCGCGATGTTGAGTGCGCCGATGGCGAGAACGATGAGCGCCAGCACGATGCCTGTAGCGGCGAAGACCAGAGCGAGCAGCCCGCCTGCGATCCGCCTCAAGGCGCCCATCTGGCGCAGATATGTCTGATCTGCCGCCATCAGAAGGCCTGCCCCAGTGAGACATAGATCTGGAATGCGTCATCGACGCCGCCGCGCCTGTTGAGCGGCGCCGCGACGTCGAGCCGCAATGGCCCGATCGGCGTGTAATAGCGGATGCCGAGCCCCGCGCCCCAGAGCAACGGATCGTCGAGCGAGGGCTCCAGGCTCGAAAACGCCTGTCCGCCATCGAGAAAGGCGACGCCGCCAATCGTTTCGGTAATGCGGTATCGCGCTTCCACACTCGCCTCCAGCACGGAGCGCCCGCCGATGGGATCGCCCCGCACATCGAGGGGGCCCGCCATCTGATAGCCATAGCCGCGCACCGACCCGCCGCCGCCTGCATAGAAACGCGTCGACCCCGGCACATCCGTCGCATCGTCCGTGGCGATGAGGCCGTAGCGGCCGCGCAACGCCAGCACGAGTTCCTCGCTGAACGAGAGATAGGTCGATGCCGAGGCTTCAAGCTTGGTGAAGGTGGTTGCCCGCTGGTCGCTCGTACCGAAATAAGGGGTACCCAACAGCGTGGCGCGCAGTCCTTCGGTGGGATCGAGCACGTCGTCCGTATTGTCGTAGCGCGCCATCACGGGAATGCCGATGAGCTGATAGGTGATGCGGCCGTTGATGTCTTCCGTCTCCGTGATCTGGAACGTCGCGCCGAGCGAGCCGGTCCACCAGCGGCTCAGCCGGCGTTCGAGCGAGGCGCCCGTCTTGACGCGGTTTTCGGTATAGGCATCGTTTTCCTCATGCACGATCTCGGCGCTGGCGAGCAGGCTCTGGTCGGCGCGCAGGAAATTCGGCTTGCGGAAATCGGCCGTCGCCGCCTGTTCGATCTGCGCGATGGAAAGGCCGAGCGTGAGCCGCTCCGCCCGCCCGAAGAGATTGCGGTGTTCCCAGCTCCCCTGCACGCCGGCGCCTTCGCTTGTCGACCACTTGGCGCCAAGCCGCACCGTGCGCGGCGGCCGCTCGGTGAGCTCGACGAGTTGCGGCAGCGCATCGCCTTCGGCCTCACCCGACATGACGGAGATGCCTGCAAAGAGGCCGGTGCCGCGCAGCGCATCCACGGTGCGGTCGACTTCGCTCCGGTCGTAGATCGCGCCTTCGCGCATGGTCGTGAGCTGGTGGATATAGCTCGTCTCGGTGCGACCGTCAGGATTGCCGATCCGCGTTTCGCCGAAGACATAGCGCGGCCCCGCTGTCATGAAGAGCGTGACGCGCCCTTCATGGGACGAGATATCGATGACGACGCGGCGCCTGTCGAGAACCGCCTGCGGATAGCCATTATTATGGAGGGCCGTGAGCGCCTTCTGCGTGAGATCGATGATCCGGTCCGCCGTCGCCGCCCGGTTCGGCACGAGGCCGAGTTCCGCGCCGCCCGCCGGCCGTCCATCGCCGCCACCCGGGTAATCGCTATAGGCGATGTCGAAACGGCTGATCATGGCGCGCGTGCCGAGCGCGACGAAATAAACGACCTCGAACGCGCCGCCCTGCGCCTGCCGCACCGAACTCGACACGCGGCCATCGTAATAGGCTTCGGATTTCAGAACCTCTTCGAGGCGCTTCTCGTCTTCCTGCGCGCGGCGGCGAAGCTGGGCGAGCGTCGCGGGCGGCGGCGGCCCGTCTTCGACATCCGGCTGCAGTTCGCGCGCATCTTCCAGCAGGTCGCGCAGATAATCGGGAATGCGCCGGCCCGTAACGCGCGTGGAAAAATTGAGCCCGTTCGCCGGCCGCTCCCAGGAAAAGCCGGTTGCGGCTTGTCCCTCCACCTCGTCCGCGCGCGCGGCCGCCGCCAGCACAAGCGCAGGCAGGGCGAGCGCGGCGAGGAAGGCGGCTATCCGCGGCGATGGACCTTTCATGCGTCTCCCGCGGTTTCTCACGCGAATGAAGGGGGCTCTCTCATGCTCTGTTTCAAGTGCCAGCCGGGGCGCGCAGCGTCAAGCTTCCGCCCGGGCCTTGACCTTCCAGTTGCTGGAAGCCCCATATTCGCGCCATCGGTCTTCGAGTGAAAGAGATAGAAATGGCGGCGGCGAAAGAAACAACGCGCGATCCTGTCTGCGGCATGGAAGTGGTGCCGGGCGAAACGCCGCACACCCATGTGCATCAGGGAGAAACGTTTCATTTCTGCTCGGCGGACTGCGCGCGGAAATTCGCCGCCGAGCCGGAAAAATATCTGGCGGCGGAGGCGGCGCCCACCTGTTGCCATAACCACGGCGCTCATGCGCCCGCGGATCACGGTCCCCAGCCGCCCGGCACGAAATATACCTGCCCCATGCATCCCGAGATCGTGCAGGACGGGCCCGGCGCCTGCCCGATCTGCGGCATGGCGCTGGAGCCGATGGGCATTTCCCGCGACAAGCCGGAAAACGAGGAGCTGAAGGACATGGCGCGGCGCTTTTGGGTCGCGTTCGCCTTCTCCCTGCCGCTCTTCGCGCTGGAAATGGGCGCGCATCTCTTCGGCTTCCATGTGCCGCTTTCTCCTCATGCCATGGCCTGGACGCAGCTGGCGCTGGCAACGCCCGTCGTGCTCTGGGCGGGCCTGCCCTTCTTTCAGCGCGGCTGGGCCTCGATCGTCACGCGCAACCTCAACATGTTCACCCTGATCGCGATCGGCACCGGCGCGGCCTATCTCTATTCGCTGGTGGCGGTGCTCGCGCCGCAGATATTCCCCGAGGCCTTCCGCGATGCGCATGGCGCGGTACCGCTCTATTTCGAGGCCGCCGCCGTCATCATCGCGCTGGTGCTGCTCGGCCAGGTGCTGGAACTGAAGGCGCGCGACCGCACGGGCGATGCGCTGCGTGCGCTGCTCGACCTCGCGCCCCGTACCGCGCGGCGCCTCACCGCCACGGGCGACGAGGATGTGCCGCTCGAAGAGGTGCGGAAGGGCGATCTCCTGCGCGTCCGCCCCGGCGAGCGCGTGCCGGTGGACGGTACGGTGACGGAGGGCCGCAGCGCCGTGGACGAAGCCATGGTGACGGGCGAAAGCGTGCCGCAGGAAAAGCGCGAAGGCGCAAAGGTCATCGGCGGCACGCTGAACGGGCAGGGCAGTTTCGTCATGCGCGCCGAAGGCGTCGGCGAGGAAACCATGCTTGCGCGCATCGTCGCCCTCGTCGCCGAAGCCTCGCGGAGCCGCGCGCCCATCCAGTCGCTGGCGGACAAGGTCTCCGGCATCTTCATTCCCGTGGTGCTCGCCGTCGCCATCATCGCTTTCATCCTCTGGTCCTTTCTCGGGCCGGAGCCCGCTTTCTCATATGCGCTCATTGCCGCCGTATCGGTCCTCATCATCGCCTGCCCCTGCGCGCTCGGGCTTGCGACCCCCATGTCGATCATGGTGGCGATGGGCCGAGGCGCCTCCATGGGTGTCCTCATCCGCGATGCCGAGGCGCTGGAGCGCTTCGAAAAGG
>PNMC01000017.1 GCA_013823365.1 Parvibaculum sp. | reverse complement strand
CATCGGCTGCGTTACAGAGCGTGCCGGCGCTGTCCACGATGTCGTCGACCAGGATGCAGGAGCGGCCCGAGACATCGCCGATGATGTTCATCACTTCGGACTCGCCCGCGCGCTCGCGGCGCTTGTCGACGATAGCGAGGTCGGCGCCGATGCGTTTCGCAATAGCGCGGGCGCGGACGACGCCGCCGACGTCCGGCGAGACGACCATGACGCCATTGTCGGTCTTGTAGTGCTGCTCGATATCGCGGGTCAGCACCGGCGCGGCGAAGAGGTTGTCGGTCGGAATGTCGAAGAAGCCCTGGATCTGTCCGGCATGGAGATCGAGGGTCAGCACGCGGTCGGCACCGGCGGTCGTCACGAGATTGGCGACGAGCTTGGCCGAGATCGGCGTGCGGGCGCCGGGTTTGCGGTCCTGGCGCGCATAGCCGAAATAGGGGATCACCGCCGTGATGCGGCGCGCAGAGGCGCGGCGGAGCGCATCCATGATGATCAGCGTTTCCATCAGGTGGTCGTTCGCGGGATAGGAGGTCGACTGGATCACGAAGACGTCCTCGCCACGGACGTTTTCCTGGATTTCCACGAAGACTTCCATGTCGGCGAAGCGGCGGACGACGGATTTCGTCAGGGGCAGGTTCAGATAGGCGGCGATCGCTTCGGCAAGCGCCCTGTTGGAATTGCCCGCGACGAGTTTCATTCCGAGATTCCTGCGATTGCCCGAGTCCCGCCGGGTGGCGGAAAATAGTGCCCCAATTCGAAGGCGCCGCCCCAGCATGAAGGTCCGGTGACGGCGCGAGCGCGTTTTAACAAGGGCCCCCACCCCTGTAAACACGCAAACTCGCGCTGCAAACGCCTCTCATCAAGGGCGTGGGGCGCTCTATCCATTGGCGGCGATCCGTGCCGGTGCGGGCTCGATGACCGCGATGATGCCGTCGGCTGCGGCCTGCGCGGCGGTTTCCGCCGCTTCGCCCCATTCGCCGGCGATGCGGGCGGGAGCGAGCGCATTCTTCTGGCGGATTTCGCCGAGCGCCCTGCCGTCCCTGTCCTTCACGACCCAGTCGATCCTCACGTCGATGCGGCCATCGTTGCGCGAGGCGGTGGCAATGCTGCCCTCGATACGAAGGCTCGCCGGGTCGAGCCAGGGCGCGGTCTGCGCGCGGGCCTCAAGTTCGGCGGCAAGCGCGCGTGTGAGCGCGCGGGCGCCATCGCCCGGGGCAGGGCCGAAGGCAATGTCGAAGCGCGGCCGTTCGGGCGCTGCGATGCTGCCGGTGATGAGCGGGCCGGGTGAGGCGTGCGCTGCCTGTGCCGCTTCCGCGAGAGTGGGCGAGGCGGGGGGCGACCAGCTCGCATACCAGGCGGCAATGTCTTCCGCCGTGGCAGCCGCAATGCGCTGCAGTTCCTGCTCGCGGTTCGCGGTGCGGTCGAGCGTCGCTTCCCGGACAAGGCGGTGGAGCGCGGTGCCCTCGGGGTCTGCGAGTTCGATCACGGCAACGAAATAGATCGCGCCGTTCGTCTCGCCCGCGCCGAGCGCGCCCGTGATGGAAAGAGGAAGCGGGGTGCGCGCCGTTTCTTCGGAGAGGAGGGCGGCGAAGAGCGCTGCATCGCCCGGCCGAACGCCGTCGAGCGGGGTGATCCGGATGGCCTGGACCTCGGCTTCCTGCGGTGCTGCGGCCATTTCCGCCTGAGCCTTGTCCGAGGCCGCGCTGCTCACACAGGCGCCGCTCGCGAGCAGGACCAGGGCAAGGCCCGTGCGGAAACGGCGCAGGGTGCCCCCTGCGGCATGCGTCACTCGCACTGGCTCGATTCCCGATGGCACTTGTCTTTGGTCCCCGCTGCATGCCTCGTTCCCCGGAGGCGCAAGGATTTTACTCCGATTCGTGCGGGCGAAGGGCAGGCGCGAAAACGCCTTCAGGGGCGCAGCATCAGGGCCGATATCTGGCGTCCGTAATCCTTCTCGCCGAGATGCGTCGTGCGGCGGAAAGAGAAGAACCGCTTTTCGTCCTGATAGGTGCATTTGCCGAGCATCACGACCGTGCCGATATCGGCGGTCTCAAGCCGGGCCTGGGCATAGCCGGGAAGGTCGAACATGGCGTGCTGGTCCTTGTCCGAGGGTTCGAACCAGCGCGCATTGGCTTCGTCCGCCTCCAGAAAGCGGGCGCGGAATTCGGGGCCCACTTCGTAAGCGTCTTGCGAGATGCAGGGACCGATGGCGGCGGCGATATTCTGCCGCTCCGCGCCGAGGCGGATCATCGCCTCGACGGTTTCCTCGAGAACGCCGCCAAGGGCGCCCTTCCAGCCCGCATGGGCGGCGCCGATGACGCGCGCCTTCTTGTCGGCGAAGAGGACGGGTGCGCAATCGGCGGTGAGAATGCCGAGCGCGATGCCGGGCGTCGCCGTCACCACGGCGTCTGCCTGGGGCGCGGTTTCCGGCGTCCAGGGTTCCGTCACCAGGGCAACGGTCGGGCTGTGAATCTGATGGACGGTGAGGAGTTTCTCGCGCTCGACGCTCAGCTTCTCTGCGACGCGGGCGCGGTTCTCCCGCACATTCTCCTTGTCGTCATCCGAGCCATAACCGCAATTCAGCGAGGCATAGATGCCTTTCGAGACGCCGCCCTCGCGCGTGAAGAAGCCGTGGCGGACATGCGTGAGCACGTCGAGGGGTTTCGCCTTCAGCATTGTGCGTTCCTCATGCGAAACCGGCAGGCGCGCCTGCGCCCGGCGGGGTGATCCCCAGCACCTTGAAGAGGCTGCCCATCTCATCGGCGCCGGTCAACCGCGCAAGTGCGGTTCCGATATCGCGTTTCTGCGCCGCTGTCGCATTCTGCGAAAGCCGTTCCGCGCGGGCGGTGATGCCGAGCGCCATCAGAAAGGCGCCTTGTTCCGCGGGGCCATGCGGGGCGGCGCCGCCGAGACGGACGGCATGGGCAAGCGCCTCGAAATCGACATGGGCGGTCAGGTCCGCCTCGCCCGGCGCATCGAAAGGATCGGCAAAGCGGTGGTTGCGGAGCGCCTGCAGCGTGTCGCCTGCCGCGCTTTTCGCATAGCCGTAATCGATGATGAGCGCCGCGCCGCCGCGCTCCGCGATGCGGGCGGCGATCTCCCCGGCGATGGCGGTGGCGGCGGGGCAGGTTTCGGCTATGGAACCCATGGGCGCATTTCGCACCGCTTCCGCCAGCGCCTTGTCGTTTGCCGCGGCGACGGGGGCGAGAACGGGGGTGAACTTCCCTTCGCGGAAATCGACACAGCGTTCGCACCAGCCGCGCTCGGTGCGCAGATATTGCGTGATGGGAAGTGCGTCGAAAAATTCGTTCGCAATGAGGAAGAGCGGCAGATGCGGGAGATCGCCGATGGTGGCGTGCCACCGAGCCTGCGGCACGCGGGCGCGTTGCGCTTCGCGGAGCGCCGGGCTCGTCTCGACGAAATGGATGGACGCCGCGTCGAGCATGCCCAGCACAGCGCGCATGGCGCGCAGCGCATCCGCCATCAGCGTGCCGCGGCCGGGGCCGAGTTCGGCAAGGGCAAAGCGCGGGGGGCGTCCGCTCGCGATCCAGCGGTCGGCGAGCCAGAGGCCGATCAGTTCGCCGAACATCTGGCTCACTTCAGGCGCTGTGGTGAAATCGCCCGCGCTGCCCAGAGGGTCGCGCGTGATGTAATAGCCGTGCTCGGGATGGCCGAGCGCCAGCGCCATGTAATGCGACAGGGGTATCGGCCCCGTTTCGCGGATCAGGCGGACCAGATGATCGCGAAGCGCGCTGCCGCTCATTTCTTCTTCGCGGCGGCCGCCCTGGCCTCTACGGGCGCTCGTGTTGCGGCGTACCAGATGAGCGCGGCGCCTGCGAGCGCCATCGGGATCGACAGCACCATGCCCATGGTGAGCCAGCCGCCCGCGAGATAGCCAAGCTGCGCATCGGGCTCGCGGAAGAATTCGACGAAGGTGCGGGCGAGGCCGTAGCCGCAGATGAAAGCCCCGGCGACGATGCCCGGCCGTTTCAGCGCGCCGAGGCGCCAGGTGAGGAACCAGAGGACCGCGAAAAGGAGAAGACCTTCGAGCGCTGCTTCGTAGAGCTGGCTCGGGTGGCGCGGAAGCGGGCCGCCATTCGGGAAGACGACGCCCCAGGGCGCATCCGTGACGCGGCCCCAGAGTTCGGCATTGATGAAATTCGCGATGCGGCCGAAGAAGAGGCCGATGGTGGCGGCGGCGCTCGTCACATCCATCAGCGTGAGGAGCGGAATGTTTCTCGACCGCGCGAAAAAGATCATGGCGACGAGGACGCCTGCCGCGCCGCCATGGAAGCTCATGCCGCCCTGCCAGACATAGAGGATTTCGACCGGGTGCCAGAGATAATGGCCGGGATTGTAGAAAAACACATAACCGAGCCGGCCGCCGAGAATGACGCCGAGCGCCACCCAGAGCAGCATGTCGTCCGCGTCGTTCTTCGTGAAGGGCGGCTTGCCGGGCCAGAGGCGCTCCTTCTCCGCGAGAAGCACGACATAGCGCCAGCCGAGAACGAGGCCTGCGATATAGGCGAGCGCATACCACCGGATCGCGAAGGGGCCGATCTGGATCAGGACAGGGTCGATATCGGGAAAGGGCATGAGGCTCCGGCTTTCGGCTCTGGCGATGCGCGCCAGTTTGGCGTGGCCGGGCCTCAAGTCAAGGAAGGGTGGCGAGGCTTGTTTGTGTGTGAAGCCATCGGGACCACCCTCCCCCCGTGGGAGGGTCAAAATTTGCGCCGCAAATTTTGGGGAGGGGTGAGCTGGGAGCAGTGAGCGCGCTATCTGACGATGGCGGAGTCCCCTCCCCGGAAAATTCTTCGCAAGCTCGAATTTTCCGACCCTCCCACAGGGGGAGGGTGGGCCACAAATGTAGCCTGCACTCAAACAATTCGGGCGGCCGATGGCCGCCCGTTTTGTTCGACATGACGTTTCGGGACGTCAGTTCTTCGCCGGGATCAGGACCTTCATCGATTCATAGCCGCGGACGAAGGTGGAGTAACTGCGCTTCGGTTCGGCGGTGACGATGATTTCCGGGAAGCGCTTGAGGATTTCTTCCCAGATGATGGTGAGCTGGAGTTCGGCGAGACGGTTGCCGACGCAGCGATGGATGCCGAAGCCGAAAGAGATGTGCTGGCGGGGGCGGGCGCGGTCGATGATGTAGTCGTCCGGACGCTCGATGACTTCATCGTCGCGATTGCCCGAGATGTACCACATGACGACCTTGTCGCCTTCACGGATCTTCTTGCCCTGGAAGTCGATGTCGCGGTTCGCGGTGCGGCGCATATGGGCGAGCGGCGTCTGCCAGCGGATCGTTTCGGACACCATGGGCGTGACGAGCGAGGGATCGTTGCGCAGCTTTGCGAACTGGTCCGGGTTCTGGTTGAGCGCGAGAATGGAGCCGGAGATGGTGTTGCGCGTCGTGTCGTTGCCGCCGACGGTCAGCAGCACGACATTGCCGAAATACTCGCGCGGCTCCATGTTCCGCGTCTCGGGGTGATGGGCGAGCATGGAGATGAGATCGCCCACCGGCTCGGCGTTGACCTTCTCGTTCCAGAGATTGTTGAAATAGGCCGAATACTCGCCGAAGATTTCGAGCTTCTGCTCGAAGGTTTCAACAAGACCGCCGGGCGCGGGAATGGCGGTGACGACATCCGACCAATAGGTGATCTTGCGGCGGTCTTCCTGCGGCGCGCCGAAAAGCGTCGCCAGCGTCATCGCGGTGAGTTCCTTGGAGACGAGGTCGACCCAGTCGAATTCCTCGCCGATCGGCAGGCCGTCGAGAATGCCGGCGGCGCGCTCGCGGATTTGCGGGGCCATCTGCGCGAGCGCCGAGGGCGCGACGGCGGGGCTGACCGCCTTGCGCTGCACGTCGTGGCGCGGCGGGTCCATGGCGATGAACATGGGCAGGGGTTCGAAATTCTCCTGGCCGCCGCTGATGGTGATGCCGCCCTTCATATAGTCGGACGAGAACACCTGGTGGTTCGTGTCGACCGCCATGATGTCGTTATATTTGGTGATCGACCAATAGGGGCCGTAGTCGCTTTCCGGTGTGTAGTGGACCGGCTCTTCGGCGCGCAGGCGCTCGAAATAGGGCAGCACGGCATCGGCCTCGAACAGCGCGGGCTGGGCGGGGTTGAGCGTTTCGAGCGGCTGGGCGTAGGCCGCCTCGCGGTCGAGAGCCTTCTTTGACACTTGCTCGTTCATATCTGCCTCCTCCGGCCTTTTTCGGATACTGGAGGGGCATCTCGGCCATTCGAACAGCGTTCTGCAATCGGGAAACGCGCGGGGGGCTGCGGCTTTCCGTCCCGTTCAGGCGCCGCGGTCGATCAGGAAGGCGGCGCCTGCCAGCAGCTTTTCGACCCGGTCGGGCGGAATTTCGCCCGGCGGGTAGGATGCGATAAGGGCGGCGATGCCGCGCCCCATGGCCCAGATCGCATGGGCGGCATTTTCCTGATGCTCGGGCGGCAGGCGATCATCCTCTTCCATGGAGGCGCGATAGGCGGCGATGGTCGCAAGCTCCGCCTCGCGGAGCGCGCCGTGCTGGGCCATCAGATGCTCGTCGAACATCAGCGTGGCGAGGGCGGGGTGGGCCAGCACGAAATTGAAGAAAGCCCGGGCGGCAGCGCGCATGGGCGGTGCGTGTTCCGGCAGGGTGCGGAAATGGGCGATTTCGCGCTGCAGGTCGTGGAAGCCTGTCAGCGCCAGCTGCAGCAGCAGCTCATCCTTGTTCGCGAAGTAGTGATAGATCGAGGCGAGGCCGATGCCCGCACTGTCGGCAATGGCGCGCAGGCTCAAGGCGGCGACGCCCTTGTCGGCAAGGATCTGCATGGCGGCGGCGAGCGTGCGCGCGCGGACGCTGTCGATGGCGAGCAGCGCATCGGAGGGCGGCGCGCCCAGCGCCTCCTTGCGGGCGAAAAGCGGCTTGCCGCTCGCGATGGCGCTCAGCGCCTCGCGAATACCTTTCGGCAGTTCCGGTTTCCTGTCTCTTGCCATGCGTCCATCGGTCCGGGGGCGGCGGTGGCGAAACTCTAGCATGGGGCCGCGGCCGGGTTCGCTTTTTGGGGGCGGGGGGACTATCTTCCCTCGGAAACGAGGCGAGCGGAGCAGTGCAATGACCCAGACCCAGAACCGGATTTTCGACGAACTCGGGCGGCTTTTCACCAATGCCGCGGGCGCGGCCCAGGGCGTCCGGCAGGAGGTGGAGACGGTCATCAAGGGGCAGGCCGAGCGCCTGCTTGCCGATATGGACCTTGTGACGCGCGAGGAGTTCGAAGCGGTGCGCGCCATGGCGCAGCTTGCCCGCGAGGAGAACGAGGCGCTGAAGGCGCGGATCGAGGCGCTGGAAGCGGCGCTGGCGAAGAAATCCGCGAAGAAGGCGGCCGAGAAGGGCGAATAGGCTCCGCCTTCTTCATCCACAGATTCGGGCCTGATTTCCCCACCAATCGAATGGGCCAGGGTTGCGCCGACTCAATGTGTCGGGCACGGTTGTCTGGTGTTCACGGGGCGGGCAGCCCACTAGATGTTGGGTCCGGCGGTCAGCCACCGGGCCCGACGGGCAACCAGCGGGATGATGCCCGAGCGGGGTGATGAATGTCAGGCTCTGTCGCCGAAGCCGAAGAATTCGACGGCAATCCTCTCGATCTTCTCGAACAGGTCGCTTCCATCCGCGACTGGTTCTTCGAGCGGAGCCACGAGGACGAGCTCAATATCTGCGTCGCGGGCGAGTGGCGGGACTATCAGCTCTCGCTCAACTGGCGGAACGATATTTCCGGGCTTCACGTCGCCTGCACGCTCGACCTGAGGGTGCCTCCCGAAAAGCGGCCCGTGATGCGCCATCTCGTCACGCTCATCAACGAGCAGCTCTGGTCGGGCCATTTCGACCTCTGGTCGGACGAGGGTGTGGTGCTCTACCGCAACAGCCTGCTGCTCTGCGGCGGGGCGGCGGCCACGCCCGAGCAATGCGAGGCGCTGCTTCGGCTCGCGGTGGAGGCCTGCGAGCGCTATTATCCGGCGCTGCAATTCGTCATGTGGGCGGGCAAATCGGCCGAAGAGGCGATCGCCGCCGCCATGTTCGAGACGCAGGGAAGCGCGTGACGCGCTGACGGTTTCCTCAGAAGACGGTTCCAGAGATGACAGTTTCGATCGAGCGTCCGCTTGTGCTGGTGGGCGCGGGCAAGATGGGCAGTGCGCTGCTTTCCGGCTGGCTCCAGGGCGGGCTTTCGCCGTCGCTCGTCTATGTACGCGAGCCGCAGGCCACGGATGAGATCCGCGCGCTTGAGGCGAAGGGGCTGAAGCTCAATGCACCGGTGGCAGAGATTGCGGCGGCGCAGCCCGCGCTGGTGCTTCTTGCCGTGAAGCCGCAAGCGATGGGCGCAGTGCTGCCGGAGCTGCGGCCGCTTGTGCGGCCCGAGACCGTGTTTCTGTCGATCGCGGCGGGGACGGGGCTTGAGCGGCTGGAAGAATTGCTCGGGGCGGATGTCGCGGCTATCCGCGCCATGCCGAATACGCCGGCTGCCGTCGGGCGCGGCATCACGGTCGCTCATGCAAATGGCCGCGTGACGGAGGCGCAGCGCGCGCTGGCGGACGGGCTGCTCGCCGCGGTGGGCGAGGTCGGCTGGGTCGAGGCGGAAGGGCTCATCGATGCGGTGACGGCGATTTCCGGCAGCGGGCCTGCTTATGTGTTCTATCTCGTGGAATGTCTTGCAGCGGCGGGCGAGGGCCTCGGCCTCGATCCCGCGCTGGCGATGAAGCTCGCCCGCGAAACGGTGAGCGGCTCTGGCGAGATGCTGCATCGGCTGCCGGAGCCTGCCTCGGAGCTGCGCGCCAATGTGACCTCGCCGGGCGGCACGACGGCAGCGGCCCTCGATGTGCTCATGGGCGAGGGGGGCTTGTCGCCGCTGATGCGCCGCGCCGCCGTGGCGGCGCGGGACCGGGCGCGCGAACTCGGCAAGTAGGCTCGCCATCGGGCGAACGGGGCCCTATGCTCCTTCCGACAGGAGAGAGACATGGCTCGCAAGTCCGATCCGGAAGAGAAAATCATCAATGCCGCAATGAAGCTTGCCGCCGCGCAAGGCTGGCGGGCGCTGACGCTTCACGACATCGCCAGGGCGGCGAAGCTGAAGCTTTCGGAGATGCCGCCGCGCTTCACCTCGAAGACGGCCATTCTCGTTGCCTATGGGCGGCGGGTCGATGCGAAGGTGCTGGACGCGGCGTCGGCCGAGGAGATGGACGGCGAGAGCCTGCGCGACCGGCTGTTCGATGTGCTGATGATGCGCTTCGATGCGATGGCGGGCGAGAAGGCGGCGCTGAAGCGCATTGCCGAAGACATGAAGCGAGAGCCGCTTTCTTCCGCGGTGCTAGCGCGGCCCATGCTGCAATCCATGGGCTGGATGCTGGAGGCGGCGGGAATCGACTCTTCCGGCATTCTCGGCGCCGTCCGGGCGCGCGGCCTTGCGTTGATCTGGGCGTCGGCATTCAACACATGGCTCGACGATGATGACGACCAGTCGAAGACGATGGCCGTTCTCGACCGCAGGCTTGCCGATGCGGCGATGCTGATCGAGCGCGTCTCGCGCTTCATGCCGAGGCGGGGCGAGGCGGAGGAAGCGGCCTAGAAATGAAACACGCGGCAGGCGGTGAGCTTACCTTGTTTCCATTCGAGGATTTCGGCAACGCGTTTGCGCCCTGCTTCGTCGCCATTCACCACGCGCCAGTATTCGATGGCGGCGCGGCCTTCCTCATCCGTTCCCTCGGCGATCACATTCGTTATGTCGGCCCGGAAGCTCGTCAGCACTTTCGCGACGGCGGCGGCATAGGCGCGCAGTTCGGCGGGCCCATGCAGCGTACCGTCGGCGCGGTCCATGCGCGCGGTGACGGCGCTGCTCATATGGGTTGCGCCTTCCGCATAAAGCGCCGCGACCTTTTCAGGGTCGAGGCTCGTCCAGGCGTCCTGCCATTTCAGAACCATTGCGGGGATTGTCATGCGAATGTCCTCCTGGATGGGGAGGCTAGTCCGTGGCCGCATATAGGTCAATAATGTTGACCTATATTACACCGGCAGATGGATGATGGCGCGCAGGCCGCCCATGGGGCTGCGGGCAAGCGTGATGTCGCCGCCATGGCCGCGGGCGATGTCGCGGGCGATGGCGAGGCCGAGGCCGGTGCCGCCGGTGTCGAGGTTGCGGGCGGCGTCGAGCCGGTAGAAGGGACGGAAGACTTCCTCGAGCTGTTCCTCCGGGATGCCCTCTCCATCATCGTCCACAAGGATGTCGATGCTGCCGTCCTCATCGCTCTCCGCGTCGCGGATCGCCGTCACCCAGACATGGGGGGCGTATTTCCCGGCATTGTCGATGATGTTGGTCAGGCAGCGCTTGAAGGCATTGCGGCGGAGCGGCAGCGTGAGGTCGCCATGAAGGTCGAGCTTCACATTGTGGCCCTTGCGCGTCGCGTCGTCGCGCACCTCGCCGATCAGTTCGGCAAGGTCGGTCTCCACCGAGGGTTCACCCTGATGCCCGCGTGCGAATTCGAGATAGTCCTCGAGCATATGCTCCATCTCGGCGATGTCGTCGCGCAGTTCGGCGATTTCGGGGCCGTCGGGCAGCAAGGCGAGTTGAAGCTTGAAGCGGGTGAGCGGCGTTCGCAGATCGTGGCTCACGCCTGCGAGCATGGCGGTGCGCTGTTCGATCTGGCGTTCGATGCGGTCGCGCATTTCGACGAAGGCCTGGGCGGCGCGGCGCACTTCGGAGGCGCCTTGCGGGCGGAACCGCTCCACATCGCGGCCCATGCCGAAGGATTCCGCGGCGCTCGCCAGACGTTCGATCGGACGGATCTGGTTCCTGAGGAAGATCACCGCGACGATGATGAGCACGATCGAGGTGCCGACCATCCAGACGAGGAAGATATGCGAGTTCGACGCATAGACCTGCGAGGCCGGACTCAGCACACGCATGACGCCGCCATTATAGGCGATGCGGATATCGACATAGCGGTTCTGCCGCGTCGTGTTGATCCAGTAGGGCCGCGCGATGCGCTCGCGGATCTCGTCATTGAGCGAGTCCGCGAGAAGGCCGCCTGTCGAGGAGGGCGTGTCCGGCAGCGTCTCGCCATCGAGGAAGGCGGTGGGCAGGCCGAGATGATCGCCCGCGCGTTTGGAAATGCGTGCCGCGTGGAAGGGCGTCGGATTCTCGGAAAATTCGTCGAGCAGCATCGCGATCTCGGCGACGGTCTTGGCGGAAAGGCGCTCGGTGACGAGCTGCCAATGACGCTCCAGAAAGACATAGGTGACGACCACCTGCAGCAGCACCATGGGCGCGACGATGATGATGAGCGAGCGCCAATAGAGGCCGGATGGCATCAATCGTTTGAGCAGCGAGAAGGGATGCAACCGGCCTTCGCTGCGCCGCTGCGGCGTCCGCATGCCCGTTCCCGGTCTCTCTTCCGTGCCTGTGACAGTCATCGGATCAATCCGGCAGGAGGGCGTAGCCTTCGCCCCGCACGGTCTGGAGGTAGACCGGATTTTTCGGATCGGCTTCGAGCTTGCGGCGCAGACGGTTGATCTGCACGTCGATGGAGCGTTCCGCCGCCTCGTTGTCGCAGAGGTCGAGGCGCGACAGGGGCTTGCCGGGATTGGCGGCGAAGAGGCGCATGAGCTGGATTTCGCGTGTGGTGAGGCGGATCTGCCGGTCGCCGTCCCAGAGTTCGCCCCGCGTGATGTTGAACCGCAGCGGCCCCAGCGTGAGTTCATCGTGCTTGCGCGCGCCCGGCATTTGCGCGCGGCGGAGAATGGTGCCGATGCGCAGCAGCAATTCGCGCGGCTCGAAGGGCTTCACCAGGTAGTCGTCGACGCCGCGTTCGAGGCCGGCAATGCGGTCGCCCGTCTCGCCCCGGGCGGTGAGCATGAGGATCGGCACGGCGGAGGAGGTGCGGAGCGATTGGGCGAAGTCGAAGCCGTTTTCGCCGGGCATCATCACATCGAGCACGATGAGATCGAAGGCGAGGCCTTCGAGCCGCGCGCGGGCTTCCGCCGCATGTTCCGCCGTGGTAACGCGGAAACCGTGTTCGGCAAGGTATCGCTTCAGCAGCTCGCGGATGCGCCTGTCGTCATCCACGACGAGAATATGCGGCGCATCGTCCGCGACGGGCGCCGTCTCGACTGTCGTTCGTTGCTCTGCGGCCACCATGCCGTCTCCTTAAGGCTTCAGGGCCCGCGCTCAGTTCTGGCCGGTGCGGACAGGGCGCGCCGTGATGAGGCGTTCGACTTCGGGCCGGTCGTCCTCGTTCACCAGGGCAAGCAGCACGGCCCGCCAGGCGGCTTCGGCGCCCGGCCCGGCGCTTGCGAGCGCCGCGGCCACGCGGGCCTGCTGCGGCGCGGCCAGGCGCTGTTCCAGTTCGAGGCCGGAGGGCGTGAGAAAGAGCAGGCGCTGGCGGCGGTCCTGCTTGCCCGTTTCCTGCTCGATGAAGCCGCGCTCGATCAATTGCCGCAGAACCCGGGCGAGGCTCTGCTTGGTGATGCGCAGGATATTCAGCAGTTCCGCCACGGTAATGCCCGGATGGCGGCCCACGAAATGGATCACCCGGTGGTGGGCGCGGCCGAAATCGTATTTCGCCAGCAATTCGTCCGGATCGCTGATGAAGTCGCGATAGGCGAAGAAAAGCAGCTCGATCGCCTCGGTCAGAGGCCCCGATTCCCGCGCGGAAACATCGCGCGCCGCCCGTTCCGCCGGGCGCGCTGCGGCTTTCCCCGATGTTTTTGCCGTGACCGTCATTTTATGTCAGCCATGTTGACATATTTTCCGTCTGGTGCTACCCCTATCGAACTGCTTGAGACAGAATGGGCGCAAAGGCCGGGCAGGTCGAATCTGCCTGCCAGTATAATGGATGTTCGCGCAATCTGGCTGTCTCCGGCAAATCTCCCGGACGGGGAGGCGGGCGACCGGACAAGATTGGCAAAAACCGGCGCGGCGCGAAACGGCATCAGGAAACTTGGTCATGGCAGACGTTCCCTTCGACAAACGCGACGGCTTTATCTGGATCAATGGCGAGCTCGTGCCCTGGGCGGATGCCAAGGTGCATGTGCTGACGCATGGCCTGCATTATGCCAGCTGCGTATTCGAAGGCTGCCGGGCCTATGGCGGCGAGATTTTCAAGCTGCGCGAGCATTCCGAACGGCTCATCAAGTCGGCCGACATTCTCGGCTTCAAGATTCCCTATTCGGTCGAGGAAATCGACGAGGCGTGCCGTGCGGCGCTGGCTGCGCAGAAGCTTGTCGACGGTTATGTCCGCCCGGTCGCCTGGCGCGGCAGCGAGATGATGGGCGTTTCGGCGCAGAAGAACCGCATCAATTTCGCGGTCGCTGCCTGGGAATGGCCGTCCTATTTCGATCCCGAGCAGCGCAAGAAGGGTATCCGCCTCGACATCGCGCAGTACAAGCGGCCCTCGCCGGAAACGGCGCCTTCCATGGCGAAGGCGGCGGGCCTCTACATGATCTGCACGATCTCGAAGCATGCGGCGGAGAACAAGGGCTATGCCGACGCGCTGATGTACGATTATCGCGGCTATGTGGCGGAAGCGACGGGCGCGAACATCTTCTTCGTGAAGGATGGCGTCATCCATACGCCGAAGCCTGATTGCTTCCTCGACGGCATCACGCGGCAGACGGTGATCGGCCTCGCCAAGGCGCGCGGCTACGAGATCGTCGAGCGGCACATCAAGCCGGAAGAGCTTCCGGATTTCTCGGAATGCTTCATCACCGGCACGGCGGCGGAAGTGACGCCGGTGGGCGAGATCGGCCCGCACAGCTTCACGCCGGGCGAGATCACGAGCAATCTCCACGAGGACTATGTTGCCGCGGTCCACGCGCATCAGCATCGCGCCAAGGCGGCGAACGGCTGAGAGAAAGATTTCGGATGAAAAGGCGGCTCCATGTGAGCCGCCTTTTTGTTTGCAGTTCAGGCGGCGCGGCTTTTCAGAACGCTGAATGTCGCGTTGCCCCGCGCGCAGGCCTTGCCGTCGGCGGTAACGAGGCATTGCGCAAAGGCGAGCGTGCCGCCGGCCTTCACGACATCGGGCGCCACTTCCAGCCATTGGCCGGCTGCCGCCGAGCTCAGGAAGTCGATGGCGAGGCCGATGGTGACGAGGCCCGCAACATTCTCCACGTGAAGGCCGCAGGAAAGCCCCATCGCATTATCGGCAAGCGCCGAGATAAGGCCGCCATGGGCGAGGCCGCGCGAATTGGTGTGGCGTTCGTCGAGCCAGAGACCGATATGAACGGCCTTGCCCGTGTTTCGCGAATAAAGCGGCTCCCATGGATCGGTGAGCGGGCTCTTGCGGTAATGCGGGGCGAAGCCTTCGGGCGGCCGTTTCTGTGTCGTTGTCATGAGACCGATCCTTTTCAAATGTCTTGATGGATCGGTCGTAGCCCTGTGTGCGGATCGACGGAACGCAGATTTATCGCAAAGCCTGTGGCGCGGAAATGGCGAGGCAAGACGCCAACCATCTTGGCTACCCTCCCCTTGAGGGAGGGTCAAAATTTGCACCGCAAATTTTGGGGAGGGGTGAGCCGATGACATGGTGAGCGAGCCACGCGTCGATAGCGGAGTCCCCCTCCCCGAAAAATCCGGCGCTTCGCTTGAATTTTTCGACCCTCCCTCAAGGGGAGGGTGGTCCAGGTGGGGAAGGCCGGGCTTGGAAAATAGAGGCGGTGCCCCTCACTCCCACTTCTTCATTGCCTTGCCGTCGCTTTCGCGGGCATCGACCCATTGCGCCGCGCCGTTCCGGTCTTCCTTCTTCCAGAAAGGGGCGCGGGTCTTCAGATAGTCCATCAGGAAGGAGGCGGCCTCGAAGGCGGCTTCGCGGTGCGCCGAGGCGGCGATGACGAGCACGATATTGTCGCCGGGGAGGAGCTTGCCGACCCGATGCACGATGAGGCTTGCCTGAAGCGGCCAGCGGCGATGCGCTTCCGCTTCGATGCGGGCGAGTTCCTTTTCCGTCATGCCGGGATAATGCTCGAGCTCCATCGAGGCGACGGCGCCGTCGTTCATGTCGCGGACGAGGCCCGAGAAGGTGACGACCGCGCCGATATCCGTGCGGCCCGCCGTCAGCGCCTTCACCTCAGCGCCGATATCGAAATCCTGCGTCTCTACGCGGATCATGTCTCAACCGCCGGTGACGGGCGGGAAGAAGGCGATTTCCGATGCACCTGCGACCGGCGTTGCGAGGTCGCCATGTTCCTGATCGACGGCGCAGCGGATGACGGCGAGGTCGGCAAAGGCCAGCGCGTAGTTCTCGCCGCGCGATTTCAGCCAGTCGATGACGCCCGCGACATCGCGAATGGTGGCAGGCAGCGCCACATCTTCCTCGGCGATGCCGGCCTTCTGCTTCACCCAGGCGAAATAAAGAAGTCTCACGGCCGGGTTTCCTGGCTGGTGACGGCGGCGGGCGGGGCAGGTTTCGACCGTTCCACCGGCTTGTCGTCCCTCAGATGCACGATGCCTGCGCGGAAATAGTCGATGCCCGTGTAAAGCGTGAGGATCGCCGCCGCCCAGAGCAGGGTAAGGCCCATTTCGGTGACGCCGGGTACGATCTTGTCGGCGGCGGGGCCTGCAAGCAGGAAGCCGAGCGCGATCATCTGGATCGCCGTCTTCCATTTCGCGAGCTGCGTGACCGGCACGCTGACACGCAGTTCGGCCAGAAATTCGCGCAGGCCCGACACCAGTATCTCGCGGCAGAGAATGATGATCGCCGCCCAGAGCGAGAAGCCGGCAATGATGTCCTGCCAGGTGAGCGCGATCAGCACGACGGCGACGAGGAGCTTGTCGGCGATCGGGTCGAGCATGCGGCCGAGATTCGATTGCTGTTCCCAGGCCCGGGCGAGATAGCCGTCGAAGAAGTCGGTGATGCCAGCCACAATGAAAAGCGAGAGCGCGACCCAGTGCGAGGTGTCGCCCGGAATGTAGAAGCAGAGCACGACAGCCGGAACCAGCGCGATGCGGAAATAAGTGAGAAGGTTCGGCAGGTTCGTGGCCATTCTGCGGTCAACTCCGTTTGTCGGCGGGTCAAGTTTAGCATTCCCTGCCCAAATGTCGCGCAATCCGGCGCGCTTCAAGATGTCGAATCGGGATTCCCGTGAAAATGGTCGTAAACGGTGCGCGCGACCCGGGCGCTGATACCGCTTACGGCTTCGAGATCGGCGAGCCCGGCACGGGAGACCGCGCGGGCGGAACCGAAATGCTGGAGCAGGGCGCGTTTGCGGCCGGGGCCGATGCCGGGAATCTCGTCGAGCGGGTTCGCGCCGATCGCCTTGGAGCGGCGGGCGCGGTGGCTGCCGATCGCATAGCGGTGTGCCTCGTCGCGCAGCCGCTGCAGGTAGTAGAGAACGGGATTGCGCGGTTCCATCATGAAGTCGGGCTTGCCCGCCATGAAAAAGCGTTCCCGGCCCGCATCGCGTTCCGGGCCCTTGGCGACGCCGACCGCCGTCACATTGTCGATGCCGAGTTCGGCCAGTACATCGAGCGCGACCTTCAACTGGCCTGCGCCACCATCGATCAGGATGAGATCGGGCCAGGCGTTTTCATTCGCCTTGTTCTCCCCGCTTTCCTTCAGGAGGCGGGTGAAGCGGCGGGTCAGCACTTCGCGCATCATGGCGTAGTCGTCGCCCGGCTCCACATCCTCGCCCTTGATGTTGAACTTGCGGTACTGGTTCTTCATGAAACCCTCCGGCCCCGCGACGATCATGCCGCCGACGGGCTTGGTGCCGGAGATGTGGCTGTTGTCATAGACCTCGATGCGGCCGGGCGGGCCTTCGAGATCGAAGACTTCGGCGACGCCTTCGAGGAGTTTCCGCTGCGTCGAGCTTTCGGCGAGGCGGCGGCCCAGCGCCTCGCGCGCATTGGTGAGCGCGTGATCGACGAGTTCGCGCTTCTCTCCCCGGCGCGGCAGGCCGACCGCGACCTTGCGGCCCGCGCGGATCGTCAGCGCCTCGGCAAGCAGCGCACGGCCCGGCACATCATGGCTCAGCAGCACCATGCGGGGCGGCGGCCGGTCCTCATAGAATTGCGCGAGGAAGGCATCGAGCACTTCTTCCGTCGAAAGTTCCTTGTCGTGGCGGGGGAAATAGGCGCGGTTGCCCCAGTTCTGCCCGGCGCGGAAGAAGAAGACCTGCACGCAGGTCTGTCCGCCCTCCGACCAGGCCGCGAAGACATCGGCCTCGGCGACGGTCTGCGGGTTGATGCCCTGATGCTGCTGGATCTGCGTCAACGCACGAATGCGGTCGCGATAGATTGCGGCGCGCTCGAAATCGAGATCGGCGGCGGCCTGATCCATCAGCGTCACGAGTTCGCGCTGCGTCTTGCGGCTGCGGCCCTTCAGGAAGTCGCGCGCCTCGGCGAGGAGCGTTGCATAGCCTTCCGCGCCGATCTCGCCGGTGCAGGGCGCGCTGCAGCGCTTGATCTGGAACAGGAGGCAGGGCCGCGTGCGGCTCTCGAACACGCTGTCGGAGCAGGAGCGCAGCAGGAAGGCCTTTTGCAGGGCGTTGAGCGTCGCCGTTACGGCGCCGGCGCTGGCGAAGGGGCCGTAATAATCGCCGGCCCGGGTGCGGGCGCCGCGATGTTTCAGCACCTGGGGGAAGTCGTGGTCCCCCGTCAGCAGGATATAGGGAAAGGACTTGTCGTCCCGCATCAACACGTTGTAGCGGGGCTTCAGCCGCTTGATGAGGTTCGCTTCGAGGAGCAGGGCATCCGTCTCGGTCGCGGTGGTAATGAACTCCATCCGCGTCGTGGAGGCGATCATGCGGGCGATGCGGTTCGAATGGCCGCCGAGCTTCGCATAGCTCGCCACGCGCTTTTTCAGGCTCCGCGCCTTGCCGACATAGAGAAGGCCGCCCTCCGCGTCGTACATGCGGTAGACGCCGGGACTGTCCGGCAGGTGTTTCACCTGAGCCGAAATAAGGGCGGCGCCCACGGGTTTTTCCGGGGCGGGGGCGCCATTCGTGTTGTCGTCGCCGGAATCGCTCATGGGCCTTCTGTATAGCACCCCGCCGCTCCGGGCGGAGGCATTCGGGCGCGTCTCCCTGCCGGTGCGGCGCCTGTGGATAAGTTTGTTGAAAGCTTCGGGCGTGGAACCCGCGCCGGCCGTCAAGGTCTTGTAATAATTACCTTTTACGACGGACGGCCAAAAACTTGCCTTGTTTTAAGACATTGAAACATATGGGTTTTTGTGACCTATCCTGCAACCGTCCAAAAGCGGCGGTAGCAGGTGCCTGTAATATTCAGCTATTTCCGGGCTCGGCGCGCCGCTGTGCACAATCGCTCCGTGTGCGGCATTTGGAATCGTCAAATATTTGATTCCATTATCGCTTTCCGGGGAGGTTCCGGTGTCAGGAACGATGGCGCCGGCGCTCGATCTCGACGCCCACGCTGGAGGCCTCCGGAATGACGGCCAGCTTCTCCACCCGGACCAGGGCGACCTGCACCCGCAGATCCTCGAGGCAGGAAGCGGCAATGCGTTCGGCCAGGGTTTCGACGAGGTTCAGATGGCCTTCGGCGACGATCGCCTTGATGCTGTCCACCACGGTCGCGTAGCAGACGACATTCTTCAGGTCGTCGCCATGGGCGGCTTCCGCGACGGTGAGGTCGACATTGACGCGGACCGGCTGCGCGCTGCCGATCTCGTGCTTGAAGGCGCCGATATGGGCATCGAGCATGAGGTCGCGCACGAAGACATGCCGGATCGCCCTGTCGGCATTGGCGATCTTCAGCGGCGTCACATTGTCTGGCTGGTTCATCGTCCGTCCTATTCGGAAATGCCGCTCACATCCGGCGTTTCCCAAGCGAGGTGCTGGCCGCCATCGAGCGCGATCATCTGGCCGGTCATGGCGGGCGCGGCGAGAATAAACCGGATGGCGGCATAAATCTCGGCTGGCGTTGTGCCGCGGCGAAGAATTGTCGCGCGCATCTGACGGCCGAAATCGGCGTCCGACTGGCGCGTATTGGCGAGGGTGGGGCCGGGGCCGACGGCGTTCACGCGGATTTGCGGTGCGAGTGATCGCGCAAGGATCTGCGTCATGTCCCACAGCGCCATCTTGCTCACCGTGTAGGAGAAGAAGCGCGGCGTCGGCGCCCAGACGCGCTGGTCGGCGATGTTGACGATATTGCCTTCGGCGCCCTCCGGCAGTTGTGCCGCGAAGTCGCGGGCGAGAAAGGCCGGTGCGCGCAGATTGGTATCCAAATGGGCGCTCCAGCTTTCCGCCGTCATGGTTTCGACGCTGTCATGCTCGAAAAGCGAGGCATTGTTGACGAGGAGAGAGAGCGGCCCCACGGCTTTCGCGGCGGCGGCGGTAAGCGCGGCGGTCGAGGCGAGGTCCGAAAGATCGGCCTGCACGGTGCCGGCGCGGCCGCCCGCGGCGCGGATATCCGCTGCCAGACCTTCGGCCGCGTCATGCGAATTATTGTGGTGGATCGCGACGCCCCAGCCGTCCCGCGCAAGGCCGAGCGCGATCTCGCGCCCGATGCGGCGGGCGGCGCCGGTGACGAGGGCGTTTTTCGCGACGGCGCTCATCGGCGGTCCTCAGGTGGCGGGCGGCATGTGGCCGAAGGCGAACATGGCATAAAGATAGGCGCCATAGGCGGCGAGGAAGACGATCGCCGTGCCGCGTCCGATCTTGCGGCCCATCATGGCGGCGGGAAGCAGCAGCACGACCGCGCCCAGCATCACCCAGAGATGGAACGAAAGGAAGTCCTGCGGGATGGAGATCGGCGCGATGATCGCCGTGATGCCGAGGATCGCGAGGATGTTCATGATGTTGCTGCCGATGATGTTGCCGACCACCATGTCGTCGTTGCGGCGGAAGACCGCCATGACGGAGGTGGCAAGCTCGGGCAGCGAGGTGCCGACGGCGATGAGCGACAGACCGATCACGGCATCCGAGACGCCGAAGAGTTCGGCGATGTCGATGCCGCCATCGACGACGAACCGCGCGCCGAGGGGAAGGCCTGCAATACCGATAATGATCTTGAAGGCGATGACGCGGCGCGACAGGTTCGGCGGGTCGATATCGCCATGCGGCAGGTCGTGGGTACTGACGCCTTGCGTATCGCAAAAGGCGTCGGTGGGCTGCTCGGGCCGGGGCCCCGAGCAGGAATCCGTTTCCGCGCAATAGGGATTCTTGCGGGCATCCCAGCCGGAATAGACGAGATAGGCGGCAAGAAGCCCCACCAGCAGCACGCCCTGCCAGAAGGCAAGCGGGCCCGCGAAGCACAGCGCGATCAGCAGCACGCTGGCCGCCATCATCACGATCATGTTGTGCGGTACGGTGCGGCCGGCGCAGGCGATCGGCGCGATCAGGGCGGGTATGCCGAGGATGAGCAGGATATTCGCGACGTTGCTGCCGACGACGTTGCCGAGGGCAATGCCCGGCGCACCGGCGAGCGCGGCGCGGACGCTGACCAGAAGTTCAGGGGCGGAGGTGCCGAAGGCGACGATGGTGAGGGCGATGAGAAGAGGAGAAAGGCCGTAACGGGCAGCAAGCG
Organism: Parvibaculum sp.; assembly: GCA_013823365.1. Lineage (GTDB taxonomy): Bacteria > Pseudomonadota > Alphaproteobacteria > Parvibaculales > Parvibaculaceae > Parvibaculum. Next base: position 7,346 of record PNMC01000017.1, on the reverse strand, counting down.
CGGAGGCGCCCTGAACCAGAAAATCGCCGCAGACGATCAGGATAAGCAAGCCGCCTGCGAGAAGAAGAAACGTCTCGTACATCAACGCGCCTCGTTCCAGGAAAGAAGGGCCGTTCCCGGCACTTCCGTGCGGGCCGTATTGCAGCGGTATATGCGGCTTTGAGCACGCATATTGACGCCCATCCTCTCCATCAATGGCAGGTCCGCCCCCGGCCCCGGTTCCAAGGCATATAGGGGCGCGGCGGCAATATGGCAAGAACGGCCCGGAAATCCTTTAGGGCGGGGCCCCGGGCGGGTCAGGCCTCGTAAATTGCGTAGTGCTTGCGGGTGCGCTCCACCACTTCCCAGCTTCCGGAGAAACCGGCCGGGATCACGAAGGCATCGCCCGCGCGGACGGTCATGGAGGTGCCGTCGTCGCTGCGGATGATGCTCACCCCTTCGAGGATGTGGCAGAACTCGTCTTCGGTGTAGCGGACGATCCATTCGCCGGGATCGCTTTCCCAGATGCCGGAGAAGAACTTGCCGTCCTCCGAACTGTAGAGATTCCAGCTCCGGCTCTGCGGCCGGCCCTTCACGATGCGCTCGGGCGCCGGGCTTCCCTTTTCCGGGCGCAGATCGGTGATGTCGAAGGGCACAAGCGCAGGTTTCATCTCATTCCTCCCGGTTACATGGCCCATATTACCACCGCCTTGGCCGGAGGATTGCTTGGAACAAACGAGTTTCCAGCGATCCGTCCCAAAACGGGACGCATTGTTCCAGGGCGGCATGATGAGCGTTTCGAGCGAAGATTTCACCATTCCGGCAGCGGGCCGTCCCAGACGAAAGCGCGGGGTGAGCGCGCGGTTCCGGGCGGGCTATCGGGCGCGTCTTGCCCATGCAGGCGGAATCACGATTTTCGAGAGCTTCGAGGCGGCCGAGCCCGCCTGGCGGGCATTCGAGGCGCGGGCAAGGGGCACGGCGTTTCAGAGCTATGACTGGCTCGCGGCCTGGTACAGGCATGTGGGTGCCGCCGCAGGCATCGAGCTCGCCATCGTCGCCGTGACGCGTCAGGGCGAGACGCTGCTGCTGGCGCCGCTCGGCGTGGAACGCAAGGCGGGGCTGCGCCGTCTCGTCTGGCTTGGCGGGCGGCTTGCCGACTACAAGGGCCCGCTCGTCGCGGAGGATTTTTCCCGCCAGGTGACGGATGCCGAGTTTCCGGGCCTCTGGCGCCAGATCCGCGGTGCCCTGCCGCCGCATGACATGGTGGTGCTGCAGAACCAGCCCGTCTCGCTCGGCACGCCGGAAATGCCGTTCGGCAATCCCTTCACCTTGCTGCCGGGAGAACCGGCGGCGGATTCCGCCTATGTCTTCGATCTGCCGCGCGACTTCGAAACCTTCTCGCACCGGTACCGGCCCGAGACGCGGCGATCGGACCGCTCCAAGCTGAAGAAGCTCGAAGCGGAAGGCGAAGTGACTTTCCGCTATGCCGCGACGCCTGACGAGCGGCTGGCGATGACGGAAGAGATCCTCGCGCGCAAGGCGGCGCAGCTTGCGGCGCAGGGCATTTCCTCGATCTTTGCGGATGCGGCGCATCTTGCGGCGTTCCGCGAACTCGCGCTGCTGCCGGAGGAGCGGCGGCTTCTCGACGTGGCGGAACTCCGGCTCGACGGGCGGTTCCTGTCGGGCAGCGTCGGCCATGTCTGGAAGAACCGCGCGACGCTGATGGTGCACACCTATGACCACGACATTCTGCCGCGGCTCTCGCCCGGGCGGCTGCATTTGCTGAAACTCATTCAGGCGAGCATCGAGCGGGGCATCGAGATCTACGACCTGTCGGTCGGCTATGCCCCCTACAAGGAAAGCTTCTGCGACACGCCGACGGAGATGCGCAATCTCGTATCGGGGACGACGCTGCTCGGCCTGTTGCCGGCCCTCGGGCTCCGGCAGGGGCTTGCGTTCAAGCGTTTCGTGAAAAACGAACCGCGGCTCATGTCGGCGTTTCAGGACATTCGCGAGCGTTTCGCCAAGAATTGACACTCATATTGCCAATTTAATGCGGCCCGCCTAGTCTGTCCCGGTCGAAGGGCGGAGAGGGAGCATCATGCCGCGCGTTACCGGACCTGGAGTGCTGAGCCTTGCGCTCGCGCTTCTCTATGCCGTCTTCATCTACTGGTATGGCGGTGCCGGGCGGCCGCTGACACCGGAAGAGACGGCGCATTATCTCGCGCTGATCGACGGACGGGCACATTCCCACCCCAATCCCTCGCTCCGGGCCGCGATCGAATTCATCGCGCGCAACGATGACGGGCGCGAATTCTTCATGGTGAACCTGATCGACGATCCGGAAGATGCGGAGGCGGCAGCGGCCTATAACCGCCTCATCATTCCCGAGCTTTTGAAGCGCGGCGGGCATCCGGTGTTTGTCTCCCGGCCCATCTCCCGCTTCATCGAGCCTGAAGGACTTGAGGGCTGGGACCAGGTGGCGATCGTCCGCTACCGGAGCTTTCGCGACCTGCTCGACATGATCACCTCGGAGCATGCACCGGAGATCGAGGAGCTGAAGGCGGGTTCGGTGTCGAAGACGCATGCCTTTCCGGTGCATCTCCAGTTCAGCCTGATATGGACGCGCTTCATCGTGGCGGCGATGCTGATTGCCCTTGGCGTGGTGCTGCATCTCGCGCTTCGTCGCTTTGCCTTCTATGCGCGGGGCTGATCAGCGCGGGCGCTCGTCCCAGGGCTCCAATGTGCCTGCGATGCGGCGCGCCTGCGGCGCCTCGACCTGGGCGATGGCGGCAGCGGAAATTTCCTCGTTGGTCAGCCAGCGCGAGGCGCCGTTCTCGCGCATGAAGCCGAGTACGAGCTGGGCATAGGCAATGTCCGGCTGCAGGGCGAGGGCGTCGGCGCGTAGCGAGGCGATGGAGGGCTCGCCATTGTTTCCCGTCAGGATCGAACGCGAGCCCATCACTTCCACCAGCAAGCCCCCCGGCGCAATCAATGCGTCGAGCGCGGCGCGGAGCAGTTCCGCGCGCGGCCTGATCCATGTCAGGGCAAGATCGAAAGGCCCCTGCGCCGCGAGCGCCTCGAGCAGAGGCGCCTCGTCCTCATAGGAGAGCGGGAGGCGGATGAGCTTCACATCGAGCGCGGGATCGCCGAAGGAGAAATCGCCGGCATGGCGCGACACGAGAACGGCGCAGTCCGCGCGCGCGGCGGCATGGGCGGCGGCGACCGCAAGCATGCCGGTTGCGCCGAGAAGCAGCGCCTTCGTCACGAGGCTCAGTCCGCGTAGCGGTCGCGCAAGCGCTCATAGGTGGCGAGGCCGCGATTGGTGAGGCGATCCGTATATTGGCGGAAGAAGCCATAGGCGTGGTGCATCGCCGGCGTGCCGAGGAAGAGCGCGGCCGCGGCGAAGGTCACGAAGCCGCCGCCCACCAGCACGTCGGTCAGCCAATGCGCACCGGCGGCGAGGCGCGGCAGGGTGAAGACGACGGTGAGGCCGAGGGCGATAAGGCCGACGCGCCGGCCATAGGCGAGCCACCAGGCGAGCGTCAGCAGCATGGAGACGGTGGCATGGTCGCCGGGGAAGCTCGTGTTCGAACCTTCCTTGGCGCGCGACCAGAGGACGAAATCCTGAATCGAATGATAGGTGTCGAGCGCCATGGAAGGCGAATAGCGCGGGAAGGAAATCATTTCGCGCTGGAGCGTGATGACGAGGCCGAGCAGCACAATGGTCGCCGCGCCGAAGGCGAGGCCGTGGCGGAACTCCTTCATGCCGCCGCGCGTGATGACGGCGAGATAGAAGCCGGCAAGCACGAGCGCCGAGAAGATGTCGAACAGCCGGTCGCCCGTCAGCGCCCAGAAGGTGGCGAAACCCCGGCCCCAGGTGACGGTCTCGTTCAGCGCGCGAAAGAAGACGACGTCGATGGCGTCCCAGATTTCGCGCGTCGCGGGCAGCAGCCAGGAGCCGAAAAGCAGGATGGAAAGCCCGCCCCAAAGGGCGAGCTGCCCCTTGTCCCAACGGCGTTCAAATATATCGATCTCGCGGCCGGCCATGTCGCCCAGTCTCCATGTCACATTCGTGACAGACAGACTAACGTTCTTTGCCGCTTTTTTGAACCTTTCGTGTCGCGGGTTCCCCGGTCCTCAGGCCCGGCCATGCGCGTGCGGCACGTCCTCGCGCGCGGCGAGGCGCTGCAGCAGGCGATAGGCGAGCGCGCCGGCCACCATGGCGGCAAGGCCCATGATCACGCCGGTGTCGAAGGTTTCGGGCATATAGGCGGCCGAGGCGACGAGGCGCAGCTCGCCGCCGATCTCGATATATTCGCGGTGCTGGAACGGCCAGACGGCGAGCAGCGAGCCGCCCATGATGCCTGTTGCGGCGAGCATCAGCGGCTGGGCGTGGCGGGCGAGCAGGGCGGTGAAGAGGCGCGACAGCGCCACCGCGCCCACGGCAACGCCCGCGGCGAAGGGTGCGAGATAGGCAAAGTCCACCTGCGCCACGGCCTCGATGGTCGCCGCATATTTGCCGAGCACGAGCAGGATGAGCGCGGCGGAAATGCCCGGCATCATCGCGGCGACGACGGCGATGAGCCCGCACAGGAAGAGGAACCAGATCTCGTTCGGCGTGTCGACCGGCGTGAGCAGCGCGACGGAGATGCCGAGCGTCACGCCGAGCGCGAGCCAGAGCCAGCTCCAGCCTTCGAGGGGGCCGTGGCGGCGCAGCAGCGACACGGTGGCGGCGGCGACAAGGCCGAAGAAAAGGCCGAACATGATTTCGGGCAGTTCCAGGGCGATGAGTTCCACCGGCACGACGCGCGAGAAGAAGACGATGCCTGCCGCGCCGCCGGCGACAAGCGTGACGAGGAAAACGAGATCGACATGGCGGAGCGCCGCCATGATGCGGCCCGCGCGCAGGAGGCGCAGAAGCTCCATGTCGAAGCTCGCAATGGCGCGCATCAGCCGGCGGTAGAGGCCGAGGATCAGCGCGAAGCTGCCGCCGCTCGCGCCGGGCACGAGCTGCACCACGCCCAGAAAGGCGCCGCGCAGGAAAGGCGCGACGGGGCTCGGCCCCCCTTCGCCCGCGCTGCCGATCCGTTCAACTGCGGCGAGCCATAGATCGACCGTCTTGTCGGTGACGAAGCGCATGGCGCGATTGAGATAGTGAAGCACCGGCGTGCCGAAGATGAGCGCGGCGGTGAGCAGCGTCACGAAGCCGCCGCCGACCAGCGCATCGGTGAGCCAATGCGCGCCCGCCGCCATGCGCGGCAGGGCGAAGGCCACGGTGAGGCCGAGCGCGAGAAGGCCGATGCGGCGTCCATAGGCCGCCCACCAGCACAGGGTGAGCAGCATCATCACCGTCGCATGGTCGCCCGGAAAGCTGTTTGCTGAGGCTTCCTTCGCCCGCGACCAGGGAATGAGCGCGTTGATCGAATGCGCCTCCTCGACCGAGAGCATGGGCGACATGCGCGGATATTCGATCCATTCGCGCTGCAGCGCGATGACGACGAGCAGGATGATCGAGACGGAGCCGCCAAAGGCAAGCCCGTGTCGCAGCCGCTCCATGTCGCCGCGCGAAACGATGAAGAGATAGAGGATGAGCACGATGAGCGCGGAGAAATAGTCGAAGCGGCGGTCGCCGGTCAGCGCCCAGAAGAAGGCCGCCGCCTGGTCGAGCGCGACGGTCGCATTCATCAGCCGGAAGAAGGCGAGGTCCACCGCGTCCCAGACCGCGCGCGTCGGCGGGAAGAACCATGAGCCGATCAGCAGCAATGCCGCACCCGTCCAGAACGCAAGGGCGCGGAGATCCCAGCGGTTGTCGAATATTCCGGTTCCGGTACGGTTCTGCATCGCTGTGGCATCTGCATGTCATTGAAACGACACAAGTATAACGCCCGCCCCGCCCCCGGCGGATGTGTTCCGGACCCGAAAGGACGTTTCTCCCGGCAGCGTTGCCTTTTTGATTCACCCGAACGGGGGAGCGGGAAGGGCTGACGCATTCGTGATTGGCGGGCGGGCGCCGCCCCACCCATATGCCCGCCGGGACCGGATCGACGAGGGAGGAGAGAATGAGCGGATTCATGGAGGCGCTGGCCGAGGCGAGCGCCGCGCAGGACGCCTATATCGCGGCGCTGCCCGTCTGGGTTCACTACTGGATGTACTGGATGCTCGCCGTGCTGGGGCTCGGCAGCCTCGTCTTCTCGCCGTTCCGCTCCGAGGCGCGCTGGCTCTTCGCCGCTTTCCTCGCGTCCATCGTGGCGGCGATGGGGCTCGGCATGACCATCGGCTGGAACAAGCTCTGGGGCGTCACCCATCTCGTCTTCTGGACGCCGGTCGCGCTGCTCTTCATCCGCCGCTGGGGACGGATCGACAAGCGGAGCGTCTATGGCATCTGGTTCGTGGCCGCGCTTGCGACGATGATCGTGTCGCTGGTGTTCGATGCGAAGGATGCGGTGGAGTACTTGGTGGGGGTGTGAGGGGGCTAGCCGGTCCGCTTCAGTCCTCACCATCTGGACCACCCTCCCCCTGAGGGAGGGTCAAAATTTGCATCGCAAATTTTGGGGAGGGGGACGCCGCCCACTCTAAATGGCGCGCCATCATTTCATCCGCTCACCCCTCCTCGAAAAATCCTGCGCTGCGCTTGAATTTTTCGACCCTCCCCTTGAGGGAGGGTGGTCCAGATGGTTGGCGTCTGGCTCGCGGCGGCAGACGAATTTTCAAAACACAAACCAAATCGTCATGACCCGCTTTATGCGGGTCATCCACGTCTTGGCTGACTCAGGAGGGAAGAAAGACGTGGATGGCCCGGACAAGCCGGGCCATGACGTGAAGAGAGGTGAGGGCGAGCGGAACTACCGCCCCTTGCCCTTATACTTCCTTGCCCTCGTCCCCGGCTTGCCTGACGTCGAACGGCCCTTCGGCTTCACCGTGCGGGCGACGCTTTCCTCGACTGCCGATTGCCGTGCCATCGGGTCGTCCGCAATCGCGAGTTCGGTGGCTTCGAGGCGTTTGATTTCGTCGCGCAGCCTTGCGGCGGTTTCGAATTCGAGGTCGGCGGCGGCTTCCTTCATGCGGGTTTCGAGGTCCGCGATATGGGCGCGGAGATTGTGGCCGATAAAGGCCTGATCGGCCTCGCCCGTGTCGACGCGGACATGGTCGCGCTCATAGACGCTTTCGAGAATGTCGCCGATATTGCGGCGGATGCTCTCCGGCGTGATGCCGTGTTCCTCATTATAGGCCTGCTGCTTTTCGCGGCGGCGCGCGGTTTCGGCCATCGCGCGTTCGAGCGAGCCCGTCACATTGTCGGCATAGAGGATGACGCGGCCATCGACGTTGCGCGCGGCGCGGCCGATGGTCTGGATGAGCGAGGTCTC
>PNMC01000016.1 GCA_013823365.1 Parvibaculum sp. | reverse complement strand
TTGACGAGCGTCACCTTGGCTTCGTCCTTCGAATAGGCGATGCCGCTTACGACCTGCTGTTCCACGATTTCATCCTCGTCGCAAACAAGAGTACCCGCGCCGTTACTGCCCGCACCATAGGCCATATGCGGCATGTCCGGCGCATCGAAGCTCGAGCGAACCTGCAGCCGCACGCGATGCACCATGGCAAGTTCGACAGATCGCGTCTGGAGCACCTTGGCGCCGAGAGACGCCATCTCAAGCATCTCCTCGTAGCTTATCTTGTCAAGCTTGCGCGCCTTGGAGACGATGCGCGGGTCCGTCGTATAGACGCCGTCGACATCGGTGTAGATGTCGCAAAGGTCGGCCTTGACGGCCGCCGCCACGGCGACCGCGCTTGTATCGGAACCGCCGCGGCCGAGCGTCGTGATTCTGTTGTCCGGGGCAATACCCTGGAACCCTGCGATGACGGCAACCTGCCCCTCGCCCATCCGGCGGACGATCTCGCTGCCGTCGATCTCCTGGATCCGGGCCGCACCATGGGCGCTGTCCGTCAGAATCGGGATTTGCCAGCCGAGCCAGGACCGGGCCGAAATGCCGATGCGCTGCAGCTCGATGGAAAGGAGGGCAACCGTGATCTGCTCGCCGCTGGCGACGATCGTGTCGTATTCCCGCGCATCGTGGAGCGGCGCCGTTTCCCGCGCCCAGGCGACGAGCTGATTCGTCGTGCCCGACATGGCCGAGACGACCACCGCCACCTCGTGGCCCGCATCGACCTCGCGTTTCACATGCTGCGCCACATTGCGGATGCGCTCGACATCCGCGACCGAGGTGCCGCCGAATTTCATGACCAGCCTGGCCATTGCCTTGAATCCCACTCTTCCCGTTGCCGGGCTTGAACGCCTCCCATACCGGCGCGCTGGACCAGACCGGGCAGGTCGCCCTATATCATGACCTGAAGACGGATGGACCCGTGCCGCCGGGCGCGGCCATACATACAGGCCCCCGGGCAGAGCCGCAACCTGCGGAAATGGCGGCAAAACATCAAAGAACGCAGGGAAACCCTCGCATTATGGCCAGCAGGACGGAGGGAAAGATGGAAAGCGGCGCCCGCGGAAGCGTTGACCCCGGAGAGATCGCCCGGTTTTCTGCCATGGCGGCGGAATGGTGGGACCCCAAGGGCAAGTTCCGCCCGCTCCACAAGTTCAACCCGACCCGGCTGGCCTATATCCGGGACAAGACCTGCCGCCATTTCGGCCGCGATTCGAAATCGCCCCGCCCGTTCGAGGGCTTGCGCTTCCTCGATATCGGCTGCGGCGGCGGCCTCCTCTCCGAGCCCATGGCCCGCCTCGGCGCCTCCATGGTGAGCGCGGATGCGTCGGAGAAGAACATCCGGACCGCCTCGGTCCATGCCGAAGAGCAGGGGCTGGACATCGACTATCGCTGCACCACGGCGGAAGCCCTTGCCGCGGCGGGCGAGCGCTTCGACGTCATTCTCAACATGGAGGTGATCGAGCATGTCACCGACCCGATGCAATTCCTGAAGGATTGCGCCGCCATGCTGAACCCGGGCGGCCTCATGTTCGTCGCCACGCTGAACCGCACCCTGAAGGCCCATGCGCTCGCCATTATCGGCGCGGAATATGTTCTGGGCTGGCTGCCGCGCGGCACGCATGACTGGAAGAAGTTCATCACCACCGGCGAGATGGAGCGCGGCATCGCGGGCGCGGGCCTCGCGCTGAAGGACATGACTGGGGTGAGCTACAACCCGCTCACCGACAAATGGTCGCTCTCTTCCGACACGGATGTGAACTACATGGTGACGGCGGAAAGGCCACGCTAGTTCGCGCTGCGCCCCGGCACGACGGGAAGCGGCGCGACCTCGACGCCTTCCTCGATCAACTCGCGCGCTTCATCAAGCGTCGCCTCGCCGTAGATATCGCGATGTTCCGTCTCGCCGTAATGGATGCGGCGCGCTTCTTCCGCAAACGCATCGCCCACATAGTCGCAATTCTCTTCGACATGTTTCTTGAGAGCGAGCATCATCAGGCTCATCTTCTCGGCGATTTCGGCCGGCATGGCCGCATCGGCATCGCGCGCGCCGCCCTTGGCGATGTTCGGCGCCATCAGCGCCTTTCTCACCTCGGCACTGCCGCAATGGGGACACAGGATCTCCTGCGCGGCGAGCTGGCTGTCGAAGGCTGCCGAGGAAGCGAACCAGCCGTCGAACTCATGGTCCCGGCCGCAGCAAAGCGCATACCGGATCATGATGCCTGCCTCGATGTGGACTGCGCCGGGAGACTGAAGCCCCGGTCGTGACCGAGCGAAGGCACGCGGCTCCGCGCTTCGGCGACGAGCGCCGTATCGATCCCGGCAAGGATCACGCCGGGCTCGTCATGGGCGGCCTCGGCAATGATATCGCCCCAGGGTGCGATGATGAGACTGTGGCCATAGGTGACGCGGCCGCATTCATGCTTGCCGCCCTGCGCGGGCGCGATGACGAAACAGCCGGTTTCGATCGCACGCGCCTTCAACAGCGTGTGCCAATGCGCCTCGCCTGTCTGTTTCGTGAAAGCCGCAGGCACGGAAAGAAGTTCGGCCCCCGCCTGCGCGAGCGTGCGGTAGAGATGCGGAAAGCGGATATCGTAACAGATGGTGAGGCCGAGCCGGCCGAAGGGGAGACGAGCCAGCGCCGCATCGCGGCCGGGCTCGTAGTTCTTGCTCTCCCGGTAGGACTCGCCCCCCGCAAGATCGACATCGAACATGTGAATCTTGTCATAGCGCGAGGCGATCTCGCCCGAAGGCGACAGGAGAAAGGAACGATTGGCAACCTTCTCCGCCGACAGGCGGACGGGAATGGAACCGATGAGCAGCCAGACGCCCTTTTCCGCCGCAAGCGCGCGGAACGCCTTCAGCGCCTCATCGTCGTCTTCCGCCCGGACTTTTGCGAACAGATCCGGCGTCTTCGAAACGAGGAGCGAGGTCATTTCCGGCGTGGCGATGAAATCGGCGCCCTGGGCCGCAGCCTCAGAGACGAGCGCAGACGCGGCTGCGATGTTCTCCGCAACATCCATTGAGCTGCGCATTTGCACGCAGGCAGCAGTAAATCTGGACGGAGGATTTGTCATGGACGGTCAGGCGGCGAGCATCGCGTCGAGCTTGCCTGCGGCATTGAGCGCAAAGAGATCGTCGCAACCGCCGACATGCGCATCGCCGATGAATATCTGCGGCACCGTGTGGCGGCCATTCGCCCGGCTCATCATTTCCTTACGCTTGTCCGAATTCATGCCCACATCGATCTCGGTGAAGGAGACGCCCTTCTTCTCGAGCAGGCTCTTTGCCCGGAAGCAATAAGGACAGAGCATGGTTGTATAGATCGTCACATCCGCCATGGCGGTACTCCGGAAACAAACCAGAAAACGGCGCAAATGCCCGTAATGTCTCTCTTCATCATATAGAGGCCCCGCCCGCCGGTACAACCCGGGCCAGACAGAGCACCGAAACCTCCGCCGCCCCGGCGTGAACCAGCACCCGGGCACAGGCCTCCGCCGTCGCACCTGTGGTCATCACATCGTCCACCAGCACCACATGCCGCCCCTTGATGGCCTCCTCGCCGCCGGGCGAAAGACGAAAGGCGCCTTTCACATTGCGGCGCCGCTGGTCGCCTGAAAGCCCCACCTGCGGCCGCGTCGCCCGCACCCGGCAAAGGAGTTCCGGCATGTAGAGCAGCCCCGAACGCCGGGCGAGCGCCCGGGAAAGCTCCGCCGACTGATTGAAACGCCGGGAAAAGAGCCTCCGGGGATGAAGGGGCACGGGCGCCACGATATGCGCATGGGGCAGGATGTCCGCCCCGATCCGCGCAAGCCAGGCAGCAAAGGCGGGCGCTGCCTCCATTCTGTCGCTGTATTTGAAGCGGTGGATCAGCCGCGCCGCCAGATCGTCATAGCGCATGACGGCCCGCGCCCGCGCATAGGAAGGCGGGAAGGCGACCGCCGCCGCACTGACCGCGCCTTCTCCCGCCTCGAAGGGGAACGGGATGCCGGTGACGGCGCACCAGGGCCGCTCCAGGAAATCGATCTCGCGCCAGCAGGACCCGCACACTGTCGCATGCGCCGCGACCGCCTGCCCGCAGGCAAGACAGAGCGGCGGCAAGGCGATATCGGCGAACCGGGAAACCCCCGTCCGCGCCGCGCCGAGAAACGCTGTAAATCCGCCAGGCCCCACCTGCTTCCCCCGGATGTTCCGGGTGAGCCTAGCATGAGAGGCGGCTCCCCGCTCCGGCCTTGCGGTCCCGCGCCCGGACACCCATGATGCGCGCCATGCCAGCCCCGGACACCAGGATGAGACTATTCGACCGCGCCCTTCTCAGGCGGCGGCGCGACCGCGTGGCCGCGAGTTTCGATGAGTTCGATTTCCTGCTGCGCCGCGCGGCGGAAGACGTCGCCGGACGTATCGCAGCCGCAAACCGGCACTTTGCCGTCGCGGCCGATCTCGGGGCGCATCGCGGTGCCCTGGCTCATGCCCTGACCGAACAGGGCATCGGTACGGACAAGATCGGGCTGCTTGTCTCGTCCGACATGTCGCTCCCCATGCTTGCGGGTGCGCCGGGCCTGCGCGTTGCCGCCGACGAAGAGGCCCTGCCCTTTGCGCCGGCGAGCCTCAATCTCGTGACGAGCATCCTGTCGCTTCATGCGGTGAACGACCTGCCGGGCGCCCTCATCCAGATCCGCCGCGCCCTGCAGCCCGACGGGCTCTTCATGGCGGCAATCTTCGGCGGCGAGACGCTGACCGAGCTCCGCCAGTCTTTTGCGGAAGCGGAAATCGAACTGGAGGGCGGCCTGTCGCCGCGCATCGCGCCCTTCGCCGATCTCAGGGATATTGGCGGGCTGCTGCAGCGGGCGGGCTTTGCGCTCCCTGTCGCCGACACGGACCGCGTGACGGTGCGCTACCGCGACCCGATCCGCCTGATGGCGGACCTTCGCGGCATGGGCGAGACGAATATCATGACGGAGCGGCGGCGCACGCCGCTGAGGCGCGCGACGCTGATGCGGGCCATGGAAATCTACCGGGAGAAATTCGGATTGCCCGATGGGCGCGTGCCGGCGACCTTCGACATCGTGGTGGCGACGGGATGGACGCCGCATGAAAGCCAGCAAAAGCCTTTGCGGCCCGGCAGCGCGGAAGCCCGCCTCGCCGATGCGCTCGCGAACCCCGCCGGCAGGCCCCGGAGCGGCACCTAAAGAGACGCCAGCCCTGTCACGATCTTCGTGTAGAACGAGGAATTAAGGGCATCGCCGATCGAAAAGGCCGAGACGATGACGGCGAGCGAGATGCCAGCCGCGATCAGGGCATATTCGATGGCTGTGGCGCCCTCTTCCGCACCGGCAAAGCCTCGCAGAAATTTCGCTGCACTCTTCATGGGGGCCGTCCCTTTCTCGGGCGCGACCTTCAAAGGAGATCGCGCAGTACCGCCACCAGCGGTTCGTCTGCAGGTGGCATCGGGTATTCCCGGAGCCGCGCCGGGCGCACCCATTGCAGCGCCTGTCCCTCAAGGGCCTTCACCTCGCCTTCCCAACGCCGGCAGACATAAAGCGGCATCAGGAGGTGAAAATCCTCATAGTCGTGGCTCGCGAAGGTCAGAGGCGCAAGACAGGCCTTCGCGACATCGATACCGAGCTCCTCCTTCAATTCCCGGATCAGGCAGGCCTCGGGCACCTCGCCCGCTTCGACCTTTCCGCCGGGAAACTCCCAGAGGCCAGCCAGAGGCTTGCCTTCGGGACGGCGGGCGAGAAGAACCCGCCCATCGGCATCGACAAGCGCGCAAGCTGCAACGAGGACAAGCCTTTTCGGCCCGTTCGCCTTGCTTTCGCGCTCGTCGCCCATGCTTGCGCCTATAGGTTAAGGATTTCTGCCGCCGCCCGCCCGAGGCTGCCCGGAGATGAGATTGCTTCGGATTTTAGTTAATTCCGGGCAAAGACCTCAGCTCCGGTAATCCGCATTGATGCGGATGTACTCATAGGTGAGATCGCAGGTCCAGACCGTCGCCTGCGACTTGCCCACGCCGACATCGACCTCGACCTCGATATCGCTCCCCTTCATGTGCCGAGCGACCGGGGTCTCGTCATAGCCGGGAACGGCCATGCCGTTCTTCGCGACATCGACACCGCCGATCCGGATCGAAAGCCTGTCGCGATCCGCCGCCTCGCCCGACTTGCCGACCGCCATGACGATGCGACCCCAATTGGCGTCTTCGCCCGCGATCGCCGTCTTGACGAGGGGAGAATTGGCGATAGCCATGCCGATGCGCCGGGCCGCCTGATGGCTCTGCGCGCCCGAAACGGCCACGCGGATGAACTTCGTCGCGCCTTCACCGTCCTTCACGACCTGATGCGCGAGATCGAGCATGAGATCGTCCAGTGCCGCCCGGAACTCGCGAAGCCTCGGATCGCCCCCGCGCGTCACCGGCGCCTCGTCCTTCATGGCAGCGCCCGTCGCGAACACGAGAACGCTGTCGGAGGTGGAGGTGTCGCTGTCGACCGTGATCGCGTTGAAACTGTCGCGCACGCTGAGAAGAAGCAGCGTTTGCAGGATCTTGGCCGGGATCGCCGCATCGGTGAAGATGAAGACGAGCATGGTCGCAAGGTCGGGCGCGATCATGCCCGAACCTTTCGCGATGCCGTTGATCGTCACTTCGGCGCCGCCCACCTTCACCTTGCGCGTCGCGAGTTTGGGATAGGTGTCGGTCGTCATGATCGCGCGGGCCGCATCGTCCCACTTCTCTCCGGATGCGGAAGCGAGCGCGGTCTCGATGCCCTTCACCACGGGCTCGGGGTCCATCGGCTGGCCGATAACGCCGGTCGAGGCGATGAAGACATCCTTCTGGCGGCAATTGCCGGCCTGCGCGGCAGCTGATGCCGTCGCCTTGACCGTCGCCACCCCCGCCTTGCCGGTAAAGGCATTGGAGTTACCCGAATTGACGACGAGCATCCGCCCCTCGCCATTCTCCGCCAGATTGTTGCGGCACCATTCGACCGGCGCGGAAGCGGTCTTCGAGGTCGTGAAGACGCCCGCCGCCTGCGTTCCCTCGGCCATTTTCACGACGAGAAGGTCCGTCCGGCCCTTGTATTTGATGCCGGCCGCCGCCGTTCCGATCAGGACGCCGCCGACGGGCGGCAGCTTCGCATAGGTCTTCGGCGCCAGCGGCGAAACCTTGGCTTCGGTCTTCTTCACCGGCTTCTTTGCCACCTTGCGGCTCGCCTTTGCCGGTGCAGCCGCCTTCGGAGTGGCAGCCACGGGCTTCTTCGCCTTCGCGACCTTGCGCCGCGCGCGGGTCTGCTTCGCCTTGCTATGCGGCTTCACTTTCGCCTTTGCCTTGCCGCTGACCTTGCGCTTCGGCTTCGCCGAAGGTTTCGCACTCTTCCTGACCGCCATACGCCGCTCCGCCTGCCCGCGTTCCGATGATTACTGCTGCGGCACGATCTGCGGACGTCCGCCCGACGGTGCTGCTTCGCCGACGCCGATAATCTCGATCTTTGCGTCCTCGCGCAAACTTTCCATGAGCTTCTGGCCTTCCTCGCGGGCAAGCAGACGGAAGATATCCTCTTCGGCTTCCTCGAAGCCCGGCTTCTCCATTTCCCGGAAGGCGATGACCTCGATCAGGTGCCAGCCGAACGGCGATTGGACGGGGGCGGAGACGTCTCCGGGCTTCATCGAGAAGACGGCCTCGGCGAAAGGCTCCACCATGTCGTCCTTGCGGAACCAGCCGAGATCGCCGCCATCGGCGCCGCTGCCATCGCGCGAGTGCTCGTTGGCGGCATCCTCGAAGCTCTTGCCCCCGGCGATTTCCGCCGCGATGTCCTTGGCCTGCTTCTCCGTGTCGACCAGGATATGGCGCGCATGCGCCTCCTGCTCGGGCGGCGCGGATGCAATATTCTCGTCATACCAGGCGCGGACGGCCTCATCGCTCACCCGCTCCTGCATGAGCTGGACCCAATAGAAGTCCCGCAGGGCCTTCTCGTTGAAATATTCCTGCCGCCGCTTCACCGCCGGATCGTCGCCGGCTTTCTTCTCCTCGGCGGCAAGCGCCACGATCCGCCTGTCGATCAGATGTCCGAGGAGATACTGGAACCGGGCATTGGGCTCGAGCCGGGAGAGCGCCGCGCTCATTTCCTCATCGGCAAAGGCGAGGTCCGAATAGCGGATCGGCGTACCGTTGACCGTCGCGACGACCTCATCGGCGACATCCTCCTGCGCGCTTGCGCCTGCCGCCGCAAGGAACGGCGCGACCAGCAAGGCGGTTGCGAAAAGACGGGCGGTCAGGGGCATGGCAACGGTCCTTCTTGTGATAGTACGGCCGGACCGAGCCAAACGGCACGAAGCGGCGGAATTTGGGCGGGCCATAATGACGAGGCGCCGCCAGCCACACAAGCGCCACAGACCGGGCCTAAACAGCGTGAAAATGGATGAAATCCGGCGGATTCGCTCGCCTCGCAGCCCCATGCGGGCCGCCCCCGCTCGATTGACAAGCATGGGTCGCCCCCTTACATCGGAGGCGCACCGCAAGAGGAATTTGACCTGATGGCAGGCTTTGGCGCGCTCGCCAAGCGTCTTTTCGGCTCCTCCAACGACCGGAAGATCAAGGCATACAAGGCCCGTGTCGAGGCGATCAACGCGCTCGAACCGGAAATGGCTTCGTTGAGCGACGAGGCCCTGAAGGCGAAGACCGTCGAATTCCGGGCCCGGCTGGCCGATGGCGCCACGCTCGACGAACTCCTGCCGGAGGCCTTCGCCGCCGTCCGGGAAGCCGCCAAGCGCGCGCTCGGCCAGCGCCATTACGACGTGCAGCTCATCGGCGGCATGGTGCTCCACGAGGGCAACATCTCCGAGATGAAGACGGGCGAAGGCAAGACGCTCGTCTCGACGCTCGCCGCCTATCTGAACGCACTGCCCGGCAAGGGCGTCCACATCGTCACAGTGAACGACTATCTGGCAAAGCGCGACGCCGAATGGATGGGCCAGGTGCACCGCTTCCTCGGGCTCGAGGTGGGCGCGATCCTGCACGGCCTGGACGACACCCAGCGCCGCGAAGCCTATGCCGCCGACATCACCTATGCGACGAACAACGAGCTCGGCTTCGACTATCTGCGCGACAATATGAAGTATCAGCTGGCCATGATGGTCCAGCGCGGACATCACTTCGCCATCGTCGACGAAGTGGACTCGATCCTGATCGACGAGGCGCGCACGCCGCTCATCATTTCGGGCCCGCTCGACGACAAGTCGGACCTCTATCTCTCCATCGACGACGTGATCCCACTGATCAGCGACGAGGATTACGAGCTCGACGAAAAGCAGCGCACGGTGAACCTCACCGAAGACGGCAACGAGCGCATCGAGGCCATTCTGCGCGAGCGCGGTATCCTCGCGGAAGGCAGCCTCTACGACATCGAGAACATCTCCATCGTTCACCATGTGAACAATGCGCTCCGGGCCCACAAGCTCTTCCAGAAGGACAAGGACTACATCGTCAAGGCCGGCAAGGTCGTCATCATCGACGAATTCACCGGCCGCATGATGGAAGGCCGCCGCTATTCCGACGGACTGCACCAGGCGCTCGAAGCCAAGGAGCGCGTGCAGATCCAGCCGGAAAACCAGACGCTCGCCTCCATCACCTTCCAGAACTACTTCCGCATGTACGAGAAGCTCTCGGGCATGACCGGCACGGCGATGACGGAAGCGACCGAATTCGGCGACATTTACGGCCTCGAAGTCCTCGAAATTCCGACCAACAAGCCGGTCGCCCGTATCGACGAAGACGACGAGGTCTACCGGAGTGCGCGCGAGAAATACGAGGCGATGATCGTCGAGATCGAGGAATGCGCGAAGCGCGGCCAGCCCGTCCTCGTCGGCACCACCTCGATCGAGAAATCCGAAACGCTGTCCGAGCTTCTGAAAAAGAAGAAGGTGAAGCACAAGGTGCTGAATGCCCGCTATCACGAGCAGGAAGCCCATATCGTGGCGCAGGCGGGCGTGCCCGGCGCCGTCACCATCGCAACCAACATGGCCGGCCGCGGCACCGACATTCAGCTCGGCGGCAATCTCGAAATGCGCCTTGCCGACGAAACGGCGGGCATCGAGGACGAGGCTGCGCTCGCCCGCAAGACGGACGAGGTGCGCGCCGATGTCGAGGCGAAGAAGGCCGAGGCGCTTGCAGCTGGCGGCCTCTACGTGATCGGCACGGAACGGCACGAAAGCCGCCGCATCGACAATCAGCTCCGCGGCCGTTCCGGCCGTCAGGGCGACCCCGGCCGCTCGAAATTCTATCTCTCGCTCGAAGACGACCTGATGCGCATCTTCGGCACCGACCGTATGGACGGCATGCTGCAGAAGCTCGGCCTCGAGGAAGGCGAAGCCATCGTCCATCCCTGGATCAACAAGGCCCTCGAAAAGGCGCAGCAGAAGGTGGAAGCGCGGAACTACGACATCCGCAAGAACCTGCTGAAATTCGACAATGTGATGAACGACCAGCGCCGCGCGATTTTCGAGCAGCGCATCGAACTGATGCGCGCCGAAGACGTGTCGGACACGGTGGAGGACATGCGCAACCAGGTCATCGACGATCTGGTGACGAAGCACGTTCCCGAAAAGGCCTATGCCGAGCAATGGGACCTCGCAGGCCTTAAGGAAGAAGTGCAGAAGACGCTCGACCTCGATCTCCCGATCGTCGAATGGGGCGAGGAAGAAGGCATTGCCGACGAGGAAATCCGCGAGCGCATCCGCTCGGCTTCCGGCCGTTACATGGCGGCCAAGGCCGCACAGGTCGGCCCGGACCTCATGCGCCAGGTCGAGAAGGCGGTGCTGCTGCAGACGCTCGATCACCATTGGCGCGACCATCTGCTGATGCTCGACCATTTGCGCCAGGCCGTGGGCCTGCGCGGCTATGCGCAGCGCGATCCGCTGAACGAATACAAATCCGAAGCCTTCGAGCTTTTCGAAAGCCTGCTCGCCAGGCTGCGCGAGGATGTGTCCCGCCAACTCTCGGTCGCGCAGTTCGTCACCCGCGAACAGGCACCGCGGCTTGAGGACGAACAGCTGCCGGAAATGCATGCCCATCACACCGATCCCCTGACGGGCGAGGACGAGATGGCCGATGGCGAGACGCTCCAGCGCACCGTCCGCAACGATCCGGGGATTGCCGTAGATCCGAACGACCCGCGCAGCTGGGGCAAGGTCTCGCGCAATGCGCCCTGCCCTTGCGGCTCTGGCAAGAAATACAAGCATTGCCACGGCGCGATCTGATCGTCCCACGGTCCAAATAAAAAGAGCCGCACTTTCGGGTGCGGCTCTTTTCTTTTGTACGAGGCGAAGATCAGGCCCTTCGCCCTGCCGAACCGGCCTTCTTCAAATGGTGGCCGGCGAGGAAGTAATGCGCCGCCGCCCAGATATTCAGCATCGCCGTGCCGAACAGCGCCCAGCGCAGCGACTGGTTGCCCATGCCGAGCGTGTAGTTGAAGAAGTCCGACAGGATGCCGACGAATTGCGGGCCGAAGCCGAGGCCGATGATGTTGATGATGAAAAGCATCACGGCCGAAGCGAGCGCGCGCTTCGCAGGCGGCGTCAATGTCTGGATCATCGCGAAGGACGGGCCCAGATAGAAGGCGCCGAGAAAGGCCATGGGCACATAGATGACCCAGAGGATCGAGACGCCGTGATTGCCGATATAGAAGGCCGGCCAGTTGTCGGTGAGATAGAAGGCCACGATGAAGGGCACCACGGCGATCTTCGCCCAGGCCACGACCCATGTATTCCACCGCACATCCTTCGCGGCGAGCCTGTCCGTCAGCCGCCCGCCGAAATAGGCGCCGAACCCGCCGACGATACCGACCATGATGGCGAGATAGGTCGACACTTCGCCGATCGACATGCCATGCGTGCGGATCAGGAAGGCCGGCCCCCACATGACGCCGCCATAGCCGACGAAGGAGGTGATGGTGACGCCGATCACGACGTGCCGCGCCGCCGCCGTGCGCCAGAGATGGCTGAAGCCTTCCTTCACGATCACCCAGCCGGTGCTGAAATTGAGCGGCGTGTCGTGCTTTTCGGGCGCGATGCCATCGGCGCCGCCGCGGGGCGGCTCGACCAGCGTGTAGCGCACGATAAGCGCGAGGATGAGACCCGGCAGACCCACCACGAAGAAGGCGGCACGCCAGCCATACCAGACCGCAACCCAGCCGCCGACAAGGAAGCCGATCATCACGCCGAAATAGACGCCGAGCGAATAGATCGCCATGGCGCTTGCGCGCTCCTCGGGCGGATACATGTCGGCGATCATGGAATGCGACGGCGGGCTCGACCCTGCCTCACCGATGCCGACGCCGATACGCGCGAGCGCGAGCTGCCAGAAATTCTGCGCAAGCCCGCAAACCGCCGTCATGCCGCTCCAGATCGCAATCGCCCAGGCGATGATATTGCGCCGGTTGCCGCGGTCGGCGACGAGTGCAATCGGAATGCCGAGCGTCGCATAGAAAATGGCGAAGGCAATGCCCGACAGAAATCCGAGCTGCGTGTCGGTCAGCATCAGATCGGCTTTCACGGGCTCCATCAGGATGCCCATGATGTTGCGGTCCACATGGCTCGACGTATAGCCAAGCACGAGGATCGTCAGCGCATATCGCCTGTAGGCCGGCGACAAAGTGCCCGGCACGCCTTCCTTTGCCGCAACCGCATCGGCCATTCGAATCCCCCCGTCATAAAATTGTTTTTTCAAACTCTAGTCGCGCTCGCAGGCCCCGGCAATTGCCGGCCTTGCTTGCGGCGGCGCATTCCCCTGCCATAATCGCCCCCAACGATAAGCCCCACAGGGAGAGGCCGAAATGTCCGCCACAAAACCCACGCCCTTCAGCATCGACATTCCGCAAGGGAAGCTTGACGCCATTCTTGGCAAGGTCCGCGCCTATGAATGGCGCGACATGCCCGAGATCGCACCGGGCGGCGACCGCTGGGCCTATGGCGCGGACATGGACTACATGAAGGAACTTTGCGCCTGGTGGACGGAGAAATTCGACTGGCGCGCGGCAGAGCGGAAGCTCAATTCGTTTCCCCAGTTCCATGCGGAAGTGGACGGGCAGAAAATTCACTTCATCCATGTCAAAGGCTCGGGCGCGAAGCCTGAAAACCTCATCCTGACGCATGGCTGGCCGGGCTCGGTCTTCGAGTTCTATGACGTCATCGAGCGTCTGGCTCATCCCGAGAAATTCGGCGGCAGCGCCGAGGACGGCGTGAACGTGGTGGCCCCCTCGCTTCCGGGCTATGCCTTCTCCGGCAAGCCCAGAAAGCCGCTCGGCCCGAAAGCGACGGCGGCGCTCTGGGACAAGCTGATGCGCGACGTGCTCGGCTACGACACCTATATCGCGCAGGGCGGCGACTGGGGCTCGGTGGTCTCGGGCTGGCTCGCCTATAATCATTCCACCGCCAAGGGCGGCGGCTGCAAGGCCGTGCACCTGAATATGTGGGGCGTTCGCCCGTCGGTCCTTCCGGAGACGGAAGAAGAGCAGAAATGGGCGGCAGGCGCCGCCATGACGTTCGAACTCGAAAGCGCCTATCTGCGCCTGCAGATGACGAAGCCGCAGACGCTCTCCTACGCCATGATGGACAGCCCCGTCGGTGCCGCCGCCTGGATCACGGAAAAATTCCACGGCTGGTCCGACCGGCGCGGAAAGGACGGCAAGGAGCATATCGAGAATGCCTTCACCAGGGATCAGCTCCTCACCAACATCATGATCTATCTGGTGACCGACACATTCGGCACCGCGACCTGGTTCTATCGCGGCATGTTCGAGGAAGGCGGCACGAACATGGCACCGGGGACGAAAGTCGAAATCCCGACGGCCATCGCGAACTTCCCGAAGGAATTCCTCGTCTTCCCGCCGCGCAGCATGGTGGAGAAGGGCTACAATATCGTCCGCTGGACCGACTTCGAACATGGCGGCCACTTCGCCGCGCTGGAAACCGGGGAAGTCTTTGCCAATGACGTTCTCGCCTTCGTCAACCAGATAAGGGGCTGAACGCGCCATGGCTCATCGTATCGTCCCGGCCGATCCCTTCTCGATCCGCGTTTCGGATGGCGAGATCGACGATCTGAAGCGCCGCCTGCAACGCACGCGCTTCCCGAACGAACCGCTCGGCAACGAGCATTGGGCCTATGGCACGAACCTCTCCTATATGGAGCGGCTGATCGAATACTGGCGCGACGATTTCGACTGGCGCGCACAGGAAGAGAAGCTCAACCGCTTTCCGCAATACCGCGCCATGCTGACGGATGACGAGGGCGAGGATCACACGATCCACTTCATCTATGAACGCGGCTCGGGCGACAACCCCGTGCCGCTCATCCTGACCCATGGCTGGCCTTCCACCTTCCGCGAATTTCTCGACGTGGTGGACGCGCTCGCCCATCCGGAAAAATACGGAAAGCAAGGCCCGGCTTTCGACGTGATCGTGCCGTCCCTTATCGGCTATGGCTTCTCCTCGATCCCGAGAATTCCGATCGGCCCGTCGAAGATCGCCGATCTCTGGCACCGCCTGATGACCGAAGTGCTGGGCTATGACCGCTATGCAGCGGAGGCGGGCGACTGGGGCAGCTTCGTCACCTCGCGTCTTGCGCTACAGCATGCAGAGAGCGTGATGGGCATTCACCTCACCATGCTGCCGCTCCGCCCCCATCTCAAGCATGAGAGCCAGAAGCCGGTGAGCGAGGAAGAAGGCCACTGGATCGCGAAAATGCAGAGATGGTGGCGGCAGGAGGAAGGCTACCGCTCCATTCAGTCGACAAAGCCCATGGCACTCGCCTTTGCCCTCATGGACAGCCCGGCCGGCCTCGCAGGCTGGCTCGCCGACAAATATTACCGCCTCGGCGACACGGACAAGACGGACACGATGGAGGGCATGATCGCGCGCTTCCCCTTCGACACGATCCTCACCCAATTCTCGATCTACTGGTTCACCGGCACGATCAACGCCGCCAACACGCTCTACAAGGCGGGCCCCGCCGAGGGATCGGCGCTGCTGAAGCCCGGCGAGAAAGTGACCGTCCCGACCGCCTATTCCGAATATCCGATCGATACCTTGCCCGACACCCCGCGAAGCTGGGCGGAACGAAGTTACGATATCGTGCGTTGGCGCATGATGGACCGTGGCGGCCATTTCGCGGCAATGGAAGAGCCGGAGCTCTTTGCCGACGATGTGCGCGACGCGTTCCGCGATATGGGGATCACCTCCGGAATGGCGGCGCGATGACATTCGATCAGGGATTGGCCTTCGGCATCCTGGCACTTGCCCTCGTGCTTTTCGCATCGGGCCGCTTTCGCCACGACGTCGTCGCGCTGATCGCCCTGATCGCGGTATCTTTCACGGGCCTTGTCGGGTCGAACCAGATACTGTCGGGCTTCGGCCATCCGGCCGTCATCACCGTGGCAGCCGTCCTCGTCATTTCGGAGGCGCTGCGCAGGTCCGGCCTCGTCGATGTCGTGGTCCAGCGCATCCTGCCGCTGACGAAGACCACGACCGGGCATATCGGCATCATGACGGCCGTGGTTGCCCTTGCCTCTTCCTTCATGAACAATGTCGGCGCGCTGGCAGTCATGTTGCCTGTCGCGCTCGCAACGGCGGCCGAACGGGGAAGGCCCGCTGCCATTCTCCTCATGCCGATCGCCTTCGGCTCCATGCTGGGCGGCATGATCACGCTGATCGGCACGCCACCGAACATCATCATCGCGACATTCCGGGAAAGCTACACCGACAGCTCCTTCGGCATGTTCGACTTCGCCTGGGTCGGACTGCCCGTCGCCGTGATCGGTGTTCTCTTCATTGCGCTCGGCGGCTGGCGTCTCATTCCAAGCGAGCGCAAGGGCGGCGCGTCGCCCGAGGAAATGTTCAGCATCGAGGAATATGTGATCGAGGTGCGGGTGAGCGAGAAAAGCCCGCTGGCCGGAAAGCGGGTGACGCATCTCGAACTCGCGGCAGGTGAGGATATCTCGATTGCCGCCCGCGTTCGGGAGGATGGACAACTGACCCGGCCCGAACCCTGGCAGCCCATCGAGGCCGGCGACATCTTCATTCTGCGCGCCGATCCCGCCGATCTCGGCGACGTGCTCGACAAGCAGGGTCTGGAGATCGTGCCCTCCAGCGACGAGGGCCACGCGGATATCAAGAGTTCCGATCTCCGCCTCTCCGAGGCAGTCGTGGGGCCGAATTCCGCGCTGCTCGGATTCGGGCCGCGCACGCTGACGCGCATGTCGCAGGGACGCTACAAGCTCTTTGCCGTCGCAAGGCGCGGACAACCGATCGGCGGCCGCCTGCATAATGTCCGCTTTCAGACCGGCGACGTGCTGCTGCTGCAGACAAGCGAGGACCAGGACCCGGCGCTTTCGGCCGAACTCGGCCTGCTGCCGCTGCCGGAGCGCGGATTGCGCCTTGGCGGCGGACGGAAACTCGGCATTGCCTTCGCCATTTTTGCCGGCGCAATCGGCCTCTCCATGGCCGGCATATTGCCCATCGCCGTCGCCTTTCTGGCCGCCATCGTGCTTTATCTTCTCACCGGCATTCTGCCGCTGCGCGACCTTTACCGGCATATCGACTGGACCGTGGTCGTCTTGCTTGGCGCCATGATCCCCGTCGGCCAGGCATTGCAGAACACGGGCGCCGACCGCCTGATCGCGGAAAGCATTGTCGGCCTTGCCGGCACATTGCCGCTCTGGGCGCTGATTGCCTTGCTCCTGATCGCCACAATGGCGATCACGGACGTCATCAACAATGCCGCGACCGCACTCATCATGGCACCCATATCGATTGCGATTGCCCGGGCGCTCGATGTAAACCCCGACGCCTTCCTGATGACGGTTGCCATCGGGGCGAGCTGTTCCTTCCTGACGCCGATCGGCCATCAGTCGAACACGCTGGTCATGGGGCCCGGAGGCTACAGGTTTTCGGATTACTGGCGGCTCGGATTGCCGCTCGAAATCGTGGTCACGATTGTCGCCGTTCCCATGATCCTGCTGATCTGGACCTGACTACGCGATGCGGGGAACACCCGCCCCGATATCGATCCAGCTCGTATTCTCATAGGCGAGAATCTCGTAGGGCCCCGGATCGTAGGAAATCGATCCAACCGTCGCGAAATAGGAGATGATCATCCAGTGCCCCGTCGGGCCATGGCGCATCGGCAGGGTGAGCACTTCGGCACGCTCGATGAGATTTTCCCGGCGGCTGCGGATGAGATTCCACCGGCCGCACGGCGTCGAAATCTGCTGCCTGATCAGATTGAGATAATCGGGCCGGACCTGAGGCTGCATGAGATCGAGCGCGTTGCCGCCCGTCGGATCGAAGCCGAGCGCACGGCAAACGCCGGTGCCGGTCAGGCGCTGCAGGATGAGATCGTCCGAAACCACTTCGAGTATCGTGACCGCCGGCATCAAGGCCGCGATCCGGCCGGGGCTGAAATCGGCACGGTCGGGCACGAAACCCTGCTTCGGCAAACTGTCCCAGTAACCGAAAAAACTGCGGGCACCGTCTGTCTGCAACACGTCTGGTTCGGCGAGCATGACTTTCCTGCCGCGGTTGGTACCGGAACGACAGAAATTGTTCTAGGCAATCATGCTTAACGAGAGGTGAATCCGGAATGCGTCCGCTCAGGACAACCCGAGACGTCCCATGGCGAGAAATTTCTCGCGGCGGGTGCGGCGAATCGAATCCGCATCGAGCTTTTCGAGGCCCTTCAGTTCCTCGGCCACCGCATCGCCCACTTCCTTGATCATCTGGTTGCGCTCGCGATGGGCGCCGCCAACGGGTTCCGGCAGCACACGGTCGATCACACCGAGTTCATGCAGATGCTGCGCGGTGATCTTCATGGCCGTGGCCGCATCCTTGGCCTTATCGGAACTGCGCCACAGGATCGAGGACGCCCCTTCGGGCGAGATCACGCTGTAGATCGAGTGTTCGAGCATCAGCACCCGGTTGCCGCAGGCAAGCGCCACCGCCCCGCCCGAACCGCCCTCGCCGATCACGACCGACACGAGCGGGATACCGAGCGAGAGGCAGCGATCCGTCGAACGCGCAATGGCCTCGGCAACGCTGCGTTCCTCGCTTTCCATGCCGGGATAGGCGCCGGACGTGTCGACAAGCGTGACCACGGGGATCTGGAACCGCTCCGCCATATCCATCAGGCGGATCGCCTTGCGGTAGCCCTCGGGCTTGGCCATGCCGAAATTGTGCTTGATGCGGCCTTTGGTGTCGGACCCCTTTTCATGACCGATGAAAATGGCCGAGCGGCCGCGGAACCGGCCGATGCCGCCCACGATCGCCGCGTCCTCGCCGAACACGCGGTCGCCCGCCAGCGGCGTGAAATCCTCGACCAGCCTTTCCACATAATCGAGGAAATGCGGCCGGGCCGGGTGCCGCGCCACCTGAACCTTCTGCCAGGGCGTGAGCGATCCATAAGTGTCCTGAAGGAGCTGCGCCGCCTTGAGCTCAAGCTTGGCAACCTCGTCGCCAATGCTGACGGACGGATCTTCCTGCGCGAGGAGCCTCAGCTCCTGCACCTTTCCTTCCAGCTCGGCTATGGGCTTCTCGAAGTCGAGATAGGTGTGCATCGCGTCCCGGATACTCCCGCGCGGACCGCCTGGGGCGGAACCGGCCATGGGCCCCGAAGGGACCCCCTCATATGCAAGTGCGCGGCACACTGACCCGCCCCCGCGCCCTTGTCAACCTGCGGCTGCACAGGCGGAAACGGCGGATTCCTGCGCTTCCGGAGCATGACTTACCGGGGGCTGTCACAAACCGGGGCCCTGTCTCGTCTTCAGGCCGAACACCTGACCCAAGGAACCGCCATGACCGCCATCCCCCTCCGTCACCCCCCGCTGAAGGCCGCCGCCCTTGCCCTTTTCGCCGCCATCTGGCTCGGCAACGGGCTCTGGATGCTCGCCGACCCGGCAGGCTGGTATGCGAGCGTGGCCGGCGTCAGCAATACGGGACCTTACAACCCCCACTTCGTCCGGGACATTGGCTGCGCCTATCTGATGCTCGGGCTTCTCACGCTCGGCGCGATCCGCTGGCCTTCCGCCGCGCTGCCGCTGCTCGGCGCCGTCACACTTTATCTGACGCTGCATGCCCTCCTCCATGTCTGGGACATCGCAGCGGCTCGGCTCCCGCTTTCCCATCTGTTGATCGATCTTCCCGGCGTATTCGCACCGCCGCTCGTCGCGGCCGCACTCGCCTGGTGGTGCGCCCCGAAAACCTACTGACCCGAAGAAAGAAAGGAGACCCGGAATGTTCGGATTCATCGCCCGCCGTCTCATTGCCATGCAGGAGCGGATGACAGGCCAGAGCGCCGACTATATGCGCGACATCTATAGCGGCTCGCCCGGCGTCTTCTGGCGCTTCGCCTTTGCCTCGTCGCTCTACCACTATGCGAAGGTGCTGCCCCTGGAGGTCTACAGCGTGGCCGGCCTTGCCGCCGTCCGCGCGGAAGATTGCGGCCCCTGCGTCCAGATCGCGGTCAACCTCTCGCTCAAGGCGGGGGTCGCGCCAGAGGTCGTCCGTGCCGCGGCAACCGGCGCGGTCGAGGAACTCAATGACGACAATCGCCTCGCCTATGAATTCGCCTATGCGGTGGCGGCGCGGGACATTCAGGCGGAAGGTCTCCGCCCGGAAGTCGAACGGCGCTGGGGCAAGGCAGGCCTTGCCGAGATCGCCTTTGCGGTCGCCAATACGCGCGCCTATCCGACACTCAAACGCGCCATGGGCTATGCTCAGACCTGTCAGCGCGTGGTGATCGGCGGCGTAACCGCCGATGTGCGGCCGAGGGAAGCGGCATGAAGCAGGGCAGACCGGACGATGCATCGGGCGAGACGGCGTTCGAACGCCACCGCGCCCGCGCCTTCAAGATCGCCTACCGCATCCTCGGCTCGGTCGCCGATGCGGAAGACGTGGTACAGGAAGCATGGCTGCGCTGGCAGAACACCGACCGGAGAGACGTTCGCAATCCCGAAGCCTGGCTCGTGACCACGGTCGCGCGGATCGGCATCGACCAGTTGCGAAGCGCCCGCGCACGCCGGGAAATCTATATCGGCCCCTGGTTGCCGGAGCCGATCGTCGAGCTGGCGGAGGAGCAAGGCACCTCGCCCGAGGACCGGCTGGCGCTTGCCGACGATATCTCCATCGCCCTGCTCCATATGCTCGAGCGCCTCTCGCCGGAAGAACGCGCCGCTTTCCTTCTCCACGACACGTTCGACTACGGCTATGGCGAACTCGCAGCCCTGCTCGGCAAATCGGAAGCCGCTTGCCGCCAGACGGTCAGTCGCGCGCGCAAACGCGTCCGCGAGGCCCATCCGCGCTTCAACGCCGATGCGCAGGAACACCGTCGTCTCGCCTCGGCGCTGAGCAACGCCATCGCCGCCGCCGATCCCCAGGCACTGATCGACTGCATGAGCGATGATGTCGTCTTCTATTCGGATGGCGGCGGCAAGGTGATCGCCGCGCTCAACCCGCTTTACGGTTCGGACAATGTCAGCCGTTTCCTGCTCGGCATTGTCCGAAAGGCGCGGACACCGATGGAAATGCGGCCCGCCCTTGTGAATGGTGAGCCGGGATTCCTGCTGTTGCTGGAAGGGAAACTCGAAACGGTCGTGACGCTCGCCATCGATGACGGGCGCATCGCGACGATCTACGCCATGCGCAATCCGGACAAGCTCACCCGCGTCAGGCTCTAGCCCGTCAGGACGCCTTGCCCTTCCGCGCGAGGGGGTGATGCGTCTGCACGAGATCCTTCAGCCGCTCGTCCAGCACATGCGTGTAGATCTGCGTGGTCGAGATATCGGCATGTCCGAGCATCTGCTGCACGGCGCGAAGATCGGCCCCGTTTGCCAGTAGATGACTTGCAAAGGCATGGCGCAGCGTATGCGGCGAAACGCGCGTCGGATCGAGACCGGCCGCAATCGCAAGATCCTTCAGCAATTGCGCGAAGCGGTGACGGGTCAGATGGCCCTGCCGTCCGCGCGACGGGAAAAGCCAGGGCGAGACATGATCGCCAAGCCGCACCTTGCGAAGCGGCAGATAGGCATCGATCGCCTCACGCGCCGTTTCCGAAAGCGGCACCAGCCGCTCGCGCCCGCCCTTGCCGCTGACCGCAAGGAAGCGCTCTTCGCCGCGTACCGCTGTCAGCGGCAGGCCCACGAGTTCCGACACGCGAAGACCCGTCGCATAGAGAACTTCCATGAGGCAGACGAGCCGCGCACGCTTGTAGGCGAGCACCACCTCTTCCTGCGTGCGCCCGTCTTCCGCGCGCCGCGCGGCGGCGAGCAAGGCATCGACTTCCTCGACCGTCAGCGTTTTCGGCAAGGGCCGCGCCCGGCGCGGACCTTCGATGGAACCGCAGGGATCGTCCTTGCGGATGCCTTCGGCGAACAGAAAGCCATGGAACTGCCGGAGCGCGGAAAGCCGCCGCGCCGCCGTCGAAGCGGACAGCCCCTGCGCGGTCAGTTGTTCGAGATAGTCGCGAACATCGCGCGTGATCGCCCCGTCCAGCGCCTTGCTGCGCGTGGACAGAAACCCTTCGAAGTCCTTGAGATCGCGTTCATAGGCATCGAGCGTATTGCGCGCAGCACCGCGCTCGGCACTCAACATTTCCAGAAAGGCATCAATGAGATGCCGGTGCGACCCGGGCTCTTTCGACATTATTATACCTCTTCACTCAACCGCGACCGGCGCTGCTTCGCGCCATGAGGGCCTCGAGAGCGAGGCGCCGCGCCTCGCTTTCAAGCCGGACCGTTCTGAGACTCGACACAGCCTGCGCCGCAGCGCGCGGATGCACCGATCCCGCTTCCTTCCCCCCCATGACATCGAGCGCGAGCATGACCGTCTCGCCGACAGAGCCCCGCTGGCTCGATGCGTTCAACTGGTTCAGTAACGCTTCGGGCGGCACATGGCCCGAAAGAGAGCCGCGGGCATCGAGCAGCGCATCCCAGACGACGGAATCGAGCTGGAAGCCCAGCGCCTCGAGCAGCATGGCCTCGCTTGCCGCATAGGCGCGCGTCTGCGCAACGCCGGACCTCAGATCGCTCGCGATCTCTGCCGATACTCTCGCACTATCGAAGGCCTGTGGCGAGCCGCCTGCGATACGCATCAGCCCCTCGAGTTCGCGCAGGTCGCGGCCAAGCATCTGCCCGCCCGAGCTCATCAGCGAGAGCCATTCCTGCGCCTTGTTTCGCTCGCCAAGGGCAATAAAGGCCCGCACGGCGGCTGGTGCCAGCGGCCTCAGGGCATCCGAGGGCACAAGCGCGTCGAGATCGGAATAAAGCGCCTCGACCGTCGGATAGTAAAGACCGGCCGTCTCGGCGGTCGCAAAGGCGAGCCGGAAAAGCTGCATCCGCTCATCCGCCGCCACCGCGCTGCCGATCGCCTGAAAGATCATCGCGCGGCGCAAGGGCGAGGGCTCGGGAATATCGGAGGTGAGGAGCCCCGCCATCTGCTCCGCCGTGAAGCTTGGCCGCGAATAGAAGGCCGCAAGCGAGCGCCCGTCGATCAGCCCGTAGGAGGCAGCGCGTTCGGCAGCCACCACCTTCATTTCATCGGAAATCGAGGCATCGTCGAGAAAGGCGGGCAGAAGCGCCGGCTCGGCGATTTCCACCGCATCCTTCGGCAGCTCGCGATTGGCGAGCTTGTAGAAGGCGTAATTCATGATCGTGAGGCCGTTCGGCTCCGGCGCGCGAAGCACGATGCCAAGCGCCGCCTCGCTGGCCAGCGAATAGAAGAGAGCATCGTCCATGCCCTCTTCGCGGGCGAGATCAAGCGTCAGGCCTGCGATCTCTGTGTTGCCCGCCGCAATCTGGCAATAGGTGCTGAGCTTGACCGAAAAGGCGGACATCGCGTCATGGGCGGGATCGCGCCCGGGCGGAATATCCTTGAGTGCTTCGCAGGCGAGCCGTTCATCGCCCTGCGCAAGCGCGGCCCGGGCAAGCCCTGCGGCCACGGCAGGCGGGCGCTCATTGCCGGCGGCCAGCGCAAGCTCCATCGCGGCCTGGGTATGCCCTGCCGCAATCAGCCGGTCCACCCGCATGGCATGAAGCGAGGTGCCGCCGCCCGAAGGCGGCTGCGCGCCCGTCAGAAGAAGGCGGCGCGCGAGATCGTTCATCAGCGGCGAGGCACTGGGGACGGGGAGCCTTGCCAGATAGCTGTCGATATCGGCCCGCGAGGCGCCCTGCCACATGGCCGGTCCGAAGCCGCCCTGTTGCGGGCTGAGAAGCCCCGACGTGGAGGCATCGACCCCGGTCAGCGTCCCGATCTCGATGCCGCTGCCGCGCTGGCCCGGAATGGCGCCCAGTGTCTGGATACTGGGCTCGACGGGCTGGCTGCCGCCGGGAAAGAACTGGGAGGGACCTTCGGGCTCCGGCGCGGTCGAGCCGGGAGACGTGGCACCATAGCCCGGCGGCACGATCCGCCGGGGGCCTTCGGCGCCCGAGGCCTGCGGATCGGCAAGGTTTTGCGGGGCGGGGCCCGTAGGCACCGCGCCGGCAGGCGCCTGAAGCACGTTGGTCTCCTGCGCCGAAAGCTGTGTCCCCGCCAGCGAGAGCGTGGCGGCCAGCGCAAAACCGGCGGCAAGGGACCGCCCGCCCGGCTTAGCGCGGAAACTGGTCATTCGGGAGAACCTTCTCCACCGACCCGGCCTGCGGTTCGACGGCCCGGTCCAGATAAAACAGCCCGCCCGCAAAGACCGCCACGAAGACGATGGCAATGACGAGAAAGCCAGAAGCACGGCTCATGATTTTTCCTCTTCTGGGGCCATCATGGGACCCTTCGGGTTCATGCCGCCGGAACAGAATCTGAGCTTTAGGGCCCCCTTGCGGCGAAATTTGGGCGCGACGGGGCGATCCGAAAGCCTTATCTACAGCCCCGGCAAGGCTGCAACCCCGGCAACAATTGGTTACGATGGCCCTCTTGCCCCGGCGTTCCGGCCGGAGACTAGGGCAACAAGGTTAAGACCGCCAGAACGGCCAATGGACCGCCAACGGACCGAAAGGGCCAATGAGGAGCGACACGGAAACCATGATTGCGGACGCAGAAGCGGTCGAGACGCTCGCTCCCGTGCCGCTCGACGAACGATCCATCGTGCTGGTCGGCCTGATGGGCGCCGGCAAGACCACGGTCGGCCGCCGTCTCGCCAAGCGCCTCGACCTTGCATTCGTGGATGCCGATGCCGAAATAGAGGATGCGGCGGGCGAGACCATCCCGGAAATATTCGAGCGGCGTGGCGAAGCCGCCTTCCGCGAGGGCGAACGCCGGGTAATCGCGCGCCTCCTTGCCGGGCGGCCGCAGGTTCTTGCAACCGGCGGCGGCGCCTATATGGACCCGGCGACGCGCGCCAATATCGCGGCGCGCGGCATCTCGATCTGGCTCAAGGCCGATCTCGACACGCTGATGAAGCGCGTGGGAAAGCGGGGCGACCGCCCTCTTCTCCAGAACGGCGACCCGCGCGCGACCATGAAGCGTCTCATCGACGAACGCTACCCCGTATATGCGGAAGCGGATATCACGATCGAAAGCCTCGAAGGCCCCCATGAAGAGGTCGTCGAGGCGATCATCTGCAAGCTGAAGGAGTTCCGCGCCTCGGGCCGGACAGAAAAATGAACGATGCCCCCCGCAAGGTCACCGTCGATCTCGGCGACCGCACCTACGACATCTTTGTCGGCCGCGGCCTCATTGCCGATGCCGCCACCTATCTGAAGCCGCTGCTGCGCCGTCAGCGCGTCGCCATCGTCACGGATGACGCCGTGGCAAAACTTCATCTGCCCGCGCTCGAAAAGAGCCTCGATGCGACAGGCATCCGCCATTCCTCGATCGTGCTGCCGCAGGGCGAGGCCACGAAGAATTTCGCCGAACTCGAACGCGTCACCGAATGGCTGCTCGGCGAAAGCATCGAGCGCGGCGATCTCGTGATCGCGCTGGGCGGCGGCGTCATCGGCGACCTTACGGGCTTTGCCGCGTCGATCCTGCGGCGCGGCGTCGACTTTGCGCAGATCCCGACGACGCTCCTCTCGCAGGTGGACAGTTCCGTGGGCGGCAAGACAGGCATCAACACGAAGCACGGCAAGAACCTTGCCGGTGCCTTCCACCAGCCGCGTCTCGTGCTCGCAGATACCGGCGCACTCGAAACGCTGCCGATGCGCGAGTTTCTCGCAGGCTACGCGGAAGTCGTGAAATACGGCCTGATCGGCGACCGCGATTTCTTCGACTGGCTGGAATCCAATCTCGACAGGCTGAAAGAGGGCGATGTCGATGCGCGCATTCACGCCATCGTGAAAAGCTGCGAGGCGAAAGCCGCGACCGTCGCCGCCGACGAGCGCGAAAGCGGCGTGCGCGCACTGCTCAATCTCGGCCACACATTCGGCCATGCGCTCGAAGCCGCGACGGGATTTTCGCAGCGCCTCGTCCATGGCGAGGGCGTTGCCATCGGTATGGCGCTCGCCTTCGAACTCTCGGCCCGTCTCGGCCTTTGCCCGCGCCAGGACGCTGTCCGCGTGAGAAACCACCTCGAACGCGCGGGTCTTCCCTGCCGCCTGTCCGATGTGCCGGGCGGCCTGCCCGATGCGGAAACGCTTGTCTCCCTGATGGGCCAGGACAAGAAAGTGGTGGACGGCAAACTCACCTTCATCCTCGCCCGCGCTATCGGCGAGGCCTTCATAACACGCGACGTCGATCCTGCCGCGCTGCGTGACCTCTTGCGGGAGAGGGAGCCCGCCTGACCATGGTGTCGCTTGGACTTGGCGTCATTCTTGCCGCCATCGTGCTGCTGCTGCTGTTTTCCGCCTTCTTCTCCGGTTCGGAGACAGCCCTGACCGCGGCCTCGCGCGCGCGTATGCATCACCTGGCAGAGGACGGGGATAAGCGCGCGCGTGTCGTGCTTCACCTGACGGACGACCGCGAGCGGCTCATCGGAGCGATCCTGCTCGGCAACAATCTCGTCAACATTCTGGCCTCGGCCCTTGCGACGAGCCTCTTCCTCGCACTGTTCGGCGATGCGGGCGTCGTCTACGCAACGCTTGTGATGACCGCCATCGTTCTCATTTTTGCGGAAGTCGCACCGAAAACCCTCGCGATCACGAACACCGATCGCGTCGCGCTTGCGGTGTCGCAACCGCTGCGTCTCGTCATTTTCGTCTTTGCACCGGTAACGGCGGCGGTTCAGTTCATCGTCCGCCATGCCCTCCGGATTTTCGGCCTCAATGTGGACGACAAGCAGCAGGTTCTCTCCGCGCATGAGGAACTTCGCGGCGCGATCAACCTGCACCACCATGAAGGCAGCGTGGTGAAGATCGACCGCGACATGCTGGGCGGCATTCTCGATCTTCGCGATCTGGAAGTCAGCGACATCATGGTCCATCGCAAGAATATTGCGATGATCGACGCCGCACAGCCGAATGCGGAAATCATCGCACAGGCGCTCGCGAGCCCGCATACGCGCATTCCGCTCTGGCGCGACGAACAGGAAAATATCGTCGGTGTGTTGCACGCCAAGGACTTGCTGCGCGCGCTGTCCAGTTCCGGCTGGCGCCCCGAAGCAATCGATATTCTGGGCATTGCATCGAAGCCGTGGTTTGTGCCGGACACTACCACACTTCAGGATCAGCTGAACGCCTTCCTGAAGCAGAAATCACACTTCGCGCTCGTCGTGGACGAGTATGGCGTGCTGATGGGCCTCATCACGCTTGAGGATATTCTGGAAGAAATTGTCGGCGAAATTTCCGACGAACATGACATCGAAGTCGCCGGCGTGCGTGCGCAACCGGATGGCAGCGTCGTCGTCAACGGCTCGGTGCCGATCCGCGATCTTAATCGCGCCTTCGACTGGAACCTGCCCGACGACGAGGCAACGACGATTGCAGGACTGGTGATCCACGAAGCACGGACCATCCCCGAGATCGGCCAGACCTTCACTTTCCATGGATTCAGGTTCGAAATTCTGCGCCGCCAGCGCAATCAGATCGCGCAGCTCCGCGTGGCGCCCGAGCGCCATCCGAAAGGATAGGCAAGCCGCGTCCGGGCGGTCTCACCGGCCGGATGTTGCGGCTTCTTCCGGTGTCAGCGCCTTCATCGAGAGCGCATGAATGGGGTTCCCCATTTCTTCCCTGAGCGCCGCGGTAATGAGACGCTGGCGTTCGAGGCGGGACCGTCCGGCAAAGGCGGTTGCGACCACCGTCACCCTGAAATGCGTTTCGCCTTCGGGTCTGTGGCCGGCATGGCCCTTGTGAAGATGCGACTCGTCCACGATTTCAAGCCTCTCGGGAGAGAGCGCCGTTTCGAGCTTGCGTCTGATGGTCTCCGCGACCGCCATGGAAAAATCCGCTACTTTGTTCGTTAACCGGAAGAGGCGCATGCTTCCTTGTTTTGCACGTCGAGCCAACCCATAATTTGAACGTGAAACCGACCTCGAAATATTTCGATTCCATCCGGATCGCCCCTCGCAAGCAGCGCGGCGTGGAACAGCCGCCGCATATCCGCCGTATGGCGCGCGAGGAAGCGCCGAAGCGCTGCGAATGGGCGGGCTGCAGGGAGCAGGGCCGCTTCCGGGCGCCGCGCATCAACCCCACTACATCCGCCGGTCCGCTCGATTCCGGCGCATCGGGGCAATATAGCTGGTTCTGCGAGGCGCATATTCGCGAGTTCAACCAGAGCTACGACTTCTTCAAGGGCATGAGCGATGCCGATGTCGCCGCCTTCCAGCGCGAGGCGCTGACAGGGCACCGCCCCACCTGGGGCCTCGGCGTCAATGCCGCCAAGGCCGCTTTCGGCTCACCCTTTGCCTCCCGCCTGCGGGCAGAGTCGCCTTTTCGCGACAGCTTTGGCTTTTTTGACGAGGGCCCGCGCCCGGAAACCCCGGAACCGCGGGAAACGCGGCGGAAGCCCCGGGCTCTGGAGCAGCAGGCGCTGGACACGCTGGACCTTCCGGCATCCGCCTCCTTGAACG
>PNMC01000015.1 GCA_013823365.1 Parvibaculum sp. | reverse complement strand
TCTCCGGGAAAGCGCCGCACGGGCCTTTTCGAGGTCGGCGGGAGTATCGACACCGAGGGGAACAGTGTCAACGAGCGCCACTTCTATCGCCATCCCCGCTTCGAGCGCGCGCAACTGTTCGAGTTTCTCACGCTTTTCGAGCGGCGAGGGCGGCAGGGATACGAAGCGCGCCAGCGCCTCGCGGCGATAGGCATAAAGCCCGATGTGGTGATAGAGCGGGCCCGGCCCCCAGGGTGCGGTGGCGCGCGTGAAATAAAGCGCGCGGGCAAGGCGCGTGCCTTCGAAAGCGGCGACGGCCTTCACCACATTCTCGTTGGTGCGTTCCTCCTCCACGGCGATTTCGGCGGCGAGGGTGGAGATGTCCGCGCCCGGACGGATGAGCGCTTCATAGGCGGTGCGGATCAAGGCGGGATCGAGCGTCGGCAGGTCGCCCTGGACGTTGACGACGATGGAATGGCGGCCCTCTGGGTCGAGGTCGCAGACCGCCTGCCAGACGCGGTCGGAGCCCGATGGCAGATCCGGGTCCGTCAGCACGGCCTCGCCACCCGCTGCGCGGACAGCCTCGGCGATTTCGGCTTCCGCAGCGGCAACGACGACACGGCCGATCCCGGCCTCCATGGCGCGGCGCCAGACCTGGACGATCATCGGCGCGCCGCAAATATCGGCAAGCGGCTTGCCCGGCAGGCGGGTGGAGGCCATGCGGGCGGGAATCACCACGATCGGATGGCCGGCGAGATCCCGTGCCGGTTTCGGCGTTTCGTTGCCCATCATCGCTCCCCTTCCCGCGAGCCCTTGCCCTGGAAGCCTCGTGGTGCGGCGGATCGCCGCAATTCCGAAGGCCCGTTCGCCGCACTGCCTGAATGGAGGCGTCCCGCACGGCTCCGCGGAGGCAATTTCCTTGATTCACGCGGATTTGGCGTTCTTATACGGCTTGCGGCGATGCGGCGGAAGCGGCTAATCTCCGCGCAAATTCCGCGGGGGCCTTGGAAAAAGGGGCGAAACGCTGCTTTTGCGTGCGAAATCCATCGCACAGAAGCAATCCCCGCCGACAATGTCTTGAAAGGGCCGGAGCAGGAGCCAATGGACTCATTCGAATTCAACAAGATCGCCGGAGCAGTGCTCGGGTCCATCCTCTTCGTGATGACGGTCGGTATCCTTGCGAACATGTTCTACCATGTCGAGGAAGCGAGCCCGGAAGCCTATGCGGTGGCCGAGGCGGAAGTGGGCGGCGAAAGCGGCGCCGGTGAAGCCGCCCAGGCCGTGCCGTTCGAAGCGCTGCTTGCGCAGGCCGATGTGGGCCGCGGCGAGCGGGCCTCGCGCAAATGCACCGCCTGCCACACCTTCGAGGAAGGCGGTGCGGCGCGTATCGGCCCGAATCTTTACGGCATTGTCGGCGCGCCACATGCCCATATGGCCGGTTTCGCCTATTCGGCAGCCATGCAGGCAAAGAGCGACGAGCCGTGGAACTTCGAGGAACTCGACCATTTCATCGAGAATCCGCGTGCCTATATGCCGGGCACGATCATGAGCTTCGCCGGTATCCGCAATCCGCAGGAACGCGCCGACCTCATCGTCTATCTGAATACGCTCGGCTCCAACCAGCCGCTGCCGGAAGCGCCCGAGCCCGCGGTCGAGGAAGAGGCGCCCGCGAATGGCGGCGAGGAAGCCCCGGCCGAAGAGGACGCGGCTGAAGCCGAGTAAATCCCCTTCCGATATCCGATACCGACGCGCCCGGAGCGATCCGGGCGCGTTTTTCGTTTCAGGCCCGGATGACTTTGTTTTAACGCGCATAACGGGCTAAAACGGGTCACTATCAGGAGTGGGGGCGCGGCACGGCGGCCCGATATGTCCGGCACCGTCTGCCGGACAAGAGGGAGAGAGAGTGTGCGTGGTTCGATGACCAAGCCGGTGCTCGGCGCAGCGGCACTAGCCATCCTTGCGGTGGCGGCGATCTTCTATTTCACATCCGGCCCTTCCGGAAACACGGCACAAGGGCCGGTTGCGGGCAACACCCCGGATGAAACGGAGAGCGGGGCGGCGCAGCGGCCGACCCAGGTCATCGCTTCCGACGCGCGGCAGGAGGATTTCGATCCGGAAATGCCGCGCCATGGCTCGTCGCTTTTCGGCGACCTCAAATATGCGCCCGACTTTCCGCATTTCGACTATGTGAACCCACAGGCGCCGAAAGGCGGCATGGTGCGTATGGGCGCGGTGGGCAGCTTCGACAATCTCAATCCCTTTATCGTGAGAGGCCAGACGGCGGCGGGAATCGGCCTGATCTACGATTCGCTGATGACGCGGAGCTTCGACGAGCCGACCAGCGAATACGGCCTTCTTGCCGAAAGCGTGCGGCATCCGGAAGATTACTCCTCCGTGACCTATGTGCTGCGCGAGGGTGCGCGCTTCCACGACGGCGAGAGGGTGAAGCCGGAAGACGTGATCTGGACGCTCGAAATGCTGAGGACGCACGACCCCTTCTATGGTGCCTATTATGCGAATGTCATCGCGGCAGAGCAGACCGGCGAACGGGAAGTGACCTTCCGTTTCGACGAGAAGGGCAATCGCGAGCTGCCGCAGATCGTCGGCCAGATGCCGGTGCTGCCGAAGCACTACTGGGAAGGACAGGACGCACGCGGGCGCGACCGCAATTTCGCCGAGACGACGCTCGAGCCGCCGCTCGGCAGCGGCGCCTACCGGGTGGCCGCGGTAGCACAGGGACGCTCCATCACCTATCAGCGTGTCGAAGACTACTGGGCAAAGGATCTGCCGGTTTCGATCGGCCAGAACAATTTCGACCGCATACGCTTTGAGTATTACCGCGACGGCACGGTGGCGCTGGAAGCGCTGAAGGGAAACCGGCTCGATTTCCGCCTTGAGAACAGCGCGCGCAACTGGGCTACGGAATACGACATCGCCGCCGTGCGCCGGGGCGACCTCAAGAAGGAGGAAATCCCCTCGCTCAATCCGCAGGGCATGCAGGCCTTCGCGCTCAACATAAGGCGCGAGAAGTTCCAGGACCCGCGTGTGCGCGAGGCGCTCAACTGGGCCTTCGATTTCGAATGGATGAACAGGAACCTGTT
The DNA here is from genome assembly GCA_013823365.1 of Parvibaculum sp. Classification (GTDB taxonomy): domain Bacteria; phylum Pseudomonadota; class Alphaproteobacteria; order Parvibaculales; family Parvibaculaceae; genus Parvibaculum. The sequence continues at coordinate 26,626 of PNMC01000015.1, read as the reverse complement.
CTACGAACAATACACACGCAGCTACAGCTACTTCTCGAATTCGGAGCTCGCTGCAACTGGGCTGCCTGAAGGACGCGAACTCCAGATCCTGGAAGAGTTCCGCGACAGGCTGCCGCCGGAAGTCTTCACCGAGGAGTACAAGAACCCGGTGACGGATGGCAGCGGCAACAACCGTACCAATCTGCGCCGCGCGACACAGCTTCTGCAGGAAGCGGGCTGGACCGTGCAGGACGGCAAGCTCGTCAACGACAAGGGCGAGCAGTTCAGCATCGAGTTCCTGCTCGACGAACCGACCTTCGAGCGCGTGATCGCGCCCTATCGCCAGTCGCTCGACCGGCTGGGCATACGCACCAGCATTCGCACGGTCGATACGGCGCAATACAAGAACCGCGAGGACAACCGCGATTTCGACATCATCGTGCAGACCTTCGGGCAGTCGGTTTCACCGGGCAACGAGCAGCGCGACTACTGGAGCTGCGCCGCCGCCGAGCGGCCGGGCAGCCGGAACGTCGTCGGCATCTGCGATCCGGTGATCGACGCGCTGATCGACCGTATCATCTTCGCGGAGAGCCGGGCCGAGCTTGTCGCCGCGACGAAGGCGCTCGACCGGGTGCTGCTTGCCGGGCATTACGTCGTGCCGCAGTGGTACTCAGGCGTGACACGCGCCGCCTATTGGTCGCGGCTGAAGCATCCCGAGACCATGCCGGCCTATACGATCGGCTTTCCGACCATCTGGTGGATGGATGGCGCCGCACCGCAAGCGGATGAGGCCGAATGAGCGCCGCTTCCTGCGTCACAAGGCGGGAGCTTCTGGCGCTTGCGGGCGGCACCGCTGCGGCGGCGCTGCTGCCAGGCGGCATTGCCCGCGCGGGCGAGCGGCGGCACGGCATGTCGATTTTCGGCGAGCTGAAATACGGGCCCGGCTTCCGGCATTTCGACTATGTGAACCCCGCCGCGCCGAAAGGCGGCCGCTTCTCCCAGGTCGGGCCGACGGCGGCCTTCAATGCCTCGTTCTACACTTTCGATACGCTGAACGGCTATGTGCTGAGGGGCTCTGCGCCGCAGGGGCTCAATCTGATTTTCGACACGCTGATGGCCCGTGCCTATGACGAGCCCGACGCGCTATACGGGCTGCTTGCGGAGAGCGTCGAGGCTTCGGCGGACGGTAAGACCCTCATCTTCCATATGCGGCCCGAGGCACGCTTCCACGACGGCACGGCATTGACGGCGGAAGACGCCGCCTTTTCATTCGCGCTGCTGAAGGAACAGGGACATCCGCTGATCGCGCAGAGCCTCCGGGAGATGGCGAGCGCGACGGCGCGTGGCCCCCATACACTCGAAATCGGCTTTACGGGCAACGAGACGCGCGACCTGCCGCTTTTCATCGCGGGCGTGCTGCCGGTGTTTTCCAAGGCCTATTATACGAAGAACGATTTCTCTGCTTCGACATTGCTGCCGCCGCTTGGCAGCGGGCCTTACCGGATCGGCGAGTTCCGCGCCGGGCGCCAGATCACCTATCGGCGCGTGGAAGATTATTGGGGCCGCGATCTGCCGGTGAATGTGGGCCACTGGAATTTCGACCGGGTGCGGTTCGAATATTTCCGCGACCGCACGGCGCAGTTCGAAGCCTTCAAGGCGGGGAACTATCTTTTCCGCGAGGAATTCACCTCGAAGGTCTGGGCGACGGAATACAACTTTCCCGCCGTGCGCGATGGACGCGTGAAGCTGATGGAGCTGCCCGACGAGACGCCTTCCGGCGCGCAGGGATGGTTCCTCAACATGCGGCGCGCGAAATTCCAGGATCGCCGCGTGCGCGAGGCGCTGACGCTCGCCTTCGATTTCGAATGGACGAACAAGAATATCTTCTACGATCTCTACAAGCGGACAGAGAGCTATTTCGAGAATTCGCCGATGAAGGCAGAGGGCGAGCCCTCGGCGGAGGAGATGAAGCTGCTCGAACCTTTCCGCGACACGCTTCCGCCCGAGGTTTTCGGGCCGGCGGTGCGACCGCCTGTGAGCGATGGCTCGGGGCAGGACCGGCAGCTGCTGCGCCGCGCGGCGCAACTGCTCGACGAGGCGGGCTGGACGGTGCAGGGCGGGCAGCGGCGCAATGCGGCCGGCGAGACCCTCTCGATCGAGTTTCTCGACAACGATCCGATGATCGAACGGCTGACGGCGCCGCTCATCAAGAATCTGCGGCTTCTCGGGATCGACGCAAACACGCGCCTTGTCGACTCCTCGCAGCACCAGCAGCGCCGCGACAATTACGATTTCGACGTGATGATGCAGCGCTACTCGCTGGGGCTGACGCCGGGCATCGAAATCCGCAGCTACTGGGCGAGCGCCTTTGCCGCCGTGCCGGGCGGGCGCAATCTCTCGGGCATCGCCGACCCGGCGGTCGACGCGCTGATCGAAAAGGTGATTGCGGCGAAAACGCGCGACGAGCAGATCGCGGCGGCGCGGGCTCTCGACCGGGTGCTGCGCGCCAATCATTACTGGATTCCCCAGTGGCACAAGAATCTCCATCACATCGCCTTCTGGGACAGGTTCGCCTGGCCCGAAACGAAGCCGAAATATACGCGCGGCGTGCTCGAGACATGGTGGAGCGACGAGACAGAGACCGGCCTTTCCGGCGCGAAGGACTGACCCCGCATGTCTGCCTATATTCTCAGACGACTTGCCCTGATGATTCCGACCATTTTCGGCATCATGCTGGTGAGTTTCGCGCTCATCCAGTTTGCGCCGGGGGGGCCTGTCGAACGCATCATCGCGCAGTTGCAGGGAACGGAAGTTTCCGCCACAGCGCGGATCGGCGGTTCGGCGGGCGGCGATTTCTCGGCGCAGGCGCAGATGACGGGCGCAGACGCCGCCATGAACAGCAAGTATCGCGGCGCGCAAGGCCTCGACCCCGAATTCATCAAGTCGCTTGAGAGGCAGTTCGGCTTCGACCGGCCGGCGCATGAACGCTTCGCCAAGATGATCTGGGATTACGCGCGCTTCGATTTCGGGCAGAGCTATTTCCGCGATGTGAGCGTGCTCAGTCTCATTGCAGAGAAGCTGCCGGTCTCCATCTCGCTCGGGCTCTGGACAACGCTTCTCACCTATCTCATCTCGATCCCTCTCGGCATCCGCAAGGCGGTGCGTGACGGGTCCAGCTTCGATACATGGACGAGCGGCGTCATCATTGTCGGCTATGCGGTGCCGGGCTTTCTCTTCGCCGTGTTCCTGATCGTGCTTTTCGCGGGCGGCTCCTACTGGTCGATCTTTCCGCTTCGCGGCCTCACGTCGGACGATTGGGAGAGCCTGAGCCTTGCGGGCAAGGTCGTCGACTATCTCTGGCATCTCGTGCTGCCGATCACGGCGATGGTGATCGGCGCGTTCGCGACGACGAGCCTTCTCACCAAAAATTCGTTTCTCGATGAAATCCGAAAACAATATGTGATGACGGCGCGAGCGAAAGGGCTCTCCGAAAACCAGGTGCTCTACGGCCATGTGTTCCGCAACGCCATGCTCATCATCATTGCGGGGTTTCCCGGTGCCTTTATCGGCGCGTTCTTCACCGGCTCGCTGCTCATCGAGCAGATTTTCTCGCTGGACGGGCTTGGACTTCTCTCCTTCGAGTCGATCGTCAACCGCGACTATCCCGTCGTCTTCGCCACGCTCTACATATTCGGGCTGCTCGGCCTTCTGATCTCGCTGATTTCCGACCTCACCTATACATGGGTCGATCCGCGCATCGACTTCGAGACGCGGGAGGTCTGACATGCGGATGGCGTTTCTCCCCCTGCCCTTTCCGGGCTTCCGGTCGAAGCCGCTGAGCCCGATCAACCAGCGGCGCTGGCGGAACTTCAAGGCAAACAAGCGCGGCTACTGGAGCCTGTGGATTTTCGCCATCCTGTTCTTCCTGTCGCTGTTTGCGGAATTCATCGCGAATGACCGGCCGCTCTTCCTCACCTACAAGGGCGATATCTATTTTCCGGTCGTTGCGACCTATCCCGAAACGACCTTTGGCGGGGATTTCGAGACGGCGGCGGACTACCGCGATCCCTATGTGCAGGAGCTGATCCGCGAGGCGGGCGGCGTGATGGTCTGGCCGCTTATCGAATATTCCTATCGCACGATCAACCTGAACCGCCGCGCGCTTTCGCCGCCTTCCGCCGATAACTGGCTCGGCACCGACGACCAGGGCCGCGACGTGGCGGCGCGGCTGATCTACGGGTTCCGCATTTCCGTGCTGTTCGGGCTGACGCTCACCTTGTTCTCCTCGATCATCGGCGTTGCGGCCGGCGCCGTGCAGGGCTATTTCGGCGGCTGGACCGACCTGCTCTTCCAGCGCTTCATCGAAATCTGGACGAGCGTGCCGCAGCTCTATCTTCTCATCATCATCGCTTCGATCATCGAGCCGAGTTTCTGGATATTGCTCGGCATATTGCTGCTCTTTTCGTGGGTGGCGCTGGTGGGCGTGGTGCGGGCGGAGTTCCTGCGGGCGCGCAACTTCGAATATGTGAATGCTGCGCGCGCCATGGGGCTCGGTAACGGGCTGATCATGTTCCGCCATCTCCTGCCCAATGCGATGGTGGCGACGCTCACCTTCATGCCCTTCATTCTCAACGCCTCCATCACTACGCTGACGGCGCTCGACTTTCTCGGCTTCGGCCTGCCGCCCGGCTCTCCGTCGCTCGGCGAGCTGCTGCAGCAGGGAAAGGCCAATCTGCAGGCGCCCTGGCTCGGGCTTACCGGCTTTTTCTCGATTGCGATCATGCTCAGCCTTCTCATTTTCATCGGCGAAGCGGTGCGCGACGCCTTCGATCCGCGCAAGGTGATGCAATGAGCGCGCCCCTCGTCTCGGTCAGGGATCTCTCGGTTGCCTTCCGCTCGGACGGCAATGAAGTACTGGCGGTCGACCGGCTTTCCTTCGACATCAAGCCGGGGGAAACCGTCGCTCTCGTCGGCGAGTCGGGCTCGGGCAAGTCCGTCTCGGCACTTTCCATCATGCAGCTTCTGAACTATCCGCAGGCTTTTCACCCCTCCGGCGAAATCGTCTTCGAGGGGCAAAATCTCGTCGGCGCCGACGAGAAGGCGATGCGGAAGATTCGCGGCAACAAGATCACCATGGTGTTTCAGGAGCCGCTGACCTCGCTCAATCCGCTGCATACGATCGAGCGGCAGGTGGGCGAAGTGCTGATCGAGCACAAGGGGCTCAGGGGCGCCGCCGTGCGGGCACGGGTGCTCGACCTTCTGAAGCGCGTTGGCATACCGAATGCCGAAGAGCGGCTTGACGCTTATCCCCACCAGCTTTCGGGCGGGCAGCGGCAACGTGTGGTAATCGCCATGGCGCTCGCGAACGAACCGCAGCTTCTGATCGCGGATGAGCCCACCACCGCGCTCGATGTGACGGTGCAGGCGCAGATCCTGAAGCTGCTGATGGATCTGAAGCGCGGGACCGGCATGGCGCTTCTCCTCATCACGCATGATCTCGGCATCGTGCGGAAGATGGCGGACCGTGTGCATGTGATGACGAAAGGCAAGATCGTCGAGCATGGGCCGACGGAGGAGGTCTTCGCCGCGCCAAAGCATGCCTATACGCAGCACCTTCTCGCCTCCGAGCCGAAGGGCCGCGCGCTTGGCGCCGCGGCGGACGGGCCGGTGGTCATGGAGGCCGACGACCTCAAAGTCTGGTTTCCGATCCGGCGCGGTTTCCTCCGCCAGACGGTGGGCCATGTAAAGGCGGTGGACGGCATATCGCTGAAGCTGCGGCAGGGGCGGACGCTGGGCGTGGTGGGCGAGTCGGGCTCCGGCAAGACGACGCTCGGGCTTGCGCTGATGCGGCTTCTTTCAAGCGATGGCGACATCCGCTTCGACGGACATCTCATCCAGGGGCTGAAGTCGAAGGAGATGCGGCCGCTCCGCCGCAACATGCAGATCGTCTTTCAGGACCCGTTCGGCTCTCTCAGTCCTCGCATGTCCGTATCGCAGATCGTTGGCGAAGGGCTCGAAATACAACATCCCGAGATGAACGCCGAGGCAAGGCGGGCGCAAGTGTCCGAGGCGCTGCGGGAAGTCGGGCTCGACCCCGCCATGCAGGACCGCTATCCGCATGAGTTTTCAGGGGGGCAGCGCCAGCGCATCGCCATTGCACGGGCCATGGCGCTGAAGCCCCGCTTCGTGATGCTGGACGAGCCGACCTCGGCTCTCGACATGTCGGTGCAGGCGCAGATCGTGGACCTCTTGCGCGAGCTGCAACGCCGGCACAACCTGGCCTATCTCTTCATCAGCCACGACCTGAAGGTGGTGCGGGCGCTTTCCGACGACATCATCGTGATGAAAGGCGGCAAGGTGGTGGAAGCGGGGAGCGCGGACGAGATTTTCGACCGGCCGCAAACCGACTATACCAAGGCGCTGATGGCGGCGGCTTTCGATCTCGAAGCGGCCCCCCTCGACGTAACGGCCAGCTGATCAGAAACGCTTGATGCCCGTGACATGGCCCGCGTCCGAACGTGCGATGCGCGACATGGCGATGTCGAGCCGTTCCACCGCCACGCGCATATGGAAGGCATTGGCGTGGATCATGCGTTCGGCATCTACCATGATACCGACATGACCTCGCCAGAAGACGAGATCGCCGCGGCGAAGCAAGGTGAAATCGATCGGCTCGGGCAAGGCTTCGCCGAGCGTCGCTTCCTGCATGTCGGTATCGCGGAGCGAGGAAATGCCCGCGCGCTCCAGCGACATCTGCACGAGGCCAGAGCAATCGAGGCCGAGGCTGTCGCGCCCGCCCCAGAGATAGGGTACGCCGAGAAATTCCTCGGCGACCGAAACGAAATCGCGGACATGGGCACCGACGGGCGCGAGATGCGCGGTGAAGACGAAGCCGCCGCCTTCGATTTCGCTGAAATTTCCCCTCGCGCCGGTGACGCGGAGCTTTGCATTCATGGAAAGGGGAGTCGCGGGACGGGTCTTCAGGTCCGCTTTCGGATAGATGAAAGTGCGGAGCGATGCCACGGTATGCGTCGGCGCAACCACGCGGGCGCCGAGACCCTTCAGATCGACATAGCCGACATAATCGTCGAGCGCGGCCTGGCCCCAGGCCCAGCCATTTCTCTCCTCATAGACGCGGAAGGTCTCGCCGAAGAGCAGCTGCGTATCCATCGCTGCTATGGGCTCGGGCTCGCGCAGCAGAGGCAGGTTCGGCAGGATGACGCGCCTGTCCACGCCCTCGACGAAACGCGCGGCCTTGACCTCCCCCCTCAGATGGGCGGCAGCAAGATCCTCCCGGTAGGGATTGAGACGGCGATCAGGCCCGCGAGTGCGGCTCATGCGACGCGGCCCCGCGAGGAACGCACGATGATCTCCGCGAAATCATGCATGAAGGCCGAGCCTTTCACCGTGCGCTGCACGAGCACATTGCGACGGTCGGCATCGTCGCGGGCGCGCTTCAGAAGATCGAGGCCGCCCAGCGTGTCGAGCGCACGGGTAACTGCGGGTTTCGAGACGCCGAGCATCGCCGCCAGTCCCCTGACGGTATGCGGCGGCGGATCGAGATAGACGATGAACATGATCGCAAGCTGCCTCGACGACAGATCCGGCCCGGCCTGCCGAACCGATTGAAGCACCACATCGTGCCAGAGCGATAGCGCCTGAACGGGCTTCAACTCCCCGGCGCCGGGCGTGAATAGTTCCGGCATGGCGTCCCCCCAACGCTACCCCGACCTTGGCCCGTCCCCTCCGTTCCGGGCCCGTATCAGTCTAGCAAGGGACGCGGAACCGGCAAGTCTCAGGCGCCATAGCGGCGCTTGATGAGGTGATAAAGGGCGCGGATGCCCTGGGCCTCGCCACCGACCGGGCGGCCCGGCCGCGGCTTGGGGGCCCAGCCGTAGATATCGAAATGGACGTAGGACTTCGCCTTTTCGACGAAACGGCGCAGGAAGAGGGCCGCGGTGATGGAGCCGGCAAAGGGCCCGTCCGAGACATGGTTCACATCGGCAATCTTGCTTTCGAGCCAGGAATCGTAGGGCTTCCAGAGCGGCATGCGCCAGAGCGGGTCGGCCATCGCTTCCGCGGAGGTAGCGAGTTCGGCGGCGAGCGCCTCGTCATCCGTGTAGAAGGGCGGAAGATCGGGCCCGAGCGCGGTGCGGGCGGCACCTGTGAGCGTCGCCATGTCGATGATGAGCTCCGGCGCCTCGCTGTCGGCTTCGGTCAGCGCGTCGGCGAGGACGAGACGGCCTTCGGCATCGGTATTGCCGATCTCGACCGCGATGCCCTTGCGGCTCGGCAGCACATCGCCCGGCCGGAAAGCATTGCCGGAGACGCTGTTCTCGACGGCCGGGATCAGCACGCGGAGGCAGATATCGATTTTCGCCTCCATCAGCATCTGGCCGAGGGCGAGGACGCAGGCCGCGCCGCCCATGTCCTTCTTCATCAGAAGCATGGCGCTTGAGGGCTTCAGATCGAGGCCGCCCGTATCGAAGCAGACGCCCTTGCCGACCAGCGTGACCTTTGGCGCCTCCGCCCTGCCCCAGCGCATGTCGACAAGCCGCGGTGCGACGGCAGCGGCGCGGCCGACGGCATGGACCATCGGATAGTTTTCGGCCAGCAGGGCCTCGCCCTCGATCACTTCGATGCGCGCGCCCTGCGCCTCCGCCACGCCAGCGGCGGCGGCGGCGAGATCGGCCGGGCTCATATCGCCTGCCGGCGTGTTGATGAGATCGCGCACAAGGAAGACGGCGCGGGCAAGGCGGCTCACCTCCTCGCCATCGACGCCTTCCGGCAGGACGAGGCGCGGCCAATCGCGCGTACTGCCGGAATAGCGCGTGAAACGATAGGTGCCGAGCGCGAAGCCGAGCGCAGCCTTTTCCGCATCACCATGAATTTCGCCCGCCAGGCGGTAGTCTCCCATCGGCAATGCGGCGGGCAGCGCACCTGTGACAAAGGGGTCGCCGCCATCGCCGAGGCCGAGCAGCACGCCCGACAGGCCGCCCGAGCCGTCCGGCAGGAGGAGCACCTTGCCTGCCTCGCCCTTGAAGCCGGCGGTGGTCACCCAGGCTGCCCCGGGGCCTGCATGGGTCTCGCACCAATGGGCCGTGTCGCCCGCGCGCAGGAGCCAGACCGGCGTTGCGGCCACATCCTTCGAAGGGATGAAAATATCGAGCAAGGAAAAGTCCGTCCGCTTGAGGAAAGGGATGATTTCGCTGGCCCGAAACCTTATAGAGTGGCCGGAATGCCCGCAACGGCAAGGCCTGCGCAGACGCATCTTATCGCGAGGAACCGATGAGCGCCTTTGAGTTCGAACTGCTGATCGGGGACAAGAATTACTCGAGCTGGAGCCTCAGGCCCTGGCTGCTGATGCGCTATGCGGGCATTCCCTTCAAGGAAGCCTCTATCCGGCTCCGGCAGGAAGACACCAAGGCACAGATCCTCGCCCATGCACCCGGGGGACAGGTTCCGGCGCTCAAATGGCGCGGCGCGGTGATCGGCGACTCGCTTGCCATCTGCGAGACGATTGCCGATCTCTTTCCGGCGAAGGGGCTTTGGCCCGCCGACAGCCTTGCGCGCGCCGTGGCGCGGAGCGCGGCGGCGGAAATGCATTCTGGCTTTCAGGACCTGCGCCGCGACATGCCGATGGCGGTGATCGAGAGCCATCCGGGGGAAGGCCAGAGCGAGGCGGCGCTTGCGAATGCGAAGCGCATCATCGCCATATGGCGGGCAGCCAGAGAGCGCTTCGGGCGCCAGTCGGCGCAGGATCAGGGCTTTCTCTTCGGCCGCTTCGGCGTGGCGGACGCTATGTATGCGCCGGTCGTCACACGCTTCCGGACCTATGAGACCGATCTTGCGGCGCTTGGCGATGACGGCACGGCGCGGGCCTATATGGAGGCGATCCTGACGCTGCCTGCGATGCGCGACTGGATTGCCGGTGCCGAGGAAGAAGAGAAGGCAAAGGCCTGACCCGCAGGTTCAAGGACGCTCCGGGGCGGGGCCGGGCGGCGGAGGGCCGGGATCGACAAGGCCGCGCTCGGCGTAATAGCGGGCGGCACCCTCGTGAAGCGGCACGGGCAGCGAGGCGATCGCGAAACGTTGCGCCTCCCCCTCATCGCCGGGCAGGAGGCCGTGAAGGCCGGAGCCCGACAGCAGCTGCCGGTTGCCCTGATAGAACAGGGTGCCTGTGATCCGGTAGACGAGATCCTCGTCGACATTCTCGTTCACGACCCAGATCATCGAAACGCCGAGCGTGCGCGTTTCCGGCACGAAGCGATAGAGCCCTTCGGGAATATAGAGCGGCTGGAAGTTCGCGCCGGGGCGCACGAGTTGCTGCATCTCCTCATCGTCGAGAGGCACGATGTCGATCGCGCCGCGATCGGCAAGGCTCGCAATGTCCGAGGATGGCAGCGCATCGACGAGGAAGAAGGCATCGAGCTGGCCCCGTAACAAAAGGTCCGTCGCGGTTTCCCGGTCATGCTCGAAGATCTGCACGGTGCGGCGGCCAAGACTATGCACCGCAAGAACGGGTAGCGCCGCCTCGCGCGTGCCGGAGCCGACAGGACCGACGGAGACGCGCATGCCCGTGAGATCGGCAATGCCCGATATTTCCGAATTGCGGCGGACGATGAGGTAGAGCGCTTCGCGATAGACGCCCGCAATGGCGCGCAGGTTGCGCACCGGCGGTTCGCCGCGAAAGGGCGTTTCCGCCCTGGTCGCAAGATCGAGCACGGGCGCCGCGACAAGGGCGGATTCGAAATGCTGGGAGCTTACCGCGCGGACATTGGCGACGGGGCCGGCCGAGGATTTGGCCACCGCGACAAGGCCCGCCACCCCGCAGGGCAGACCTCTTTCGCAGCGGGGACTTCCCGGCGGGCGGCTGATGGCGGCGGCCAGGCGTTCGCCTACCGCGAAATATTCGTCGCCCGGACTGCCCGTGCCGATCTGGAAGAAGGTGACGGCTTCGGGCTCTTCCTCGAAGACCACGGGCGGTGCCAGATAGACAAAGAGCGCGAGGGCGAGAAAGCCGAGCACGCCGAGGCCCGCCAATATGGTCCGGGCGCTGAGCGCAGCGGCCGCATCCGCCGCTGTGCGGAGGGCGCGTGCCGCCCTGTCCCTGAACTTGTCGAATTCCATAACCTCTCCGGCGCCACCCGATTTCCGGTGTTTCTATAATTAATCATTTCTTGACCGCTCTGGCGGAAAATCGGTGCCGAACAGGGACCAGAGCGCCGTTTTCTGCGCCTGGCCCATCCCGCTTCTCGAACCGGGACCGGACGGACCATGAGTTCCAAGACCGCGCATCATATCCGCGTGAAATCCAGCCGCTGGCTCGTCACCACGAGCCTGTGTTCGGCGCTTGCGCTGGCGGGCTGTGCGACCTCGGAGGCGCCCGGCGCCGCAGGGACGTCGCCGCGTGCGGCGGCCGAGACGCAGGCCGGCGAACCGGCGCTCCGCGCGGCCGCCGTCGAAAGCACCAAGACGCAGGATTATGTCGCTGCCGCGGCCTACTGGGGCGCGCTTTACGAACGCAACGCTTCCGACGCGGAAACCGCCATCAGCTATTCGCGCGCGCTTCGCCAGATCGGCTCCGTCGATCAAGCGATGATGGTGATGCAGCGAAGCCATATCCTCCATCCCGGCGATGCGAACACATTGGCCGAATATGGCAAGGTGCTGACGGCGGGCGGGCGGCCGGACCAGGCCGTGGCGATGCTCACCGAGGCCGCGCGGAAGAGCCCGCGCGACTGGACCGTGCTTTCGGCGCTCGGCGTATCGCTCGACCAGATGGGCCGCTATGACGAGGCGCAGGCGAAATACAACGCCGCGCTCGAACTCTCGCCGGACAATCCTTCGGTGCTCACCAATCTCGGGCTTTCCTATGCGCTGACGGGCGATCTCGACATGGCGGAGCGCACGCTGCGCCGGGCGGTCGCCAATGCGAAGGCAGATGCCTATGCGCGGCAGAACCTTGCCATCGTGCTCGGTCTCAAGGGCGAGTTCGACGAGGCGGAGCGCCTTGCCCGTGCGGACCTGCCGGCCAATGTCGCGGATGGCAACATCGCCTATCTGCGGGCCATGCTGTCGCAGCCCGCGCTCTGGAAGAAAATGGAAGAACTGGACCGCGGGCCCGAAACGGAGACGCCGGCCACCGCCGTACCGTCCCGCGACGACGACAAGCTTTCCTTCCTGCCGCCGGAGACGGACCTCTCCCTCTACTGATCTCCCCTTCATCAGACAAGAAAAGGCGCCCGACGGATCGGGCGCCTTTTTCGTTTGTCCGAACGGGTGTCCAAACGGGTTCAGATCGTCGACATGGTCTTGATGATGGCCGGGCCGAGAATGACGGCGAAGAGCACCGGCAGGAAGAAGACGATCATCGGCACAGTGAGCTTCGGCGGGAGGCCTGCCGCCTTCTTCTCGGCCGCCGCCATGCGCATATCGCGGTTTTCCTGGGCCATGACGCGCAGCGCCTGACCGAGCGGCGTACCGTAGCGCTCGGCCTGAATGAGGCTTGTCGAGACGGCCTTCACGCCGGGCAGGCCCGTACGTTTTGCCAGATTCTCGTACGCCATGCGGCGCTCCTGAAGATAGGAGAGTTCCGCGGTGGTGAGCGCCAGTTCCTCGGCAAGCTCGACCGACTGGCTGCCGATTTCGGCGGCGACCTTCTGGAAGGCTGCCTCGATCGACATGCCGCTTTCGACGCAGATGAGCAGAAGATCCAGCGCATCCGGGAAGGCCTTGCTGATCGAATCCTGGCGCCGCGCGATCACGTTCTGCACGAAAACATTGGGAAGGTAGAAGCCGATGAAGGCAGCCGCGCAGGACAAGGCAAAGCGCGCCATGGGCTCCAGGCCGAAATCGCTGGCAAAGGAGAGATAGAGCAATGTCATCAGGAAAGTGACCGGCGGCATGACAAAGCGGAAGAAGATGAAGGTGTACATCGGCCCCGGCCCGCGGAAGCCGGCCTGGCGGAGCTTCTCGCGAATTTCGGCATTTTCCAGCATGCCGCCCGATGCAAACCTGTCCACCACCTCTTTCATAAAGCCCTTGGGCGTGTGGCGCAGGCGCGTCTTTTCCTGGGCGAGCTGCTCACGGGCACGGGCGCGCATCGCCTCGCGCTCGGTCGACACATACTTCATGCGCGTGGAAAGCTTGTCCGTGGTCAGGAAGGCCGCCGCCAGAGTGAGGATCGTCGCAAAGGCTGCAACCGCCGTGAGCAGCATGACCATGCTCTCGACGTTCATCATGCTCGCGACAATGTCATAGACGGAGTTCATTGCACGGTCCTAGAACTTGAAGTCGATCATCTTCTTCATGATGAGAACGCCGATCGTCATCCACATCAGGCTGCCGACGATGATTATGTTGCCCGCGGTCGTCGTGAAGAGGACCGTCATGTAGCCCGGCGAACTGAAATAGATGAGCAGCATGACGGCAGGCGGAAGCGAGCCGATGATGCCGGCGGACGCCTTGGCCTCCTGCGACATCGCCTGAATCTTGCCGCGCATTTTCTTGCGCTCGCGAAGCACCTTGGAAAGATTACCGAGCGCTTCCGACAGATTGCCGCCCGTCTTCTGCTGGATGGCAAGCACGATCATGAAGAAATTCACTTCCGGCAGCGGCATACGCTCGTAGATTTTCTCAAGGCCCTGTTCGAGCGTCACGCCAACGCGCTGCGCCTCGACGAGCCCCTGGAATTCGGATCGCACCGGCTCCGGCGACTCTGCCGCGATGAGCTTCAAGCAGTCGTTGACGGGCAAACCCGACTTCACGCCACGCACGATGACGTCGAGCGAATTGGCAAACTCTTCCGTAAAGGCCTTCTGGCGGCGCTTCACGAGATAGGAGAGGAACCAGCGCGGTACGCCGAAAGCCGCCGCAAAGGCGCCGAGGAGAGAGACGAATCCGGACATGCCCGTCACCAAAAGAAGGACAAAGGCAACGAGCCCGGTGACACCGCTGGCGATATAGAACATGCGCGGCTCGATATCGAGGCCCGCGCGTTCGATCCGCGTGCGCAAGGGAATGCGCTTCTTCTGCGCCTTCTGCTTCGCTTCCAGATCCTTCAGCGTGTCCTGGACCTGCTTGCGGCGCTTGTCGCTGTTGTCGACTTCGCCGCCGGCCGCCGTCAGGCGGGCCTGACCCGCGCGGGACACGCGCGCGACGCGCTCCTGAGATTTCGTCTGGCCGCCCACAAAGACAAAGCCCACGCCGCCGATGCAAAGAGCGGAGAGCAGCGCGATGCCGAAGATCATCAGCGTCGTTTGATCCATGACCGCCCTACCCTTGAGCGCGGTCGAGAGCGGCCGCGAGCGCGTGGTGCTGATTGTAGTAGCGGGCGCGATCCCAGAAGGAGGGACGCGCGATGCCCGTGGAGCGGTGCTTGCCGATGATGCGCCCCGCCTCGTCCTCGCCTTCGATGTCGTACACGAAGAGGTCTTGCGTGATGATCACATCGCCTTCGGTGCCGAGCACTTCGGTGATGTGGGTGATGCGGCGCGAGCCGTCGCGCAGGCGCGCGGCCTGAATGACGACGTCGATCGAACCGCAGATCATCTCGCGGATGGTCTTCGACGGGAGCTGATAGCCGCCCATGGTGATCATGCTTTCGAGACGCGACAACGCCTCGCGCGGGCTGTTCGCGTGGAGCGTGCCCATGGAACCGTCATGGCCGGTATTCATGGCCTGAAGCAGGTCGAATGCTTCGGGGCCGCGCACTTCGCCGACGATGATACGTTCGGGACGCATACGAAGGCAGTTGCGCACGAGTTCGGTCATCGTGACCTGGCCCTGGCCTTCAAGGTTCGGCGGCCGCGTTTCGAGACGCACGACATGAGGCTGCTGGAGCTGCAGTTCTGCCGCGTCCTCGCAGGTGATGATGCGCTCGTCGGCATCGATGAAGCCGGTGAGACAGTTCAGAAGCGTCGTCTTGCCGGAACCCGTGCCGCCGGAGATCAGCACATTGCAGCGGACCTTGCCGATGATGCCGAGGACTTCCGCACCTTCCTGCGAGATCGAGTTGTAGCCGACGAGATCGTTCATCGTCAGCTTGTCCCGGCGGAACTTACGAATGGTGAGAGCCGGGCCGTCGATCGAGAGCGGCGGCACGATGACGTTCACACGGCTGCCGTCGGGCAAGCGCGCGTCGCAAATCGGGCTCGATTCGTCAACGCGGCGGCCGACCTGGCTCACGATGCGCTGACAGATATTCATCAGCTGGCTGTTGTCGCGGAAGCGGATATTGGTGAGCTCGACCTTGCCGCTCACTTCGATGAAGGTGCGGTCGGAGCCATTCACCATGATGTCGGCAATGTCGTCTCGCGCGAGCAGCGGCTCGAGCGGGCCGTAGCCCAGAACGTCGTTGCAGATGTCCTGCAGGAGAGCTTCCTGCTCGGAAATCGACATGACGACATTCTTGATCGACAGAATCTCGTTGACGATATCGCGAATTTCCTCGCGCGCGCTCTCGGCATCGAGCTGGGCAAGCTGCGTCAGATCGATCGTGTCGATCAGTGCGTTAAAGATCGTGGTCTTGATCTGATAGTAGTTGTCCGAGCGATGGTCGCTTGCGCGCGGCGCGGGTTTCGTGGGTGCGACAGGCTTCGGCGCCGGCGCTTTCGGGGCAGCGGCGACGTGAGCCGGCGAAGCCGGGCGCGGCGCCTCCGCCTGGGCGGGCGCGGGCGCGGGCTTGCGCGCGACGGGCTGACCTTCGGTTCGCCTTCCAAACACGGGCTACCTCCGATTATCCCTTGCGGGACAGGAAACTGAACATGGACGAACGGCCGGGCTTCGCCCGCGGCGTGCGCGCCTCGCGGCCGCAAAGCTCGCGCGCGAGGAAGCGGAAGCCGTCCGCCGTCTTTCCCTTGGGATCGAGCTCTTCGATCATCTGGCCGTTATTCGCGGCCGTGCCGAAGAGGCCCGGATTGAAAGGCAGCACGAGCGTCGCCTCGGTGCCGACAGCTTCTGCAAAGTCCTTCACCGGAATTTCCGGGCGCTTTGGCATACCGACCTGGTTGAGAACGATGTGGGCCGCATTGTCGTTCGGCCGCGCCTGGCGCGTCAGATCGAGGATGTTTTTCGCATTGCGAAGGCTTGCGAGATCGGGCGTTGCCGTGATGACGATTTCATCCGCCGAGAGTAGCACTTTCTTCGTCCATGGTGCCCAGACATGCGGCAGATCGACGATCACGCAGGGCACGCCTGCACGCACAACGTCGAGCACGCTTTCGCAGCTTTCTGCATCCATCTCGAAGTCGCGATCGAGCACGGCGGGTGCCGCGAAGAGGCTGAGCCGGTCGGAGCACTTCACGAGCAGACGGTCGAGCAGGACGTCGTCCAGACGCTCCGGCGCAGTCAGCGCGTCGGCGATGCCCTGGGCGGGGTCCTGATTGAAGTCGAGACCGGCCGTGCCGAAGGGAAGGTCGAGATCGGTGATGATCACGTCCTCATCCATGCCGGTCGAAATGCACCAGCCGATATTATGGGCGATGGTGCTCGAGCCCGTGCCGCCCTTGGCACCGATAAAGGCGATGGTACGGCCGATGGGCGGCGCATCGGGATCGATATAGAGACGGGAAATGGCTTCGATGACGCCAAGCGGATGGAGCGGCGCAACGAGATATTCGTTCACGCCCTGACGCATCATCTCGCGATAGAGCGAAACGTCGTTCATGTGGCCGATCACCACCACCTTGGTACCGGCATCGCAGACTTCCGCGAGCGCGCCGAGCTGACCGAAGAGTTCCTCGCCCATGGCGCGCGTCTCGACCATGATGAGGTTCGGCGTCGCCGCCTGTTGATATTGCTCGACGGCGGCAGGTATGCCGCCCATATGCACCGCGAGATGCGCCTTGGCGAGGCGGCGGTCTTCACCGGCGCGCTGGATGGCGCTGCCGGTGCCCGGCAGTTCGCAGAATGCATGAATGGTGATGCGCGGTACCGGCTTTACGACGGCAAGCGTCTCCGGCGAAGTGGCGGGCCGTGCCGCGGGCGCGGCCGGCATGGGCGGCGCCTCGACCTCCGTGAAGGGTTCCTTGCGGGCCAGATTGCTCATTGACGTACCTCACTGACGGCGCCGGAATCCTGCTGGTTGCGTTCGGTCGCGGTCGGCTCGCCCGCGCGATATTTCTCGAGCACGGTATTCCGGCGGCCGGGATCGGCGGGGCCCATGGTGCGCGGCCCGAGAAGATCCGCCGGGTTCGCGACCATGGCCGCGAGATTGTTCTGCGTCGCGCAGCCATGGTTCGGCAGGATGCCGTTCGACGGGTTGAACGCCGCATCCTGCGACCAGTTTCCGCAGGCGGTCGGGCGCGCAACATAGCGTTTGAAAGAAAGGATCAGCGGTGCGGAGGCATCGCCACCCGAGGCACGATAAGGCGTGTAGGCGAGATCGCCTGCGGTGACGCCGTTTTCCTTCAGCAGGTCGCGCACATCGGAAAGTGCCACCGTCGCCGCGCCGGCATTGGGCGAGCCGGACGGCGTTGAGATCGTCAGGGGTCCGTGGCCGCGCTGGCGATAGGAGGCGGCGAAAGCCTCGATCTGCGCCCGGTCGGAAGGCGTGACGCCGGGCTGGCCGGGAACGACGCCGACATTCAGCGTCGCGACATCGGCCTCGACCGTGATCGGGTGCGTCTGCTGGGCGGTGAACTGCGCGTGTTCGGCACCATTGAAGCCGCAGCCTGCGAGGCCCACCGTCGCGCCGAGCGCGAGAAGGCGGAGGCCGGCCATTACGTTGCGTTTTGCCATCTTGTTCATTTTCACCACCTCAATCCACAACGAAGCCGACGGGGCCCTGGAGCGACTTGCCAGCCGGCGCGGAGCCGCGCGCGCCATAGGTCGCGTTGAGACGGCCCATCAGGATCGTGTCCATGTCGCTTGCGGGCGCGAAGCCATCCGTCGGCAGCGCGAGCTTGTCGCGCGACGTCGGATCGACGAGATAGGGCGTCACGATCACGACCAGTTCGGTCTCGTTCGACTGATAGTCGCGGCTGCGGAAGAGCTGGCCGAGAACCGGAATGTCCTTCGCTCCCGGCACGCCGTCGATATTCTGGCGCGTGGAGTCGGACAGAAGGCCGGCCATGACGAGAGAGCCGCCGCTCGGCAGTTCGAGCGTCGTTTCGGCGCGGCGCACCTTGAGGCCCGGCACGGTGACGCCGTCGCCACTCGCCCCTTGCAGCACGAAGGCCCCTTCAGAGGAAAGTTCGCTCACTTCCGTCGAAATCTTCAGGCTGATGCGGCCCTCGCTGAGCACGACCGGCGTGAAATTGAGGCCCACGCCGAAGGGCTTGAATTCGAGTTGCACATTGCCGTCGCGGTCGCGCGAGGTGGGAACAGGGAACTCGCCACCCGCAAGGAACTTGGCGGATTCGCCCGAGATCGCCGTCAGGTTCGGCTCGGCCAGCGTCTTCAGAAGGCCAGTCCGCTCCATCATGCGGAGCGCAGCGCCGACACTGCCGTCGCTGCCGCTGACGGCGGTGCCTTCCGTCGACAGACCGCCAAGCGACTGACCCTGAATGCTGAAATTGTTGTTCGTGGCGAGGCGAAGCGCGAAGTCGCCGAAATCGGCAGCACTTGTGAGGTTCACGCCGAGCTGCTTGATGACGTTGCGCTGCATCTCGGCCACGGTCACCTTGAGCATGACCTGGTCCTTGCCCTCGATGCCGAGCATGTTCAGCACGTTTTCGCGGCTGACGCCGATGAAACGCGCAGCAAGATCATGGGCGCGGTCGGCTTCGGTTGCGCTCGCAACCATGCCGGACAGGACGACATGATCGTTGATCGACTCGGCGTCGATATTCGCCTTCGGGAAATACTGGCGAAGCGTTTCGCGCAGACCCGTCAGGTCGCGTGCGACGCGAATTTCGAGATTGAGAATCTGCTGGCCCGCCTCATTGAAGAAGAAGGCATTGGTCTGGCCGACCGCAAGACCGATCAGATAGGTGCGGCGGTTGGTGCGCACCACAGCGTCCACGATTTCAGGGTTCGAGACCAGCACATCGCGCGCGGCCACAGGCAGTTCCACGATCGCCGCCTTGTTGAGCCCCAGCACGATGCTGCGGGAGGACTGGCCGGCGCCGCCCTGATCGATCTTCACAAGGCGCGCATCGCCCGCAATGGCGATATTGGCCGGCATCAGCGCCATCGAAGCGGCGCAGAGCAGCACGGCCGTCTTGCGCGCACCGCGCGCCATACGGGATTTGAGCCTGTTCCACATGGTGTTCATACCCGACCCCACCGCCTACTTCACGCGCACGGATTGTGCGACGCCGTAGCGCACGATTTTCACCACCGAGCCGCCTTCGCGACCGGACAATTCATTCTCGCCGCCCGCGACTTCCTTCTGCTCAGCCATGGAGCGGAGCGACAAAGCGAGACGTCCGTCATTCGCCGCCACGGAAATCAGCTCCACCTGCACGGGCGTGAGTTCGAGTGTTGCCGTGCGGCCGACCGCCACCTGCTCGCCCGCCTCGTCGAAGCGCTGGTCGATCGCGAGGACGCGTACATTGCGGAGCACGGTCTGGCCGCGATTGGCATCCACGATGTCGACGCGGTCATTCGGCAGGATAAAGCCGCCGGCGCTTGTTTGCGGCGTGATCTCGATTGCGATGGCGCGCATGCCCGGATCGATCAGCGCGGACATGAAGCCGGCCCCTGCGAGATTGACGAGCTTTTCTTCCGTGACCGGTTCGCCTGCGAGAAGAGAGGAACGCGCAACGCTGCCGGTATATTCCTCAAGCGCGGCAGGACGCGCGGTACGGGTGATATAGGACGGGTTCATGGCTTCGTCGGGCCAGCGCTGCCAGCGCAGATCGCCCGACGCGACGCGGCGGCCAAGCTGCACATTGCTGCTCGTGACGAGCACTTCCGTCGTCGGTTCCTCGACCTGCGTCACCACCGGCTCGGGCTTCGATGTGGTCATGAGCCCGCGTGCGAGAAGCGCCGCGAGGCCCGCGGCGACAATCGCCAGAACCAGAACTCCAATGCGTGCGGCGTTCACTTGCCCAATCCTTTCATTCCACTCTTTGGCGAGGCGTCCGCCCCGCCGCTCAGTTCATCAGGCGGCCTGTGCCGCCGCTCCGATCCAGACGCTGTGCTGGAACATTAAAAGTCCGGCGATGCCGAGCGCCACGCCGTAAGGGATGCCTGCCTTCGGCTCATGCAGACGCGCGATCCATTCGCGCCGGAAGAGAGCCGGCGGCAGCGGCATGGATCGAAATCCGAGGATGAGGAGCGTCAGCACCCCGCCGAGAACCGAGGCCACGACGAGATAGGCGAGCAGGTTCGTCCAGCCGAGCCAGAGTGCTATGGCCGCGACGAATTTCGCATCGCCACCGCCGATCCATCCAAAGGAGAACATGGCCATGCCGACGAGCAGCAGCAGAGCGCCTGCCGCCACGTGAAGCGCGATATCCTGCCAGCCGAAGCCCATCAGGAAGGCGGCCACGAAGAAGGCGGCGGCCAGACCTGCCGTCAGCACATTCGGGATGGTCATGGTCGCCAGATCCCACATCGCGCCAAAGATCATGGCGAGCGGGAAAATGGCGAGGACGAGAAAGCTCATCACGTGAAATGCCCGGTTTCCTTGAGGGGCAAGAGCACCCCGCGCCAGGCGGCCTCATGCCTCCTCGCGCCGTCCGATAGTGGGCAAAGGACCGTAAATTTGGGGTAAAGAGCGCGCCGGAACGGAACGAAATGCGTGAAAGAACGTGAGGTTAAGCGAAGGCCGCCGGGAGGGCAGGAATGGCTATCTCTCTTGCTGAAAAAGGCAAAGCCGCCAGCGCGGGGCGCTGACGGCTTTAAACCTTCCGCATGCCGAACTGCTCCGGCATGGTCGACCAAGCCAGCGGTATTAGCCCGCCAGTTCGTCGCTGATGTACTGGAACTTCTCCAGAAGAGTATCGCCGATCGTGCTTACCACGCCGATGATCACGACCGAGATGCCGGCGGCGATCAGGCCATATTCGATGGCGGTCGCGCCGGATTCATTCTTCAGAAACGACTTGAGAAACTGGCTCATACAAGCCTCCTTGCATATTTGACTGTCGACAGCACCACCCTTATGCCCTGCCGGGCAAAGGGAGCCCCTTCGGACTGGAGACAACCCTACCGGACCTCTGTTACCCAAATCCTAACGTTTACTGGCAATTTCGTTCTCTGTTTATATAATTTTCCCGATATTCCAAGTATTGGAAAAATATATACTGTGTTTTTTCTGGAGTTTATTTATTCGCTTGGTTGACGCCATTTCGTCTATTCCCAGCCGAGATCAGAACGGGGTTAATCCCGGGTTAAAGACATCTCTAGCCTGCCCGGGCGCCGCCGGAACGGCCTCCCGGGGCGGGCGTCTTCATTTGCGAATACAGGAAAAAGCGGCTGCAGCTCGTCAGGCGGATGCGCAGAGATCGCGAAGCTTCGCCTCATCGGCAAGGATCAGGCCCGGATAGTCGCGAAGCGCGATGCCGTCGCGTACGAGCTCCGCGATGGCGCGGGCGACAACTTCCTCCGTCGTGTCGACCCGGGCGGCGAGTTCGCGGTGACGCGGCAGACGGGCGACACGCAGGCATTCCCGCCCCTCATCGTCCCGCCAGGGCTCGGCGAGCGCCAGCAATTCGCCATAGACGCGCTGGGCACCCGTTCCTTCGGCGATACCGCCCTCTGCGGGACTCGATATCTCTTTCGCCCGGAGAAGCCGAGCGTATTGGCAGAGAAGTGCGCGGGAAACGGATTCCTCCCGCGAGAGCAGTTCCATGAAACGGCCGCCGGACAGGGTGGCGGCCAGCCCGTCCTCGCGGGCGACGACCGAGAGCCCGTCCTCCTCGACGCCGAAGACGGCCATTTCGCCGAACTGCCCGCCCTCGTTCACATCCGTATAGAAGATGCGGCCCGCGGCGCCCATGCTCCGGGCAAGCCGGAGGCAGCCTGCGGCCACGAAGGTCACGCCGGTGAGCCGGTCGCCCCTATCGAGATTGAGAAGAATGTCGCCGCGAGCGAATGGCCGCCATTCGCATTCGGCGGCGAGAAGAGCAAGCTCGCGCGGCGCGAGCGCCGACAGAATGGCGATGCCGGCGAGCGTCTGCCCCCGGACGGCCGTTGCATCACGGCCCTGTGCCGCATCCCGCGCCATGTCGTGCTCCCTGATCGGACGTTGCAAGGCTAGGGAGAGGCTTTTAAGTGCGCGTTAATGCGGCCCACCAGCCGCTGCATACGGTCAACATATCCTTTACCAGTTCGGCCTTACTGTCCTTCGAGCACTGTCCCTTTCGGGACTTTCCGCCCATGCGCACCCAGCCACGACAGAAGCGGTTCAAACATGCGTAAAGTTCAGAAAAGCAAGTTGGGCACCACCCTGGCTCTCGGGGCCGGCATGGCTGCGCTTTTTGCAGCCGGCGCCTTCGCTTCGGAGTTCAAGGTGCCGATGAACGAGACGAGGCCGCTGCAGCTTTCAAAGCCCGCGGCCACCGTGATGGTGGGCAATCCGGCGATCGCCGATGTTGCGATCGAGAGCACGCAGCTGCTTTACGTGATGGGCCGCAATTACGGCACGACGAACCTCATCGCGCTCGATGCGGAAGGCAAGACCATTCTCGACATGAAACTCAGCGTGACGGCGCAGGGCACATCCGCCGTGACGCTGACGCGGGGCACCGGACAGTTCTCCTACAACTGCACGCCGCGCTGCGAGCGCATCGCCGTCATCGGCGACGACGAGGAGTCCTTCGACATGCTGATGCAGCAGGGTGCCAGCATGAACAGCACCAAATCGGATGCCGGCGGCAGCGATGCCGGCTCCGGCGGCGGCACGGCGACCATGCGCTGAGCCCGACCTCCGAACAGAAAAGGCCGCCTCAAGAGGCGGCCTTTTTCATTTCCGCGATCTCGACGCTTCTACTTGCTGAGGCGGAGATTCGACAGGGCCTGAGCGATCGACTTGAAGACGTTGGTCAGGTCGGCTGCCGTGTTCGCGTTGTAATACATGTTCGGGTTCGTGGCGCAGTTGCGCAAAAGCGTCGCGTTACCCTGCACGAGGCGGACCGTGTAGACCGAGATTCCCGCATTCCTTATGCCGCTGCAGACAAGTTCCGTCCGCGCATCGACACGAGCACATGTGGATTTGCCATTGCAGGTACCTATGCCGCCGCGATCATAGGTGTTGAGACCGTCGGTCAGATAGACCATCACCTTTTCGAGCTTGTTCGGGTCCGGCGCGGCAGCGTTCGAGAGAAGCGCGCCATTGGTCAGCATCTGCCAGCCCCAGACAAAGCCGATCGTCGTGTTGGTCGCGCCGCCGGCGACCATGCTGTCGATCTCGTTCTTGAGCATGGCCCAGTCTGTCGAGAAGGGTACGATGGGGCGCAGGCTGCACTGGTTGTTGTAGATATTGTTTTCATTCGCCGGAAAGAGCGTAGCGTTGTTGCTCACGACGGGTGGCGTGATGGAGACATCATAGTTCTCGTCGCGATCGACGACGCAACCCTTCCAGCTGCTCTTCGAAACGGTACGAATATCCTGAGTGCAGGTGGTCGTCTTCTTCGAGCCGGAGCCTGTCGTCGTGCAGGTCTGGGTGGGAAGCGTCCAGCTCCACTTCAGCCAGTTCGCGTCCTTGTTGACGACACCGACATTGACGTCGGTGGTAAAGGGCACAATAGCGATGCGGACATCGCCGGGCGAAAGCGCGGATTTCGATACGGTGTCGATCAGGTCCTTCGCCGCCGCCTTGAGCACGGTCAGGCGGCCATCCTGATTCATCGAGCCGGTGTTGTCGAGTACCAGGACGACTTCAAGCTTCTTGCCGTGGCGCATCACCTGCGAGGTCGCGGCGACGTCGAGCGAGTTGATACCGACGAGCCCCATGATGCTGGTCGGCAGAGAAGCTTTCACGGAAATGTCTACCGTTGTAGGCGTGTCGGTCACCATGATCGTGCCGGGCACGCCGAGGACTTCTTCCGGGTAGTTCGCGTCGAAATAGGCTTGCGCCATGGTTTGGACTTCGGCCGATGAAAGGCCGGTGGCGGTGCCGACGGCAAGGGCCGCCGCATCGAGCGCGGCCTTCAGACGCGTTTCCACAATATAGGCGCGAGAGATGTCGACAGATGCCGCGGCGGCGACAGCAATAGGCGTCAGGGTGAGCGCAAAAATGATTGCGAAGTTGCCGCGCCTATCGCCGCAGAAGGAGCGAAACCATTTACCAAGGCGTTGCATGGGACTTCTCCGCCCGTCATGACCGCCGGAGGCGCAGGGCCGAAGCCGGCCGATCCGGCCTGAACAAGAATTCAACCTTGTCTTAAGGCGGACGGCGTTAAGAAGACATGAACGCGGGGACGAAAATTCGAATTGCTTACCATTTGGTAACCGCCAGGGCGCTATCTACGAAAGCTGCAAGCAGAAGACCGGGCGCGAGGTCGGAACATGGTGGAGAGTATGCGGAACGGTCGGCACCGGTGGCGGCTCTTGTCGCGTTTCCGGCGGAACAAGGAGGGCAGCGCGGCGGTGGAGTTTTCGCTTCTCGCGATTCCCTTCTTCCTGCTGATCTTTGCGACGATCGAAACCTGTATCATCTATTTCGCGACATCGAATCTCGACAGCGCGCTTGCCTCGAGCGGTCGGCTCATCCGCATCGGCACGGTCCAGGCGAGCGGCATGACCGAGACCGAGTTCAAGAACATGGTGTGCGAGCGGCTCCAGCTGGTCAGCGACTGCAACTCCACGCTGCGCATAGATGTGCGCAATTTCAGCAATTTCGGCGGCGTCACCTTTCCGCCGCTCGTTGGAGATGACGGCAAGATCGTCGAGAACACGGTGTTCCAGCCGGGCGGCGCCGGGGACATCGTTGTGGTGCGTGCCTATTACTCCTGGGGTGTGCTGACGCCGGCCCTTGTCGGCCTGTCCAATCTCGAAGGCGGCGGACGCCTGGTCGCATCGAGCACCGCTTTCCGCAACGAGCCTTTTGGCGACATTCTGCCGAACAGCTGATGGAGAGCCTGCGCATGAACCCTGAGAAGCGGCACAGAACCGGGTCCGGCAGCTCCGCCTTCCTTCTCAACAGCGCGGGTCTCGCGGCGGTCGAGTTCGCCCTGATCGTTCCGCTGCTGCTGCTATTCTATCTCGGCTCCTTCGAGGCCGCGAACATGCTCACCGCCAACCGGCGCGTGACGGCGGTGGCCTACACCGCAGCGGACCTGACCACCCAGGCGGCTACCATAGACAATGCCGACATGGCGGATATCTTTTCCGCGAGCTCCGCCATCCTTTCGCCCTTCCCGACGACTACGCTCAGTGTACGGATCACTAGCGTGGTGGCGAACGCTTCCGGCTCGCCGCGCGTCGCCTGGAGCGACGGATTCCAGATCGCGCCGCGCACGGTGAATTCGACCGTCGACCTGCCCGCCGGGCTCGTGACGCCGGGAACGGGCGTGGTCATGACCGAGGTCACCTATGGCTATGAATCGCCGGTGAGTTCGATGGTGAAGGAAACGATCACCTTCAAGGAAACGGCCTACCTGAAGCCCCGCCGTGCAGTGACGATCACCCGGACGAACTGACCGCGAGCGCGGTTAACCATGTTTCGCTCCTGCCTGTAGCAAATCTGCCTCAGAGAGACTCACCGGCCCGGTCTGCCGGCCAAGGCTGTGAGGCCGCGAGCCTTCGCCCGGACCCGCCCCAAGCGCGGTGCCCCCGTCTAACCATCTGATTTTTATGGGAAATTCATTTGGCGGAGGGAGAGGGATTCGAACCCTCGATACGGTTTCCCGTATACACGCTTTCCAAGCGTGCGCCTTCAGCCACTCGGCCACCCCTCCGGGTCACCCGTGTGACGGGCGAAGTGGGCGGCACTATACGCAACAAGAGGCCTGAATCAACCGGGATCGCATCTTCTAGGCCCTTGATCTCACAAACTCTTCTCAGAAGTGTGCTTGTTTGGCACAGTCGATCCGGATACCGTTCGCGTTCAAGTTCCGCTAACACTGCGTAGGGCTGGGGGGCTCATGCCATGTTTGTTGTAAGGCTGATCGGACTTCTTTTCATCATCACCGCGCTGATGGCGCTCGGGTCGGATGCGCTGCTGTCTCTGGAAGCGCGTGAGGTGACCATGCGGTCCTTCAACGATCTCTGGGGCATGCTGCATGAAGGAAGCCGCGACGGGTTCAACGCCTTTGCGGGTGAAAATGCGCCCGAGGGCCTCCAAGGGCCGCTTGCGGCCGTCATGGCTTTCCCGGCCTGGGGCGTGCTCGGCATTATCGGCATCGTGGTGGCGGGGCTTGCCGCCCTGCTCCGCCGAGGCGACTGAAACAAAGCTTCGAGGGGAATGAAAAGGCCGCCCGGGGAGGGGCGGCCTTTTTGTTCGTCGCGCACCGGGCGCGGGCTCAGTTCTCGTCCATCTTCAGGGCGGAGATGAAGGCGTCCTGCGGAATCTCGACGCGGCCGAACTGACGCATCTTCTTCTTGCCTTCCTTCTGCTTCTCCAGAAGCTTGCGCTTGCGGGTGATGTCGCCGCCATAGCACTTCGCCGTCACGTCCTTGCGCATTGCGGAAATCGTTTCGCGGGCGATGACGCGGCCACCAATCGCGGCCTGGATCGGAATCTTGAAGAGGTGCTTCGGGATCAGCTCCTTCAGCTTCTCGCACATGACGCGGCCGCGCTGTTCGGCGCGGG
>PNMC01000014.1 GCA_013823365.1 Parvibaculum sp. | reverse complement strand
CGCGGTCGGCCGCGACTATGTCTGGGTGAACCGCAAGCGGCTTTCCAACGAGGCCTTGGCGGACATCATTCAGCACCCCGAAGTCGCGATCTATGTGCTTTATTGCGGCGGCGTGCCCGCCGGCTATTTCGAGCTCGACTTCCGCTCCATGCCGCGCGCCGAAATTTCGTTTCTCGGGCTGATGCCGGAACATATCGGCTCCGGCCTCGGCAGCTTCATGTTACGCGAGGCAATCCTCACCGCCTGGGCCCACGGCCCCGAACGCCTCATCATCCAGACCTGCACGCTGGACCACCCCCGCGCGCTCCCCCTCTATCAGCGCATGGGCTTCACGCCCTACGCCCAGGAAGAAGCGGTACTGGAAGAGGTGGATTGAGGGCTCACCCCTTTTAATGCGCCAGTATCTGCGCCAGAAATTCCTTCGTCCGCGCATTTTTCGGCGCGCTGAAGAACTCCTGCGGCGGCGCTTCTTCAATGATCTCGCCGCCATCCATGAAGACGACGCGGTTCGCCACTTCCCGTGCGAAGCCCATTTCATGCGTCACGCAGAGCATGGTCATGCCTTCTTCGGCGAGCTCCACCATCACGTCCAGCACTTCCTTGATCATCTCGGGATCGAGTGCCGAAGTCGGCTCGTCGAAAAGCATCACCTTCGGATTCATGCAGAGAGCGCGGGCAATCGCGACGCGTTGCTGCTGCCCGCCTGAAAGCTGGCCGGGATACTTCGAGGCCTGTTCGGGGATACGCACACGCTCAAGGAACCTCATCGCAAGATCGCGCGCATCCTTCTCCGGCATCTTGCGCACCCAGAGCGGCGCCAGCGTGCAATTCTCCAGCACCGTCATATGCGGAAACAGGTTGAACTGCTGGAACACCATGCCGACTTCGCGCCGCACTTCGTCGATGCGTTTGAGGTCTTCGGTAAGCTCGATCCCGTCGATGACGATGCTTCCCTCGTCATGCGGCTCCAGATGATTGATGCAGCGGATCAGCGTGGACTTGCCAGAACCCGAAGGTCCCGCGATCACGATACGCTCGCCTTCCTGCACGGTCAGATCGATATCCTTCAGCACATGAAAGTCGCCGAACCACTTGTTCACGGCCTTCATCTCGATCATCACCTTGTCCGAGACCGTGAGGCGTTTCCCGTTTCCGTCTGACATGGCTTTCTCCTAGCGCTCGCGCGTCGTATCGAGGCGCCGTTCCATGAAGGTCGAATATCGCGACATGCCGAAGCAGAAGGCCCAGAAGACCAGCGCCGCGAAGATATACCCCGTCAGCGCTCCCTGCGGCATCGTCCAGTTCGGGTCGCTGAGCTGCGCCCGCACCTGGCCGAGCAGATCGAAAATGCCGACGATCAGCACCAGCGTCGTATCCTTGAAGAGCCCTATGAAAGTATTGACGATGCCGGGTATCACGTGGCGCAGCGCCTGCGGCAGCACCACCTGTCCCATCGCCTGCCAGTAGGTGAGGCCGAGCGCGCGTGCCGCTTCATACTGCCCGGGCGGAATGGCCTGCAGTCCGCCGCGGATCACTTCCGCCATATAGGCCGACGAGAATAGCGCCACACCCACGAGGACACGCAGCAGATTGTCCGGGTTCACGCCCTCCGGCAGGAAGAGCGGCAGCATCACGCTTGCCATGAAAAGCACGGTGATGAGGGGGACGCCGCGCCAGAACTCGATGAAAATGATGCAGAGCATTCGGATCGCCGGCATGTTCGACCGCCGCCCGAGCGCGAGCAACACGCCAAGCGGCAGCGACGCGACGATGCCTGTCACCGCGACGACCAGCGTAACGAGAAGCCCGCCCCATTCGCTGGTCGGCACGGGGCGGAGCCCCGGCCTGTCGCCCGCAAGCAGCACGATCGCGACCAGCGGATAGACGATCAGCAGGAAAACCAGATTGAGCCGGCGCGCGGGCAAGCCCGGAATGAGCATCGGTATAATGACCGCCGCGCCCAGCGCGAAGGTGAGATTCACGCGCCAGATTTCTTCCGGCGGATAGCGGCCATAGATGAACTGGTCGATATTCGCCCAGATGAAGGGCCAGCACATGCCCGCGCCGGGTGCCAGACAGGCTTCGCGCGTCGTCCCTGTCCACACCGCGCTGAAGATCGTGAAGTCGAGTACCGGCGGGATCGTCAGCCAGAGAAGATAGGCCGAAACGAGCGTCAGGATCGTATTGCTCACGCTCGAAAAAAGATTGCGCTGCGCCCACACAAGCGGAGTCAGGCGCTTGCTGCGCGGCGCGGGACGTCCCGTAATGTCTTCCATGCCCATGCGCTCACCGCTCTTTCAGCGCGATGCGCGCGTTGTACCAGTTCATCAGCAGCGAGGTGATGAGGCTGAGCGTGAGATAGACCGCCATGGTAAGCGCAATCACTTCGATCGCCTGACCCGTCTGGTTGAGCACGGTGCCCGCGAACACCGCCACGAGATCGGGATAGGCGATGGCAACGGCAAGCGAGGAGTTTTTGGTGAGGTTCAGTATCTGGCTGGTGAGCGGCGGAATGATGAGCCTGAGCGCCTGCGGAATGACGACGAGACGCAGCGTCGTGCTATCCTTGAGCCCGAGCGCCGCCGCGGCCTCCCTCTGCCCCTTGCTGACCGAAAGAATGCCCGCGCGCACGATCTCGGCAATGAAGCCGGCCGTATAAAGCGTGAGGCCAAGCACCAGCGCCACGAATTCCGGCAGCAGCCGCATGCCGCCGGCAAAGTCGAAGCCTGCATGCTCGGCAAATTCGAGCTCGAACGGCGCGCCCGCCACAAGCCATACAACCCCCGGCAGAATGACAAGCAACGCTACCGAGGCGCGCCATGCCGGAAACAGCTGCCCCGTCGCGACCTGCCGCTTCCGCGCCCAACGAATGAGAAAGAAGCCGCCGATCAGCGCTGCGGCAATGGCAAGGAAAAAGGCATTCGCCGTAGCGCCGAAAACCGGCTCCGGCAGAATGAGGCCGCGATTGTTGAGAAATACGCCCGGCAGCGGCTCGATGCTCTCCGCAGGGCCCGGCAGCGGCCGCAACACCGCGAAATACCAGAAGAAAAGATGCAGCAGCAGCGGAACGTTCCGCATCACCTCGACATAGCCCGCCGCGATCTTCGCCACCAGCCAGTTCCGCGACAGCCTCATCACACCGATCAGGAAACCGAGCATCACCGACAGCACGATGCCGATGACCGCCACCACCAGCGTATTCAGCAGGCCGACAAGAAAGGCCCGCCCATAGCTCGACTGCTCGGTATAGGGGATCAGCGTCTGGATGATGCCGAAGCCCGCCGTGGTATCGAGAAATCCGAAGCCCGAGGAGATATTGAGCCGGGCGAGATTTTCCTGCGCCGTGGCCGTGAAGAACCAGACAAGCGCGAGAACGATGCCGAGTACCGCTGCCTGATAGACGAAGGAACGCACGCGCGGATTGTTCCAGCCGAAGGGCACTTTTCCCCCCTGCCCGCGCTGCATATGCCGCTCCGTCCCCTTGTTCATCGCTTACCGGACCGGCGCTGCATATTGCAGACCGCCATCGGTCCACAGCGCATTCTGCCCCCGCGCGATGCCGAGCGGTGTATTCTTGCCGACATTGCGCTCGAACATCTCACCGTAATTGCCGACGGCACGGATGGCATTCGCGGCCCAGTCATTGTTGAGTCCGACGGTCGAGCCATAAGCTCCCTCCCGGCCGAGCAGCCGCTTCACGCGCGGATTGTCGCTCTCGAGCATCTCGTCGAGATTTTCGGATGTGATGCCGAGTTCCTCCGCCTCAAGCAGCGCATTGAGCGTCCAGCGCGCAATATCCTCCCATTGCGGATCGCCCTGCCGCACAGCAGGCCCGAGCGGCTCTTTCGAGATGATCTCCGAAAGAATCTTGTTGGCGTCGGGATCGGAGAGTTTGAGCCGCATCGCGTAAAGCCCCGATGCGTCGGTCGTATAGGCATCGCATCGCCCGCGATCATAGGCGACGATCGCCTCGTCGTTCTTCTCGAATGAAAGCACGCGATAGGAAAGGCCGCGTCCCCGGAAATAGTCGGCGAGATTGAGTTCGGTCGTGGTGCCGGTCTCGGTACAGATCGTTGCTCCGGCAAGATCGGCCGTCGTCTCGATCCCGGCGGCCTTGCGCACCATGAAGGACTGTCCGTCGTAATAGGTCACGCCCACGAAGTTGAAGCCGAGCTGCGTATCGCGCGACATAGTCCAGGTCGTGTTACGAGAAAGAATATCGATTTCACCCGATTGCAGCGCCGTGAAACGGTCTTTTGCCGAGAGCGGCCGGAAACGCAACTGGTCGGGATTGCCGAAGATCGCGCCGGAAAGCGCCCGGCAGAAATCGGCATCGATCCCGGACCAGCGCCCCCGTTCGTCCGGACTTGAAAATCCGGGCAGCCCCTGGCTCACCCCGCACTGGATGAAGCCCCGCTGCCGGACGCGCCTCAACGTCTCGCCCGCCGCCATGCGCTCGCCATCCGCCGCCGTCCCCGCGGACATAGCGGGCCGCTCGGCCCGCGCCAGCGGATCGTAGGGCAGAAAGAAATACAAGCCGCCGACACCGATCAGGATGCCAGTAATGAACGCGGCCAACGGGTTCTTCATGCGTCTCCCTTTGAAGGAACGGGACGGCTGGTTCGAATCCCCCGAGACTACCCGCCGGCGCGGGCAAGGCAAACCCTTGTACGTCCCGCCCCGATGGCAGGCGCCATTTTGCGTCCTCCGCCCTTTTCCCGTTAAATGCGCGATACTGGAAACGGCGCGGCAGGGAAACGAGGCGAATGAAGCAGAAGCAGGATACGCTGATCGTCACGGCGGGCCGCGACCCCGAGGCGAATTTCGGCATCGTCAATCCGCCTGTCTATCATGCCTCGACTGTACTCTATCCGACGCTCGAAGCGGTCAAGACCCGTGCCCAGCCCGTCACCTATGGCCGCCGGGGCACACCCACCACCTTCGCCCTGCAGGACGCGATTGCCGAACTGGAAGGCGGCTACCGCACGGTATTGACCTCTTCCGGCCTTTCGGCGGTGACCACAGCCCTCCTCGCGCATCTCAAGGCCGGCGATCACCTGCTGATGACCGACAGCGCCTATGAACCGACCCGCACCTTCTGCAACAATGTGCTGACGCGATATGGCGTGGACGTCGAATATTACGATCCCCGTCTCGGCGCCGGCATTGCGCGGCTGCTGCGGGAGAACACCGCCGTCGTCTTCACCGAGTCGCCGGGCTCCGTCACCTTCGAGGTGCAGGATATACCCGCCATCGCCGCCGAGGCGCACAAAGCCGGCGCAACCCTGCTGCTCGACAATACATGGGCCTCGCCGCTCTATTTCAAGCCTTTCGAGCATGGCGTCGATGTTTCGATCCAGGCTGTCACCAAATATCTCTGCGGTCATTCCGATGTGATGATGGGGGCGATCACGGCAACGGAGGAGGCCTGGAAGAAGTCGCTCGAAACCCACGGCAATATCGGCCAATGCGCCGCTCCCGATGACGTCTATCTCGTGCTGCGCGGCATCCGCACGCTCTCCGTCCGCCTCGAACGCCATATGAAGACGGGCCTCGCACTTGCGGACTGGCTGAGCAAACGCGCGGAAGTTGCCCGCGTCATACACCCCGCCCGCGAGGATCATCCCGATCACACGATCTGGAAACGCGACTTCACCGGCGCGAGCGGCCTCTTCTCCATCGAGCTGAAGCCCTGTTCCGAGAAGGCGCTCGCCGCCATGCTCGACGGGCTCGAATTTTTCGGCATGGGCTATTCCTGGGGCGGCTTCGAAAGCCTCATCATCCCGCAATATCCAAAGAAGATGCGCACAGCGACGGAGTGGACTGCCGAAGGGCAAGTTCTGCGCATTCACGCGGGCCTCGAAGATTTCGAGGATCTGACGACAGACCTCGATGCTGGCTTCGCGCGCTTGCGCGCCGCCGCCTGACGAAATCGAACGGAAGAACAATGACGCGCGAAGTAAAAAGCGAAATCACCGGCAAGGTCTGGAAGATCGAGGCGAAGCCCGGCGACCGGATCGATGAGGACGATCCGATCCTCATCCTCGAATCCATGAAGATGGAAATCCCGGTCGCTGCACCCTTCGACTGCGTGCTGGTAGAGCTGCTCGTCGCCGAGGAAGACGCCGTGGCCGAAGGTCAGCCCGTCGCCATCGTCGAGCGAGCCTAGGCTTCGCCTAATATCCGCTTCAGATAGGTATTGAGGAATTTACCCGTCGGGTCGAGCCGGCGGCGCAAGCTGCGGAAATCATCCCATCTCGGGTAAAGCGCCTCGAAGTCTTTCGCGACCAGCGTATGAATCTTGGCCCAATGCGGCCGGCCTTCATACTTGCGAAAGATCGTCTCGATGCCGGCAAACAGCTCGTCATAGGGCTGCTTGTGATACTGGTGAACGGAGATCGTCACGCTGTCGCGCTTGTAGAAAGGGCTGAGCCAGGCATCGTCGCCGGCCACATAGCGGAATTCGAGCGGGAACAGGAAGTTCGCGCCGCATTTGCGCATATGCTCGCCGACTTCGCGAATGCAGTCCGGCCCTCTCTTGGCCGGCACGGCATATTCCATCTCGTTGAACCGCACATTTCGGTCGCTCGGGAAGGCTTCGTGCGACCAGCGCACCTTCTTCTTCTGGAATTCGGCGCCGTCGCTCCCCGCACTCGCCGCATAGCGCGATCCGCTGGCCGAAGTGAGAAAGCGCTGCAGCGGTCCCCGCAGGAATGGCAGAAAGCGGGAGATATCGCAGGCCCACATCACGACCTTGTCGGAGCGCGCCAACTCGCCATCCGGCAGACGGCGCCGCCGCTTCGGTTCCTCATCCGTCTCGCGCAGAAACTTGAGCAACGCGTCCTTCGCGAAAGGAAACCAGAAAAATTCGAAATGACGGTTTGCGTCGCGAAATTCCTCCACCCGCCGCAGCACTTCCTCGATCGGCATGCGCCCGCCATCTTCTTCCAGCGCATAGATCGGTCTGCACTTCATCGTGAGTTCCGTCATCACGCCGAGACTGCCGAAGCTCACCCGTCCCGCATCGAAGACATCGGGATTCTCGTTTGCGTTGCAGGTGAGAATGTCGCCGCTCGCCGTCACAAGGCGAAAGCCCGTCACCGCCGAGGACAGCGAGCCGAGCGTGCCGCCCGTCCCATGCGTGCCCGTGCCCACAGCGCCCGCCAGCGCCTGCCGGTCGACGTCGCCCTGGTTGACGAGCGCAAGCCCGCGCTCGAAGAGCTCGGGACCGAGATCGCGGATTGTCGTCCCGGCCTTGATCCGCGCCGTCTGTGCGGACTCGTCATGATCGATGACGCCCGCAAGGCCCCAAAGCGTCATCAGCGTCCCGCTGCTCTCGACGAGAGGCGTGAAGGAGTGCCCCCGCCCGGCAACGCGGATCGGGGCCTGCGCGGTCCGCACGACCTCTGCCACTTCTTCCTCGGTCGAAGGCGCGGCAAGATTCTGCGGCCAGGCTTTCACCCATCCCGACCAGTTCGACCAGACATCCGTCATTTGCGGCTCCCCTTTGCGTTGCCGCATGATAGCGAAGCCCGTTTTTCGATGCTCGGAAAAACGAAAATTGTCGGCATACCGGCCGGGTTCGTCTCACCTTGAGCCCGAGGCTTCACTCGCCCTCGCCGCGCGCCTCCAGCAGGGCTGCAACTTCCTCCGCGCTTTCTTCGCGTGTCTGCGCCTCAAAGCTTCGCACCATCAGGCTGGCTTTCTTGATGTCGGCCGGTGCCATGGTCTCGGAGAGCCGTTCGAGAGCCGGCGTCGCAAGCCGCGAGAACCCGCCTTCGATCGCAAGCTGGTAATACATATAAGCCCGCGCGATATCCTGCTCCACGCCCGCCCCGTCCTCATACATCGTGCCGACATTGTACTGCGCGCTCGGATGTCCTTGCTTTGCCGCCGCGTCATACCAGAGCGCAGCAAGCTCGATGTCCTGAGGCACACCGATCCCGCGGTCGTAAAGCGCGGCGAGGTCGAGCTGCGCGCGCATCTCGCCGCCCTTTGCACCGAAAGTCAGATATTCCACCACCGCCGGAATATCGCGCTCCACCACCTTGGCGTCGAAATATTCCTCGGCAAGCCGGAAGGCCGCGCCCGGATCCTTGTTCACCTCGACCGCGCGTTTCCATTCGGCCATGGCTTCGGGGTAGAAGCCGCGCTGATAGAGGTCTTCGCCGGAAGCTTCGTTGGGCGCACCTTCGATGGAAGGATCGGGCTTCGTCGGGTCGGCCATTTCCGCGGAAAATGCCGGTGCCGCAGCCGCATAGATCGCCGCACCGGTGATCAGCAGGGCCAGCATGGCCGCGCGGACAGGCGAACTCCAGCGCTCGGCTGCTTTGGTCTCGTATCGCATCTTTCCTCCCTCCGGGCCGGCGGATTGCCGCCACGCCTCTTTCTCCGTCTGCATGATCCGCAAGCATCGGTCCACCCTCAAGTTAAAGCTTGGAAAGGCCGGTCCAGGACAGGAGAAATCCCCTCAAAGGAACCTATTTTCCGCCCTTGCGTTGGGATTCGGCCCAAGGAATGAGGAAAACCGTCCATGGCACCCCGCAAGACCGCCGCGAAACGCACCGCGCGCAAAAGTGAGCCAGCTAAAAAGGCACCCGCTTCGCGTAAGCGGAAAAAGACCTCTCCCGCGGCCGCGATCGAGTCCGCACGGGCGGCCTGGAGCGGAAACCTGCGCCTCGCCTTGGTCTCGCTCCCGGTAAAGGTCTTTCCCGCCACCAAGACCGGCGCCCGCATCCAGTTTCATCAGGTCCATGAACCCTCCGGCAAGCGCATCCGCTATCAGAAGATCGTGCCGGGCATCGGCCCTGTGGACACCGACGAGATCGTGAAGGGATTCGAGCTCGAAAAAGGCCGCTATGTGCTTTTGAAGCCCGAGGAGATCGATGAACTGAAGCTCGAGACGAAACGCACGCTCGACCTCGTGCAGTTCGTCCATCATTCCGAAATCGACCCGCTCTGGTTCGACCGTCCCTATTATGTCGTCCCCGACGATGAACTGGCGGAGGAGGGCTACCGTGTCATCCGCGATGCATTGCGCAATGCAGGCAAGATCGGCATCGGCCAGTTCGTGATGCGCGGCCGCGAGCACATCGCCACGCTGAAACCCTGCGGCGACGGCCTGCTCCTGGAAACCCTGCGTTTCGCCGACGAGATCCGCAGCGCCGCTCCCTTCTTCTCGCGCATGGACGACGATGAGCCTGACAAGGAGCTTCTCTCCCTCGCCGACGAATTGATCGAGCGCAAAAGCGCCCCCTTCCGCCCCGACGACTTCCGGGACAATTACACCGAAGCCCTGCGCGACCTGATCGACGCCAAGGCGAAGAACAAGAAGCCTGTGGAGGTGGACGAGGAGGAAACGGGCGGCGGAGCCCAGGTTATCGATCTCGTCGAAGCGCTCAAGAAATCCGTGAGGCAGGGAACGGACAAACCTTCGGCCCGCGGCAGGCGGAGCACGCAGAAACGCAAGACAGGCTGATGACATGGCCGGCAGGAAACAGGCGTCGGGCCTCGATACCTATCGGTCGATGCGAAAGTTCGACCAGACGCCCGAGCCACGCGGTCGCACGGCGCGCCGCAAGGGGCATACCTACGCCATCCAGATGCACAGCGCCCGCCGTCTGCATTACGATCTGCGGCTCGAACTCGACGGCGTCCTGAAAAGCTGGGCTGTCACCCGCGGACCAAGCCTCGATCCGTCGCAGAAGCGTCTTGCCGTTCGTACCGAGGATCATCCTGTCGATTACGCAGACTTCGAAGGGAACATCCCCAAAGGCCATTATGGCGCCGGCACTGTGCTCCTCTGGGATCGCGGCACATGGAGTCCGATTGGCGATCCGCACAAGGGCCTTGAGAAGGGAAAACTCGAATTCCGTATCGACGGAGAACGTCTGAAAGGGAAATGGGCACTCATCCGCTTTCGCGGCCGGAAAAAGGAAAAGCGCGAAAACTGGCTTCTCATCAAGGAACGCGACGATGAAGCCACCGATGAAACCGATCCCGTGGAGGAGTTCCGCACAAGCATACTGACAAAGAAAAAGACCGAAGAGCTCGCCGAGGACCCTGACCGCATCTGGAGCGGCAGCGGGGATAAAACGAACAAGAAGCCTGCCCTTGCGAAAAGCAAATCGTCCGGCAAATTGCCGCGCTTCTCGCCGCCCGCTCTCGCGACACTGGTGGACGAGGTGCCGGAAGGTGACGACTGGCTCTTCGAAATGAAATTCGACGGCTACCGCGCGCTCGCCGCCGCGAAGGGCGACGATGTCCGCATTTACACGCGAAGCGGCCTCGACTGGACCGAGCGCTATGGCCCGCTGGCCGATGCATTTGTCAGCCTTGACCTCGATGGCGCCTTGATCGATGGCGAGATCGTCTCGGTAGACAAGCAAGGCCGCTCGGATTTCTCCGCCCTGCAACAAGCCTTGAAGGGCAAAGGCGGCGCGCTTTCTTTCTTTGCCTTCGATCTGCTGGAGGCGGAAGGCAAGGACCTCCGCCGCAAACCGCTGGCCGAGCGCAAGAAACAATTGAAATCGCTGCTCGGCGACGCGGGACGCAAGGGCCCCGTATTCTTCACCGACCACGTCGCCGGCGACGGCGCGGAAATGCTCGCCACACTCTGCGAGCGCGGGTTCGAAGGCGTCATCGCGAAGCGCGCCAATACGCCCTACCCGAAAGGCCGCAGCACCTCCTGGCTGAAAATAAAATGCGGGCGCGAACAGGAATTCATCGTCATCGGCTGGTCTCCCTCGGACAAGCGGCGCCCCTTCTCTTCCCTTCTGCTCGGCCACCATGAAGACGGCAAGCTCGTCTATGCCGGCCGCGTCGGCAGCGGCTTTCCCGAAGATGATATGCGCTCGCTCGCCGCCCACTTCGCCAAGCTGACCCGCAAGACGCCCCCTGTCTCAAACGCTGGCGACATTCCGCCATCCATCGCCCGCAAGGCAGCCTGGCTCCGCCCGGAAATCGTGGTGCAGGTCGCTTTCGCGGAATTCACACGCGATGGGGTCTTGCGTCAGGCGCGCTATCTCGGTCTGCGGGAGGACAAGCCTGCCAAGGACGTGGCGGCGGAAAAGCCCGCTCGAAAGGAGAGCAAGACCATGACAGACGCGCCCGTCATTCAGGGCATTCCCATAAGCAATACCGGCCGTGTGCTCTTTCCCGAACAGGGCGTGACGAAACTCGAACTTGCGCAATATCTCGACAATGCGGCGGCGCTCATGCTGCCGCATATCGAAAAGCGGTTGATAAGCCTTGTCCGCTGCCCCCAAGGACGCCAGACGAAATGCTTCTTCCAGCGCCACGCCGGCGCCGGCCTGACCGAAGGCTTCAAGACGCTACCGGTCAAGGGAAGCAAGGAACGCGAGGATTATCTCTATCTCGACGGCAGAAAGGGCCTCATCGCGGCAGCGCAGATGGGGGTGCTCGAACTTCATCTCTGGGGATCGCGGATCGATGACATTGAGCGACCGGACCGTCTTGTCTTCGATCTCGATCCCGCACCCGATCTCCCCTTCGAGGCCGTCGTCGAGGCCTCGTTCCAGATACGCGATCTCCTCCGGGAACTCGGCCTTCAGACATTTCCGATGCTGACCGGCGGCAAGGGCGTGCATGTCATCGCGCCGCTTACCCGCCGCCACGAATGGCCGGTGGTGAAAGCCTTCGCCAGGGGCGTCGCCGAATTCGCGGCGCAGACCATGCCCGACCGCTATGTCGCCGTCGCGACCAAAGCCAAACGCAAGGGACGCATTTTCATTGACTATCTGCGGAACGACCGCTCCGCCACAGCCATCGCTCCCTACTCGCCCCGGGCGCGCAAGGGTGGGCCCGTCGCCTGGCCGGTCTCGTGGAAGGAATTACAATCGGCGGAGTCGGCCGCCGCCATGACGATCGCGACCGCGCCCGTCAAAAAACGGAAGGACCCGTGGCGCGGCTATGCCTCGTTGCGCCAGTCGCTCAAGGCTTCCGCACTCAGAGACATGGGCGTCGACGGTTAAGCGCGCCCCGCCGCTCAGCTTCCATGCGTCTCGCGGAACCCGGTGAGAAAGCTCGCAAGATTGTCGCCCAGCCCGGCGCAGAGATACCCACCCTCCTGCACAAGCACAGTCGGAAGCCCAAGCTTGCCGATCGCCTTGCCGATCCGCCCGAAGCCGGCCGTCGTGATCGCGAAACCGCCTTGCGGATCGTCCTTGAACGCATCGAGCCCGAGCGCCACCACCAGCGCCCCCGGCGCAAAGGCCCCGATGCGGCGGAAGGCGGCGTCGAGCGCAGGCATGTAGTCGTCATCGCCCGTTCCGCGCGGCAAGGGCAGATTGTAGTTGTAGCCGAGCCCCGCCTCCTCGCCGCGTTCATCCGCATGGCCCCAGAAGAAGGGATAGAACCGCACCGGATCTGCATGGATCGAAACGGTAAGAATATCGGGCCGCCGGTAGAACATGCCCTGCGTGCCATTGCCGTGATGCACGTCCACATCGAGGATCGCGACGCGCTCATGCGCTCTGCGCAGAATCTGTGCCGCGACACCTGAATTATTGACGTAGCAAAAGCCGCCCGCCATATCGGCAAAGGCATGGTGCCCGGGCGGCCGGCTCAGCGCATAGACGGACCTCGCCCCGCCATCGCGCACCATCAGCGCCGCTTCCGCCGCCGTGTCGGCGCTTCGCCGGATTGCGGGCCAGCTTCCCGCCGCGATCGGGCAGGCGCCGTCCGCCATGTGATATCCCGCCTGTGCGACAGCCGAGGCCGGATAGGCCCCGTCGCGCCGGTCGGGATGAATGCCCGGCACCACCTCGCCGGAACCGCCCTCGATACGCAGCCACCGCTCATGGATCGTCGAGAGAAAGGCGATATATTCCGGCGTGTGAACCGCGGCGATGGGTCCGAGCCCGTGATCGGCCGGCACGGCATGTTCGAGCCCCACGCCGGTCGCCGCCGCGAACAGCCGGTCCGCCCGTTCCGGCACTTCCGGGTTCTCTTCCACCACACCATTGACGAGAAAGTGGCGCGGATAATGCCCCTTCTGCGCCGGATCGAACACAAGCTTCATCGGGGCCCTCTCGGTGAATAACGCATGGCGATCCCGGCAGGACTCGAACCTGCAACCCTCGGCTTAGAAGGCCGATGCTCTATCCGGTTGAGCTACGGGACCGGGAAACCGGTACGCCTCAGTGAGTCCAGAGTTCCTGGCGGCCGAACTTGAAATTATCGGCATAAGCTTTCAGCGATCTGCGCTGGGTCTTCGGCTCGAACACCTGATACTCGATACCGTGCTTCTCGGCATAGGCGATTGCTTCTTCCTTGCTGTCGAAGCGAAGCGTCACCTGCGCATTCATGTCGCCCGAACTCGTCCAGCCCATCAGCGGCTCGACCTTGCGCGCGCTGCCCGGCTCGAAATCGAGAACCCATTTACGGGTCTTCGCGCGGCCGGACTGCATGGCGTTCTTGGCGGGTTTGTAGATGCGGGCGCGTGCCAATTCAGTCCCCTTGAAGCTTTCCCCGTCTTATGGGGAACGTCGCGAAATCTTGTTCTTATCGCCCCAAAAGAGACGAAAAGGCAAGCCATAACCAAATCGTCGAAGCGTCGGAAAAAAGACATGGAAGTCCGGCGAAACAATTTCAGCGCCCAAGCGTAGAACCGGAAGTTTGTCCCCCCGAGGCCAAGGGAGTACCCAGAGATGACCATTCAAGCCAGCTATATCGACCGCAAGACCGCCAGCGACCTGCTCGCCCGGCGTGGCTTCAATTCCCTCGATATCGAATGTGTGCTCGATCTTGCCGGCCCGGTCGCCCGAGATGGTGCCGAGCGCTGGTCGGCTCCCCTTGTTGAACGGATTGCTGCCCGTGCCTGGTGGCTCGGCGAGCAGGAAATCTGCGTGGATATGCCCAAAGCTGCCTGACCTCCGGGTCAGCCCCAAATGCCAAAGGGAGCCGCGAGGCTCCCTTTTCGTATCCAGACCGGAATTTGGTCGGGGCGGAGAGATTCGAACTCCCGACCCTCTGGTCCCAAACCAGATGCGCTACCAGGCTGCGCTACGCCCCGACATGCCGCCTGCAATACACCCGAAAGGTGAAAGCGGCAATAAACGCCATCTCACTCCGTCGTCTTGTGCCTTGCCATCAGCTTGAAGACGCCGCTCGCCCTCAAGACGGGCCTGTTGCCGACGAAAAGCTCGGCCTCGCAAAAAGCGACGGATCTCGTCGCCTTCGTCACCCGCGCCGTGCCCTCGAGCCATTCGCCGGGCCGGGCCGAAGACAGGAAGTCCGAATTCATCCGCACCGTCAGCGCCACGGTCTGCGTCTCCCGCCAGACAGCCGTGCCGAGCAATCCGTCGGCGAACGCCATCAGCATCCCGCCATGCGTGATGCCACGCGAATTGCAGTGCCGCTTCTTCACCCGCACGCCATGCCAGAACCCTTCCGGCGTCACCTTGTGGAAGAAGGGGCCGTTATGCGTCGTATAGGGTCCGCGGCTGGTGGAAGGCACATAGCCCTCCGGCGGATTGTCGTCTTCGCTGTCGGTCATGGAAACTGGCATTCAGTGGCAAGGGCCCGCGGGGCGCGGGTAGCGGCCCTATAACACGATCCGTCCTGAAAGAGCCCGGAAAAAGGGACGCTCAGGCACCCGGGTCCGGCCTGATCTCGGCCACCATGAGCCCCTTCGGGCCCTCGCCGAAACGCACGGTCAGTTCCTGCCCCGGCGTCAGGTCGCGGATGCCGAAACGCCGCAGCGTCTCCATGTGGATAAAGATATCCGGCGTCCCTTCGCCGCGCGTGACGAAACCATAGCCGCGCGCGCGGTTGAACCATTTCACCACCGCCGTCTCGAACTCGCCGATCGGCACCACGCCCGCCAGCGGAGACCGATTCGCCGGACGCGCGCTCGCCGCAGCCGGCTTCACTGCCGTCGTGTCGTCCACATCGATAAGCCGGATGGCCTGATTGCCCTTTGGACGGCGCACGGCCTCGCAGGTCACGGTCGTTCCCTCATCGAGAACGTCCCGGCCCGCCTGTTTCAGACATGACAGATGCACGAGAATGTCATCCTGCCCGTCATCTGGAATGATGAAGCCATAACCCTTGACCGCATCGAACCACTTGACGACGCCAGTGACCTCGAAAGATGCGTCGACGGAGCCCGCCGTGCTTTCCAACCGTTCTTCCATCCCCACCACGATCAACATCCGGTCGGCCAATATTGGCTTGGCCTCAGTATTGCCGCTCCGGATTCCCTCTTTGGTCCGTGGTTCCTCCCCCAAGGACGCCCACTGTAGATTATGACAACTATAACAGCGTACGAATGACTTTGAAAGCGGCACCCTGTCCGGAAATCGCCGGACGGGCCACCGGTCTTCCTTGCCCTCCCTTTCCCCGCATTGCATATTGGAACAATCAAAAAGGGGCTCCGGCACATTGGCGAAGCGCATCGTCAGGTGCATCTTTGTGCAGCTACCAGCCTTTCTGGCAGGGTGGCCGGCAGCCTTTCATGGCCGTTCGTGCCGGAAATCGCAGGGAGAAAATGACCAAGGCACTCGGTTTGCTCGTCGCTTTGTTTGCGCTCTGGCTGGCTCTTTCCGGCTATTTCAAGCCCTTTCTGCTCATTGTCGGCTTTCTGTCCTGCCTGTTCACGGTTCTCCTCGCGCGCCGCATGAATCTGCTCGATGACGAGGCCGTTCCGCTCCAGCTTCGCCTGACCTTGCCGCTCTACTGGAGCTGGCTCGGCGGCGAGATATTCAAATCGGCCCTGGCCGTCTCCAAAATCATCCTTTCGCCCAGAATTGTCCTCGACCAGCAGTTGATCGCAGTCGAGAGCCCGCTCAAAACGGATATGGGCCATGTGATTTTCGCCAATTCCATCACCCTCACGCCGGGCACGGCAACCGTGGAGGCGGCACCCGGCAAATTCCTCGTCCATGCGCTGACCAACGAGGCCGCAAGCGCCGAAGCCTTCACCGAAATGGCGCGGCGCGTGGCCGTGGTGGAGACGCGCTGACATGGCCATGTTCCTTGCGATTACCGCGGCGCTCTTTGTCGCCATCGTCCTGGTCCTTGTGCGGCTCTTCGCGGGCCCGACCCTTTATGACCGGGTGCTCGCCGTGAATACCTTCGGCACGCTGACCGTGCTCGTCCTGAGCGCGCTCGGTTTCGTCACCGAACGCCCCGATTTTCTCGACATCGCGATGCTCTATGCCCTGGTCAATTTCGTCGGCACCATCGCGATCCTGAAGTTCTTCCGCTATCGATCCTTTGGCCGCATCCGGCCCGAACCGGAGGAACGCTGATGGATCCGGCCCTCATCGATTTCGCGCGCAATCTCGCCACCGCCATCGCCTTTATCGTCGGCGGCGGCTTTATTCTCGTCGGCTCGCTCGGCCTCGTCCGTCTTCCCGACGTCTGGTCGAGAATCCACGCAGCCGGCATCATTGACACGATCGGCGCGGAACTCATCCTGATCGGCATGATGTTTCAGACCGGCCTCACCCAGACGACGCTAAAGCTGGCGCTGATCGGCCTGTTCCTGTTCATCACGGGCCCCACGGCCACGCATGCCGTCGCCAATGCATCCTTTATCGCCGGCATTCGGCCCGATCGGCTCAAGCGAAACGAGTCCGAAGCCGTGCTGGGCGAGGACACGCCCGAGGAGATGAAGGCATGACCGCCAATCTCATCGGTATCGCGATCATCGACATCGTTTTCTTTACGCTGCTCGTGCTGACGGCGATCGCCATTCTCCGGCAGCGAAATCTCTTTGCGGTGGCCATGCTATCGGGCGTCTTCAGCCTGCTCTCGGCCGGTCTCTTCGTGACGCTGGATGCGATGGACGTTGCCTTTACAGAGGCCGCCGTCGGCGCCGGCATCTCGACCGTGCTCATGCTCGGCACGCTGGCGCTGACATCCAGGGACGAAGCCAAACGGCCT
This sequence comes from Parvibaculum sp., assembly GCA_013823365.1. Taxonomy (GTDB): domain Bacteria; phylum Pseudomonadota; class Alphaproteobacteria; order Parvibaculales; family Parvibaculaceae; genus Parvibaculum. The sequence continues at coordinate 14,607 of PNMC01000014.1, read as the reverse complement.
CGCTCTGCCCTGCTTCCGCTTTTCGTCTGCCTCGTTGCCGGTGCGGCGCTCGTCTATGGCACGCTCGACATGCCGCCTTTCGGCGCGGTCGACAATCCGATCCAGACCCATGTCGCGCCGGAATACATCGCCCGCACGCCGACCGATATCGGCATTCCGAATGTCGTCGCAGCCGTGCTCGCGAGCTATCGCGGCTTCGATACACTGGGCGAAGTGGTCGTCGTTTTTGCGGCACTTGTCGCGGTGCTGCTGATGCTCGGCACCTCCGGCCGCCGGACGAACGGCAAGAACGGGAAAGAGGAGTAACAGGCATGGAACACCACTCCATCCTCCGCGTCGTTTCGAAGCTCCTCATCCCGCCGATGCTCGTCTATGCGCTTTACGTGCAGTTCCACGGCGAATACAGCCCCGGCGGCGGCTTTCAGGCGGGCGTCGTCTTCGCCGCCGCCTTCGTTCTCTATTCGCTCGTTCATGGCATCGATGCGCTGACCAGGGTCGCGCCGCCGCGCGTACTGCATGCGCTTGCAGGCCTCGGCGTCCTCATCTTCGCAGGCACAGGCGTCGTCACCATGGCGCTTGGCGACGCCTATCTCGGCTATTACGCCCTCGGCGAGCATCCGCAACATGCGCAGGAATGGGGCATCGTCGTGGTTGAATTCGGCGTCGGCATGACCGTCGCCACCGTCATGCTCTCGCTCTTCATCGCTTTTGCGAGCCACACCCGCAAGCTCGACGACAAGGACTGGTAATGTCCGACTTAGGCATCGACCTCGATTACATCATGGGCCGGTACAATTACTGGCTCTTCTGCATCCTGATGATGACCGGGCTCTACATCACCGTGAGCCGCGGCAATCTCATCAAGAAGATCGTCGGCCTGAACATCTTTCAGACCGCCGTCTTCATGCTTTACATCTCCATGGGCAAGGTCATCGGCGGTACGGCGCCCATCCTCACGGAAGTGCCCGAGACGATCTACTCCAATCCCCTTCCTCATGTGCTGATCCTGACCGCGATCGTCGTCGGCATCGCGACGACGGCGGTTGCTCTCGCCCTTGTCGTGCGAATCCGCGAGAGCTACGGCACCATCGAGGAAGACGAAATTCTGGAACTGGAACACGATATGGACTTCGGGTCGGGTGCCGCTCAGGGAGACCCCGTCGCATGATGTCCCTGATCGAAGCGAATTTGCCTGCCCTGCAGGTCGTGCTGCCGCTCGTCGCGGCGCCGCTCTGTGCGTTGCTCGGCCGTGGCGACAGATCCTGGGCCTTTGCCTGTCTCGTTACCTTTGTGACATTTGCCGTTTCGGTCGCGCTGTTCGCCGAAACCTATGCGGGCACGATCATTTCCTACCGCATGGGCGGGTGGGAAATTCCGCTCGGCATCGAGTATCGCGTCGACCGGCTCAACGCCTTCGTACTGCTGATCATTTCCGGCTCGGCTGCCCTCGTCCTTCCCTATGCGAGGCGCATCGTCGCGGCGGAAATTCCGGCGGAGCGCCAGCCGCTCTTCTATACGGCCTTCCTGCTCTGCATTACCGGCCTCCTCGGCATCACCATCACAGGCGACGCCTTCAACATCTTCGTCTTCCTGGAGATTTCCTCGCTCGCCACCTACGCGCTCGTCGCCTCGGGCTCGTGGGTGAACAAGCGCGCGCTCACCGCCGCCTATAATTACCTCATCATGGGTACCGTTGGCGCGACCTTCTTCGTCATCGGCGTCGGCATGCTCTACATGATCACGGGCACGCTCAATCTCGCCGATCTCGCCGTGCGTATCGTCGAACACGGGGACAGCAGCACGCTGCGCATGGGCTTCGTCTTCATCCTGATCGGCATCGGGCTGAAGCTCGCCATGTTCCCGCTGCATCTCTGGCTACCCAATGCCTATGCCTATGCACCCTCGGCGGTGACTGCCTTCCTCGCGGCGACGGCCACCAAGGCAGCGGTCTATGTCATGCTGCGCTTCATGTTCACGGTGTTCGGCTTCGATTATGAGTTCCAGGCCGACACGCTGCGCATGGTCGTGCTGCCGCTCGCCGTCATCGCCATGTTCGCGGCTTCGATCGTCGCGATCTTCCAGGACAATCTGAAACGCATGCTCGCCTATTCGAGCATCGCGCAGATCGGCTACATCCTGCTCGGTCTCACCTTCCTTACAGAGACGGGTCTGACCGCCTCTATCGTCCATCTGTTCAACCACGCCGTTACCAAGGCCGCCCTCTTCATGGTTGCAGGCTGTTTCGTCCTCTCGGCCGGCACATGTTCGATCTCCAAACTCGGCGGCATCGGCCGCGACATGCCCTGGACCACCGCAGCCTTCGTGGTGGGCGGCCTGAGCCTGATCGGCTTGCCGCTCACCGTCGGCTTCATCAGCAAATGGTATCTGGTGCTTGCTGCACTCGAACTCGGCTGGTGGCCGGTCGCCCTGATGATCATGGCGTCTTCGCTCCTCGCCATCATCTATGTCTGGCGCGTGATCGAGGCAGCCTATCTGCAGCCCGCGCCGGAAGGCGTTGTCCGCAAGGAAGCCCCGCTTTCGATGCTCATACCCACTTGGATTTTCATCGGCCTTTCCATCTGGTTCGGCATCAACGCCATGCTCACAAGCACGGCGGCGGGCCGCGCCGCTTCCGCGTTGATCGATTCATCGCACATTCTGTGGAAGGAGTGAGGCGATGAACAATGCAGACCTTCTTCTCCTGGCGATTGCCATTCCGGCGCTGACGCCCTTTCTGCTTGCCGCATGCGGCAAGCAGCCGAACCTGCGCGACACCGTCAGCGTCCTCGCATCGATTGCGACATTCGCAGCCGTCCTGCCGCTCCTTCTCGCGGTGATCGACGGTGCCCGGCCCGCCATCTCGCTTATCGAAGTGATGCCCGGCCTCGTCCTCGGCTTCGAGATCGAGCCGCTTGGCATGCTCTTCGCCACGGTCGCCTCGGGCCTCTGGATTCCGACCGCGCTCTACTCGATCGGCTATATGCGCGGCGCACATGAGAAGAAGCAGACCCGCTTTGCCATCTGCTTCGCCATCGCCATCGCTTCCGCCATCGGCATCGCCTTCTCGGGCAATCTCTTCACGCTCTTCATCTTCTATGAAGTGCTGACCATCTCGACCTATCCGCTGGTCGCGCACAAGGAAACGCCGGAGGCCAAAAAGGGCGCCCGGACCTATCTCGCCATCCTGATGACGACGTCGATCCTCTTCCTTCTGGTCGCCCTCATCTGGACCTGGAATATCGCCGGCACGACGGAGTTCCGCGCAGGCGGCATTCTCGATGGCCGCCTCGACCCGGTCTATGCGCCCTTCCTGCTCGCGCTCTTCGCCTTCGGCATCGGCAAGGCAGCGCTCATGCCCTTCCATCGCTGGCTCCCCGCCGCCATGGTCGCACCGACGCCCGTCAGCGCGCTGCTTCATGCCGTGGCTGTCGTGAAGGCCGGCGTCTTCACCATGCTCAAGGTCGGCACCTATATTTTCGGCGTCGGCTTTCTCGGCAAGACCGGCGCTTCGGACTGGCTGGTCTGGCTCGCCGCCGCCTCGATCCTGATCGCCTCGATCGTCGCCCTCACCAAGGACGACCTGAAGGCGCGGCTCGCCTATTCGACCGTCAGCCAGCTGTCCTACATCACGCTCGGCATGGCACTCGCGGTGCAGATGGGCGTCATCGGCGGCGCCATGCATATCGTCACCCATGCCATGGGCAAGATCGCGCTCTTCATGTGCGCCGGCGCGATCTATGTCGCCGCTCACAAGACGAAGATCAGCCAGCTCGACGGTCTCGGCCGCAAGATGCCGGTGACATTCGCCTGCTTCACCATCGCCGCGCTCAGCATCATCGGCCTGCCGCCCTTCGCGGGGGCGTGGAGCAAATGGTATCTGATGATCGCGGCAGCCGACGCGAACCAGCTCATCATTATCGGCGTCCTCATGGTGAGTTCGCTTCTGAACGTCGCCTACCTCCTGCCGATCCCTGCCCGCGCCTTCTTCCTCAAACCGAAGGAGGACAAGGCCCATGGCGATGCCGCTGCCTCGCGTATCGAGGAAGCGCCGCTCCTCTGCCTTCTGCCGATCTGCTTCGCAGCGCTCGGTTGCATCGTCCTCTTCTTCACCATCGGCGGGCTTTACGAATATCTGCTGAGTATTCCCATTCGTCCGGAGAGCCTGCCATGACCGGGTCGCCCGAAACCCAGAGCAAATCAATGCCCGGCTCCATTCTTCTCGGCATCGACACGGCACGCGGCGGCCGCATCGTCACCTGGTGCCTCCTGCTCATCTGCGCGGGCCTCGCCGCCGCCGGTTTCACCGGCCACCTCCATGGCTATTTCGAGATCGAGGAACTGCCAGCCTTCTATGGCTGGTTCGGCTTCCTTGTCGCCATCGGCCTTGGCATCGCGGCGAAGATCATCGGCATTTTCCTGAAGCGCAAGGAAGACTATTACGGTGCCGGCTCGACGAACCTCGAGGAGCATCCGGCCTCCGACCTCGGTATGGAGGCGTCCGATGCCTGAATATCTGACGCCCGCCCTCGCCTATGTCGCCGCCGCACTTCTCGTTCCCTTCGTACCGAAAGGCGCGCTGCGCGGGCTTTACCTCGCCATTGTTCCCCTCGCCGGCATCCTGATCTTCTGGGGTCTCACGCCCGGTACGTATAATGCGTTCAACGTGATGGGCATGCAGATCGGCCTGATGCGGGTCGACGCGCTCTCGCAGCTTTTCGGCCTCGCCTTCTCCGTCGCCGCCATCCTCGCCGCGCTCTACGCCTGGCATCTGCGAGACACGATCCAGCAGATCGCGACCCTGCTTTACGCCGGTTCCGCCATGGGCGCGGTCTTCGCAGCCGACCTCATTACTCTCTTCGTCTTCTGGGAAGGCACGGCGATTGCTTCCGTCTTCCTCATCTGGGCGCGCCGCACCGAGGGGTCGTTTGCCGCCGGCATGCGCTATCTTATCGTGCAGATCGGCTCCGGCGTGATCCTCATCGCCGGTATCGTTCTCCTTTATCGCGAAACGGGATCGATCGCCTTCACCGCCATGGAACTCGGCAGCCCGGCCACGTGGACGATCCTCGCCGCCATCGGCATCAAATGTGCCTTCCCCTTCCTGCATAACTGGATGCACGATGCCTATCCCTCGGCGACGGTCACCGGCACGGTCGTCCTTTCGATCTTCACCACGAAGCTCGCCATCTATGCGCTGCTGCGCGGCTTCCCGGGCACCGAACTGCTGATCTATATCGGCATCGCCATGGCGCTCTTCCCGATTGTCTTCGCCTTGCTCGAAAACGATCTCCGCCGCGTGCTCACCTATTCGCTGAACAGCCAGCTCGGCTTCATGGTCGTCGGCGCGGGCATCGGCACACCGCTTGCGATCAATGGCGCCGCCGCTCATGCCGTCGCCTCGATCTTCTATCAGGGCCTTCTCTTCATGTCGGTTGGCGCGATCCTCTTCCGCACAGGCACCGCCCGGGCGACGGCGCTTGGCGGCCTCTACCGGACCATGCCGCTCACCATGATCTTCTGCCTGGTTGGAGCGGCGTCGATCTCCGCCCTGCCGCTCACCTCGGGCTTCGTCTCCAAATCGATGATCCTCAGCGCCGGCGGCTACGAAAAAATGTTCCCGGTCTGGATTGCGCTGCTCGCGGCATCCATCGGCGCCATCCTGCATACGGGCCTGCGGCTTCCCTATCTCGCCTTCTTCGGTTCCGATGGCGGCCTCCGGCCGAAGGAAGCACCCGGCGGCATGCTTGCCGCCATGGGCCTCACCGCCGCCCTCTGCATCGCAATCGGCGTCATGCCCGCCGCCTTCTACGCCCTGCTGCCGAACGATGTGCCTTATGAGCCCTACACTTTCTCGCACACGATCGTGCAGCTGCAGCTCGTGGCCTTTGTCGCGCTCGCCTTCGCCCTCGCCGTGAAGCGCGGACTTCTGCCGAAGGCCGAGCGGGGCATCGTTCTGGACACCGACTGGATATATCGCCGTCTGCTCTCCGCCATCCTTGGCAGCATCGGCCGCCTGATCGCCGGCCTCTGGAAAGGCGCCGGCCGCATGATTGCCAGCAGCCTGAACTGGGGCGCCGGCATCGTCTATCATCTGCACGGGCCGCGCGGGCCCTTCGCCCGCACATGGCCGACCGGCGCCATGGTCATGGTGGTGGCGTTCCTCTTGGGTATGACGCTGGTCGTGACTTACATATAATAACGGAACGCAGCGGCGCCGCGCGCCGCGTGCCCTGAAGCACGAGGAGACGGCTCCATGGAAATGTCCGGCGAATACAGGATTCCCGCTCCGCGAGAGGATGTCTGGGCCGCACTCAACGATCCGGATGTGCTGCGCCAGACGATCCCCGGCGCAGAGTCCGTCGAGAAGACGGCCGATGACGAGTTCGAGGCCGTCGCCAAGGCGAAGGTCGGGCCGGTCAGCGCCCGCTTCAAGGGCAAGGTCAAGCTCACCGATATCGACCCGCCGAACGGCTACACCATCTCGGGCGAAGGCAATGGCGGCGCGGCCGGCTTCGCCAAGGGCTCCGCGAAAGTCACCCTGACCGAAATCGAAGGCGGCACCCTGCTTTCCTATACCGTCTCGGCACAGGTCGGCGGCAAGCTCGCCCAGATCGGCCAGCGCTTCATCGACTCCACCGCCGCCCGCATGTCGGAAGAGTTCTTCGACAACTTCTCGAAACTCGCAGGCGGCGCGAAGGTCGAGGCCGAACCGTCCGGCGAGTTGCCTGAAATCGTCGACGAAATGCAGCATGGTATTCCGGTCAAGTCGCCGGACCGCGATGCGATCTCGCCGACCGGCGTGCCGCTCACGCCGGACGAGGACGCCGGCTTCAGCCTTTCGCCCTGGACCTGGGGGCCCTTGCTGATAATCGCTCTCATCTTGCTGATCTGGATCATCGGCTTCTGACCGGAAGCCGAAGCCCGCGCTTGACGCGCCGGTAGCGAAAGCCGAGACTCGGAAAAACGCTGCGGAACGACCCTTCCGCATGAGGCCAAGCCATTCAGGGAGGAAGTCGCATGTCCGTTATATCCATGACGGTCAACGGCAAGCCCGCAAGCGCCGATATCGAAGCGCGCACGCTGCTTGTCCAGTTCATCCGCGAGCAGCTTGGTCTGACCGGCACCCATGTCGGCTGCGACACCAGCCAATGCGGCGCCTGTGTGGTCCATGTCGATGGCCGCGCCGTCAAATCCTGCACCATGCTGGCCGCCCAGGCGGAAGGCGCCGAAATCCTCACCATCGAGGGCCTCGCACCGAATGGCGAACTGCATCCCGTTCAGGCCGCCTTCCGCGAACATCACGGGCTTCAATGCGGCTTCTGCACCCCCGGCATGATCATGACGGCGGTCGACATGATCCGCCGTATCCCCGATCTCGACGAGGAAACGGTGCGCGAGGAACTCGAAGGCAATATCTGCCGCTGCACCGGCTACCACAATATCGTGAAGGCGATACTCGCCGCATCGCAGGAGATGCGCTGACCAAACGGAAGTCTCACGGGAGGAGGCCAATCCATGTCCGGAGCAGCACGTGAAGGCATCGGCCAGCCGGTGCGCCGCAAGGAAGATTTCCGCTTCATCACTGGCAACGGCCACTACACGGACGACATATCCCGCCCGCGCCAGACATATGCATACTTTCTGCGCTCGCCTCACGCCCATGCGCGTATCCGTTCGATAGACACATCCGAAGCCGAAAAGGCGCCGGGCGTTGCCGGCATCTTCACGGGCCGCCACGTCGCCGATGACGGGCTTGGCGGCCTTATCTGCGGCTGGACCGTCACCTCGAAAGACGGCACGCCGATGAAAGTCGGCCCGCATCCCATCCTCGCGCTCGATACGGTGCGTTATGTCGGCGATCACGTCGCCATGGTCGTCGCCGAAACGCTTGCCGAAGCGCGTGCCGCCGCCGAGCTCATCGAAGTCGATTATGAGGCCCTTCCGGCCGCCGTCTCGCTCGGCTCCTGCCAGAAGCCGGATGCCGCGCAGGTCCATCCCGAAGCGCCGCGCAACACCTGTTTCGAATGGGAGCTCGGCAACAAGGCGGAAACCGAAGCCGCCTTTGCGAAGGCCGCCCGGGTGGTCAAGCTCGACCTCACCAACAACCGCCTGATCCCGAACGCGATGGAGCCCCGCGCCGCCATCGGCGAATATGACAAGGGCAGCGGCATCTACACGCTCCACACCACAAGCCAGAACCCCCATGTCGCCCGCCTCGTCCTCTCCGCTTTTGTCGGCGTCGCGCCCGAGCACAAGCTCCGCGTCATCGCGCCGGATGTCGGCGGCGGCTTCGGCTCCAAGATTTTTATCTATGCGGAAGAAACCGCCTGCGTCTGGGCGGCGGCGAAACTCGGCCGCCCGATCAAATGGACCGCAGACCGCTCCGAAGCATTCCTCTCGGATGCGCATGGCCGCGATCACCTGAGCCACGCCGAACTCGCGCTCGATGCCGACGGAAAATTCCTCGGCCTCCGCGTGAAGACCATCGCCAATCTCGGCGCCTATCTCTCGACCTTCTCCGCTGCCGTGCCGACCTATCTCTATGGCACGCTGCTCTCCGGCCAATACGATATCCCCGCGATCTATGTCGAAGTCGACGGCGTCTATACGCATACCGCGCCCGTGGACGCCTATCGCGGTGCCGGCCGCCCGGAAGCGACCTATCTCGTCGAGCGCATGGTCGAAACCGCCGCCCGTGAAACCGGCATCGACCCGGCGGATATCCGGCGCCGCAATTTCATCCGCAGCTTCCCGCACCAGACGCCCGTCATCATGAATTACGACGCGGGCGACTATCAGGCCTCGCTCGACGCGGCACTTGAAGCGATCGACTACAAGGGCTTTGCCGCCCGCAAATCCGACGCTGCAAAGCGGGGCAAGCTGCGCGGCATCGGTATCTCGTCCTATATCGAGGCCTGCGGCATCGCGCCGTCCGCCGCCGTCGGTTCGCTCGGCGCGGGCGTCGGCCTCTGGGAAAGCGCGGAAGTCCGCGTCAACCCGACTGGCAATGTCGAAGTCCTCACCGGCTCGCATAGCCATGGGCAAGGCCATGAAACGACCTTCGCCCAGCTTGTCGCCTCGCGCCTCGGCATTCCGCTCTCGAATGTCGAAATCGTCCATGGCGACACCGACAAGGTGCAGTTCGGCATGGGCACCTATGGCTCCCGCTCCGGCGCCGTCGGCATGAGCGCCATCGTCAAGGCTCTCGAGAAGATCGAGGCCAAGGCTAAAAAGATCGCCGCCCATCTCATGGAAGCCGCTGTCGAGGATATCACCTTCGAGAACGGTGCCTTCACCGTGCAGGGCACCGACAAGTCGCTTGCCTGGGCCGAAGTCTCGCTCGCCGCCTACACGGCGCATGGCTTCCCCTCCGGCGAAATCGAACCTGGCCTCAAGGAGGGCGCCTTCTACGACCCCGCCAACTTCACCTTCCCCGCCGGCGCCCATGTCTGCGAAGTCGAGATCGACCCCGATACCGGCATTGTCGAAATCGTGAAATTCGTCGCGGTCGACGATTTCGGCACCATCATCAATCCGATGATCGTCGAAGGTCAGGTGCATGGCGGCATCGCGCAAGGGATCGGTCAGGCACTGCTCGAACATGGCGTCTACGACCCCGCTTCCGGCCAGCTCGTCACCGGCTCCTATATGGATTACTGCATGCCGCGCGCCGACGACCTGCCGAGCTTCACACTTGGCTTCACGAAAACCGTTTGCCCGTCGAACCCGCTCGGCATGAAAGGCTGCGGCGAGGCGGGCGCCATCGCCGCGCCGCCCGCCATCATCAATGCCGTGACGGATGCGCTCGGCATCCGCGACATCGAAATGCCCGCAACGCCCGCGCGTGTCTGGCAGGCCCTTCAATCCGCCGCCCCGCGCGCCGCCGCCGAATAAGGAGTCGAGATTGTACCAGTTCAACTATGAGCGCCCGAAAACGCTGGCGGACGCGGAAGCCCTGCTCGCAAAATCGGACGATCCGAAAATTCTCGCCGGCGGCCAGACGCTGATCCCCACGCTGAAGCAGCGCCTCGCCATGCCGAGCGACCTGATCGACATCGGCGGCATCAAGGATCTCGATTTCATCCGTGCCGAAGGCGACGCCGTGATGATCGGCGCTGCCACGCGCCACGCAAAGGTCGCGCAATCCGCCGAGGTGAAGAAGCACAACCCGGCGCTCGCCGCCCTCGCGGCCGGCATCGGCGACCCCGCCGTCCGCCACATGGGCACACTGGGCGGCTCCATCGCGAACAACGACCCGGCGGCGGACTACCCCGCCGCCTGCCTCGCGCTCGACGCGAAAATCCACACCACGAAGCGTCTCATCGAGGCGGATGAATTCTTCAAGGGCATGTTCGAGACCGCGCTGCAGGATGGCGAAATCATCAAGGAAGTGACCTTCCCGCACCCGGAAAAGGCCGCCTATATGAAGTTCCGCAATCCTGCATCGCGCTATGCCATGGTCGGCGTCTTCGTCTCGAAAGGCCCATGGGGCATCCGCGTCGCGGTCACCGGCGCGGGCCAGAACGGCGTCTTCCGCGTAAAGGAAATGGAAGAGGCGCTGGCGAAGAACTGGTCGCCCGATGCCGTCGCAAATATCAAACTGCCGGCCAAGGGCCTGAACGCGGACCTCCATGGCAGCGCCGAATACCGCGCCCATCTCGTCACCGTCATGGCGAAACGCGCCGTCGCAGCGGCGGGCTGACTTGGCGAGCAGGGCCGCCCGGCCTAGATTGAGCAAATGAACCTGCCTTCCAATATCGACGAAACCGTCGACCTTCTGACGCGCGGCAACTACGTTGCCGACCGCTCGCTCGCGACCGTCATTTTCCTCGCCCTGAAGATGGGCCGCCCGCTGCTGCTCGAGGGCGAGGCGGGCGTCGGCAAGACCGAGATCGCCAAGGTGCTCGCCGAGGCGCTCGGCCGCCGCCTCATCCGCCTCCAATGCTATGAGGGCCTCGACACCGGCGCCGCCGTCTATGAGTGGAACTACCAGGCGCAGATGATCGAAATCCGCCTGGCCGAAGCCGAAGGCGTCGAGGACCGCGCCGAACTCGGCAAGGACGTCTTCTCCGAACGCTTTCTCATCCGCCGCCCGATCCTGCAGGCGCTCGCGCCCGCCGTCGAAGGCCCGCCCGTGCTGCTGATCGACGAGCTGGACCGCACCGACGAACCCTTTGAAGCCTATCTCCTCGAAGTCCTGTCGGATTTCCAGGTCAGCGTTCCCGAAATCGGCACCATCAAGGCCGAGCATCCTCCCATCGTCATCGTGACCTCGAACCGCACCCGCGAAATCCACGACGCGCTGAAGCGCCGCTGTCTCTATCACTGGGTCGACTATCCCGATGCCGCCCGCGAACTCGCGATCCTGAAGCTGAAGGCGCCGCGCGCCTCCGAAAATCTGTCGCGGGAAATCGTCGCTTTCGTGCAGAAGCTCCGCAGCCTGGACCTCTACAAGAATCCCGGCATCGCCGAGACGATCGACTGGGCGGAAGCCCTGACCGCGCTCGATGCGGTCTCGCTCGACCGGCAGGTCGTGAACGACACGCTGGGCGCGCTCCTCAAATACCAGGACGACATCGCCCGCGTCTCGGGCAGCGAAGCCGCGCGCATCCTCGAGGAAATCCGCCTCGCCGCCCGGGCGGCGGAGTAAGGGCGCGCCGTGGCGACGGGCCGCCTCGCCGAGAACATCGTCCATTTCGCGCGCATCCTGCGCCGCGCCGGGCTCCGTGTCGGGCCGCGCCAGGTGCTCGATGCGGTCGAGGCCGTCGAGACGGCGGGCATCGGTACGCGCGAGGAGTTCTACTGGACGCTCCGTGCCACGCTCATCAAGCGCCACGAGGAACACGAAATCTTCGATCAGGCGTTCCACGTCTTCTGGCGTAACCCGAAGCTCCTCGACAAGATGATGTCGCTGATGCTGCCGGAAATCCAAACGCCGCAGGGCGCTGACGAGGACGAAAAAAGCCGCCGCCTCGCCGAAGCCCTGTTCGGCGAAACCGCGCTCAGCGAACTCGAAGAGTCCGAAATCGAAATCGACCGCAGCGAAACCTTCTCCGGCGAGGAAGTGCTCCGCGAAAAGGACTTCGAAAAAATGTCGCTCGTCGAGCTCTCCGAGGCGAAGGCGGCCATCGCCCGGCTCCGGCTGCGGATGGACGAGGTCCGCACCCGCCGCACAAGGCCCGCCGCCAACGGCCCGCTGATCGACATGCGGGGCACCCTCCGCGCCACGCTCCGCTCCGGCGGCGTCATTCCGCTGAAGCGCCGCGCGCCGCGCCGCCGCCCACCACCGCTTGTCGTGCTGTGCGACATCTCGGGCTCCATGTCGGCCTATGCCCGCATCTTCCTGCATTTCCTTCATGCGCTCACCAATGACCGCGACCGTGTTCATGTCTTCCTCTTCGGCACCCGGCTCACCCATGTCACCCGCGAGCTGAAGCATCGCGATGTGGACGAGGCGCTCGCCCGCGTCGCCGCCCGCGTCGAGGATTGGGACGGCGGCACCCGCATCGGCGAGACGCTGCGCCGCTTCAATGTGGACTGGGCCCGCCGCGTGCTCGGCCAGGGCGCGACCGTGCTTCTTGTGACGGACGGGCTCGACCGCGATGCCGGCGAAGGCGTCGCCCCGGAGATCGCCCGGCTTCACCGCAGCGCCCGCCGCCTCATCTGGCTGAACCCGCTGCTCCGCTATGCGCGCTTCGAGCCGAAGGCGCTCGGCGTGAAGGCCCTGCTGCCGCATGTCGACGAGTTCCGCCCGGTCCACAACATCGCCTCGCTGGCGGCACTGGCCGATGCGCTCTCCAATGCCCATATCGAGCGGAAACCGGAACGGAGGGCCGCATGACGAGCCACGACAATGTGCTGGAGGAAGCAGCCCTCTGGCTGGCCGAAGGCCGCCAGGTGGCGCTCGCCACCGTCATCGAAACATGGGGCTCGGCCCCGCGCCCGGTCGGCAGCCAGCTCGCCATCCGCGACGACGCCACTTTCGTCGGCTCCGTCTCCGGCGGCTGCATCGAGGGCGATGTCGTGACCCGCGCCCTCGAAACCCTCGATACCGGCAAGACGGAACTCCTCGAATATGGCGTCTCGGACGCAATGGCCTGGGAAGTCGGCCTCGCCTGCGGTGGCCGTATCCGCGTCATGGTCGAGCCTGTGAAGGGCTGAGATGGACGCCGCGCTCCTCAACCAACTGGTCCGCGCCCGCGCCGAGAAGCGCCCCGTGGCGCTCGCCACAAGGTTAATGGATGGAATCCAAAAACTGGTTTATCCATCTGATAAATCAGAAGAAAACTGGTTAATTAAAGCGATACATGAAGTTCTTTCGAGCGATAAGGGCGCGGTGGTCTCCGCCCCCGACGGCGCCGAATGGTTCCTTAATCCGTTCAACCCGCCGCTCCGGCTGATCCTTGTCGGCGCGGTCCATATCGCCCAGCCGCTGGCAGAGATCGCGGCGCTGACGGGCTATGACGTGACGGTGGTGGACCCGCGCACCTCCTTCGCCTCCGCCGACCGCTTCCCCGGCATGACACTGGTGACGGACTGGCCGGACGAGGCCATGGCCGCCCTCGCCCCCGACGCCCGCACGGCCATCGTCACCCTCACCCATGACCCGAAGCTCGACGACCCGGCCCTGCAGGCAGCGCTCGGGAGCCCCGCTTTCTATGTCGGCGCCCTCGGCTCGAAAAAGACCCATGCGGCCCGTGTCGCCCGGCTGACGGAAGCAGGCTTCGGAGAAAGCGACATCGCCCGCATCCACGGGCCGGTCGGCCTCGCCATCGGTGCCAAGAGCCCGGCCGAAATCGCCATCTCCATCATGGCCGAGATAACGGAGACGCTCCGAACATGATCTTCGGCGAACTGACACCGGACGAGGCTGAAGGCGCGATCCTCGCCCATTCGCAAAAGGCAGGCGCCGAGACCTTCAAGAAAGGCCGTATCCTTTCCCGCGCCGACATTGCGGCGCTGAAGGCGGCGGGCGTTACCCATATCACCGCCGCCCGGCTTGGGCCCGACGATGTACCCGAGGACGAAGCCGCAGCGGCGCTGGCGAGCGCGCTAGCCGGCAAGGCGATCCGGGCCGCCGCCGCCTTCACCGGCCGCGCGAACCTCCATGCCGAAGAACCGGGCGTTCTCGAAATCGACGCGGACCGGATCAACGCCATCAACGCGATCGGCGAGGCGCTGACCATCGCCACGCTCCAGCCTTACGAGACCGTCGCTCCCCGCCAGATGCTCGCCACCGTGAAGGTGATCCCTTTCGCGGTCCCCCGCGCCGAACTCGACAAGGCGCTGGAAATCGCCCGCCTCGGCCCCGCCCCCATGGCGGTCCACCGCTTCGAGCCGCGCCGCGCGGGCCTCGTCGCGACGCTTCTCCCCGGCACGAAGGAAAGCGTGGTGGAGAAAAGCCGCGCCGTTCTCGAAGCCCGGCTTGAGGCCATGGGCGGCACCATCGCCCGCGAGATCCGCGTGCCCCACACCGCGCATGATGTGGCGGAGGCCATCCGCGCGCTGCTGAAGGACGGCCTCTCGCCCATCCTCGTCTTCGGCGCCTCGGCGACCGTCGACCGGCGCGACGTGGTGCCCTCCGGCATCGTGATGGCGGGCGGCGAT